>AYTS01000209.1 GCA_002009475.1 Candidatus Brocadia carolinensis | reverse complement strand
AAAAAACTCGGAGTTGATCCACAGGCGATAAAAAGAAAGCGGATAACCTTCAAAAAAACAGCTTTGTAGTGAGGAAAATATTTGAAGACCCTTGTATACCAGCTACTTATGCTCTTAAATGCGTAACTTAGGTTAAGTAAGGATTGGAAACCAGGATAAAAAGAGGGTGAAAGATCAAAAGAAAACAGTTGTTGACAAGAGTTAGATGGTGCATTTGCACTACGTTTCTTGCGTACGATTTCTCCCGCCACTCGCCCGAAAAACAAGTTCCTCATACGGTTTAATACCGGGAAAAGCCCTGCGTGCACTTCCCCCCTGAATGCATCTCCGTCTTGATTTTGGAGTGTATTTTGCCCCCTTTTTGTGTTATATTCTTCATCAAAAAGAAGAATTTCCCATAAAATAGTTTAAATTCTTCACATCCTTTAGAGAAGCTACTTATTAAAATGGGTTGCGTCTTGATTGCAGGATTTCAGTATTAAAGTCTTTTTCGTGTCTTTGTATTAAAGAACGGAGTAACGAAAGGAGTTTTGGAAAAAGATGGCAGTAAATGTAGCCGTAGTTGGTGCAACGGGTGCTGTAGGTGAGGAATTTCTCAGGATACTGGAAAGTAGAAAATTCCCGTTGAAAGAATTGAGGTTACTAGCCTCTCAACGTTCTGCCGGGAAAAAGATGCGGTTTTGCGGGGCTGATTACACCGTGCAGGAACTGACGAGGCATTCATTTCAGGGCATAAAGATTGCCCTGTTTAGCGCAGGGGCAAGCATCAGCAGGGAATATGTGCCCTACGCTATCGAGAGTGGGGCCGTTTGTGTGGATAATTCCAGCGCCTTCAGGATGGATGATGACGTGCCGCTGGTGGTGCCGGAGGTGAATCCGCAGGATATTGCTAAGCATCACGGTGTGATTGCCAACCCGAATTGCTCCACCATTCAGATGGTGGTTGCCTTGAAACCAATCCATGATGCCGCCAGGATAAAGAGGATTGTCGTGTCAACATATCAGGCAGTGTCCGGTGCAGGGTTGAAAGCCATTGATGAACTTCAAAAAGAGACGGCGAGTATTCTGTCCGGGCAGGCAGGTTTTAAAAGAAATCTGTTTCCCCACCAGATTGCCTTTAACGTGTTGCCTCAGATTCCCCAAAGCAATGCGTTTCTTCCTAATGGGTATACATCAGAAGAGATGAAGATGATAAGCGAGACCAAAAAGATCATGGGGGATAATAGTATCCGGGTTACTGCAACGACCGTACGTGTGCCTGTTTTTCGCAGTCATAGCGAGTGTATAAATATTGAAACAGAGAAGAAAATTACCGCAGCGGCAGTAAAAAAGCTTCTTTCGACGGCGCCGGGTGTTAAACTGTTGGATGATCCGGCCAATCAATTGTATCCCTTGGCCACCCTGGCTGCGGGGAAAGACGAAGTCTTTGTGGGCCGTATTCGTGAAGATGAATCGATTGATCATGGAATCAACCTGTGGGTGGTAAGCGATAATATCCGAAAAGGAGCCGCCCTGAATGCTATCCAGATTGCCGAGAAGCTGCTGTGATAGACAGGTATACGAAATATCTGAGGTAAGAGTACAATACCATTAAATTGAAGAGGCGTCATCTGAACGACCAATGGGAGTGAAGAATCCCATCGTTTGTAAAATGAGATTCTTCTCCGCTTCACTTCTTAGAAGGACAATTTACCTGAAATAGTCATTTTACCAATCCAACCTTACACAACTATGTTGTGAGAATATTCTGTTGCTACGGCCACTACCATTGGCGGCATGATTAGCATGATTTATTTATAGTATTACCGTGTAAAAACTTCTTTTTTTTTGTAAGTTTTTTTGCAACCCTATCTACCCATTATCAGGAGGTACAGATTGTTTATGAGAGAAAGATTGCTTCGCTTCGCTCGCAATGACAACGCATAATATGTCATCAAAGCATAGCCTGTGTCATTGCGAGGGGTCTTTTCCGAAGCAATCTCCCGCTTTCACAACGGAGAATTTGGTTGCAGCTTTGCTGCGTTATGTAATCGAGAGCAAAGGCGAGCATTTATCAGGAAATCCGGACACACAATATAAGAAGTCGGTGTTAGCGCTGATGACAGAACAGCATAGAGAAAAGAAAATTTGTACATACCACCAGATGAAATTACCTTTTGAGATAATTAATGAGGAAGCAGAATTTTATCTTGTTGAGGAAAGAAAGGAAGGCGAGACACTGAAGAATTTAATGAGGTAAAGTATGTTCTAAGGATAAAAAAAAACTCAAGCATCTCAACAAAAAAATATTACCAATGAATGAATCAAAAATCCATAATTTGGATGACCTTGTCGAGTCGTTTATAAACTACCTCAGCATCAATTCCCCTAACAGTCATTGTTGCCATACAAATCCCCCCTCAGGAAAAAGTAAAAAACCATAAATGCTTTTAAAGTGTTCATCATTTTATACCAGGTTTACCAGAGCTTTACTGGCAGAGGCTATTTCGTGGTTGAAACCAGAGCATTCCACAACACCTGTATGGTGTGCGTACATTTAACCGCAGAACCCGTTGCATCAAGCAGGTCTTCAATTTGGAAATGACATCCTGGACAACCCGTTGTTACAACTTCCACACCGCTTTTTCTAATAGCTTTTGCCTTGTATTTCCCAGTCTTTGCGCCGTCTTGACATCCCTCAACGACCTAGCGGAGATGCCACAGCACAACTGCTTTGGGGAACACAATCGCCTCAACTCCAAATTGGTTTAATACCTCGATTACTGCATCGGCAATGTCGGTATAGGCGTAATTGATGAGGCAGCCCACATAAAATCCTACCTTCATGCTGGGATTCCGCGATGCGCGCTCATATGCAACCATTTATGATAATAGGTTTTTAAGCCGGTGAATTGCTACTTCAAGCGGAAATGCTTCTTTCGGGGTGTTTCTTCGTCTTTGATATAATCCTTCACCAGATTCATGCATGCATCTTTGGTACAAACGGTATCCAGATTTATGTAATTCACGTAATCTTTGTTTGCTTCCAACCAACTTAGCACGATGTCTATTTCCCCACCCTCAATCCGGGCTGTCAAAAGGTCATTTGGAAGAGTTTCCTCTGCGTTTGCACACGTGGGAGAGCGGCCATGTTTCGCCGTTCCATAATACATGATATCTAAAATTTTTTTCGACTTCGGAAAAGTTTACGGCATCTTTTAAGACTTCGTATTGTTTCAGGGGCAATCCATCTCTGGCAAAGAACAGTTCCAGACTTTCTTCTGTTGACGAAGGTAAGATAGCAATGAAATTTCTCAATTTTCCATACCGGGCAGGCCTTTCATGCACTTCGAATTGCTGGTTCACTCGTGGCCGGTATTGTTGTATCAACCGGTATTCCATAAGCATTGCCGAAAGCTCCGAGCCGGTAACTTCATATTCAATGCAGTAAACGTCCCGCAACAGATCGGCTATCTTTTGCAACCGGTCTGCCGTGTTCCAAAAATAAGAACTCACCCGTGCCTTCAAATTCTTTGCCTTGCCTACATAAATTACCTCACCATGTTTATTCTTCATTTTATAGACGCCTGGCATCTGAGGGATGGACCACAGGAAATATTTATCGAAGGCATATTTACTGAAATCGACATATTCAATAAGAGGATATTGAAATTCCAGTGCCTCTTCCACGGTTTTGAAGCCATGTTCTTTTAATAATTCTTTGTATCGGGAGAAGATATCTGCAATGGTGCCGATCTCTCTTTCGGTACGCCGGACATCCAGGATGGGGAGTTTGAAGTGTGAGGCCACATCGCTCAGCGATTTTTGGTGAAGCGCAGGCATGAGTTTCTTTGTAAGGCAGCGTAAACACAGCGAGGCATTTTCAATCGTTCTCTGGAAGGTATTCAGTATCTTATTGATCTGATGCATGGCAGACTGGATGTCGTAGCCGACCAAAACCGCCTCTGCGAAGAAATCAGCGAGAGAACGCGCGGCCTTCTCCCCGGAAACACCATTTTTAATTTCCTGCATGAAATCGGGAGGCAAGTGAAGGGTTGAAGCGGCTGACAAACCGGGATTTATGCAGATGTGAAGGCGGTCTACGATCGTGTCGTTTTTGATTTTTTGTGCACTCACTTCGACAATCGTTTTTGCCCTTTCAGCCGTGTCAGCCGTTATGAAGCTGAGCAGAACAAACTCGGTTTCCGGGAAAGGCGTACCCCCTCCTTCTGCAATTTTCCAGAGGTGCTGCTCATCTACTGCAAACCTGCGGTCTCCTGCAACGGCAGTCTGGATCAGTGTTTTACTGATCCCTGGTGAGGCGCCTGTGATTTTCAATACCTGTTCAACCAGTTCATGGCTGGTAGCGCCGCTGTTATGAGACTTCAGATAGGCATATATCTTATCCCGCATAGGACACGACGGATTTCCCCATGATGAAACAAAAAAAGAGGGCTTGAACCCTCTTTTCTGTGATCTCCTGATTTCGGCGCGCAGGTATTACGACCTTCGGGAGATATGTCTCCCGACAATTTATTTCCCGCATTCACCGGTTAATTGCTTGTATGATGAAAACTCGCGCTGCGCCTCCTCTTTCATTCCTTTCCGCTCGTAAATAAGGCTTAAACCATAGTGTGCCTTTGCAAAATTCGGATCAATCCGAACGGTCTCTTCAAGTGCCGCCGCGGCATCATCCAGGATTCTGCTTTGTGAATAGGCGCTTCCAAGGTCAAAATATACCGATGGATTGTAAGGATTCACCTCAATGGCTTTTTGTAATGAGGCAATAGCTTCATCCAGCGCCCTTTTGTCTGAATAAGGATTCTTTATGTTGTAATGAGCCGCTGCAGCCTTGCGAATGGTGGCAATGGCATTCACAAGCACCCGCTTGTCTGCATAAGCTTTTCCAAGCCGATAATACGCTTCTGCATTACCAGCATCGAGCTTAATTACCGTACGGAACTCTTCTATGGCCTTGTCAAAGAACCTCTCGTCCGCATAAACAATCCCCAGGCTGTAATGCGCCTTCGGATCTTTGGCGTCAACCTCGATTGAGCGTCGAAATGCCTCCGCGGCCTTAATAAGATCCTGTTGGGCGTAGTAGGTCAATCCAAGGCAATAATGCGCCAAAGCATGGCGGGGATTAATATCTGCGGCTTTTTTTTAATTCTACAGTCGCTTCTTCCAGTTGTTTCCTGTCTAAAAATATCTGACCCAAACCGAAATGTGCGTCGGCATAATTCGGATTGAGCTCAATGGCCTTTTTGAATGCCTTGATTGCCTCCTCCGGGTCATTTTTTTCAGCATAAGCTGCACCCAAATTATATTGGGTCACAACGTCGTTGGGATTAGCTTCTAATACCTTTTTGTACTCATGAATGGCTTCACCAAACATCTTTCTTGCTTTATAGACATCGGCTAGCTTACCAAGCGCCAATTCGTTCCTGGGATCCAATCTGATTACAGATTCGAGCGCAGCAATCGCTTCTTCCCAACGTTCTTTCTCCAGACAAAGCAATCCCAGTTGTAAAAGTGCATCCTTATAGTTTGGATCAATTTCCGTAGCTTTTTTTTAGCGCGGCTATTGCCTCATCAATCATGGCGCGGTCATTGTAGGCCATTCCCAGGTTATAGTGGGCGTCCGCCATTTTCGGGTTAATCTGGATGGCCTTGCGATATGCGGTTATAACTTCATCCGGCATATCAACCTTAGAACATCCGCATATACCACCAGAAACTAATACTGCCATTAACGTTAATAACCTGAATGGCGATACTAGGTTCTTAATCATTATCAAATCTCCCATGAAAACGGTTATTGATAGATGGACGTGTTTATAAGGGACTTATTTGACATTCCGTAATTTTAAGAATCTCGTGTAAGGACAACGTATAACATACCCCTTGAAAGTTGGCTAGCAACCTTGTGCTTTCAGGGGGAATATATCAAATAGGCCAGGTATTGTCAAATGTTTATTTGATCGGCAGTTAGATAATCAAAAAATGATTATTCCCACCCAAGCCTGGTGATATCTCCGATTGACTTTGTAATGTCGTCGCAAACCTTTGAGACTAAAGTCTCATCCTTATATCGCACATCAATGCTGTACCGGACTTCATTTTTCTCGAGATCGCGCTCAAACTCATAATGCTGAAGCTCCATGGAGTTGTTTTTCAGCACATCCGTAATGGAGGTAAAATTGGGCTCTGTACCGGAAACGCAAACCGTAATAGTTCTATAGAGATCACGCCTGATACCACGCTCAAAGAGAGGCCCTAAGTATAGTGCAAAAACGGTTATAAGGGTAGTAAGTATCGCCGGAAGATAGCAACTGCTTCCTACTGCCAAGCCAATACCGGCTACGACCCATAAGGATGCAGCGGTCGTCAATCCCCGCACGGTGGTTTTAAATCTCATAATCGTACCCGCGCCCAGAAAGCCGATCCCTGTTACCACCTGGGCAGCAATTCTGCCAGGATCAACCCGCATAATGGAATCAGCGGCAAACGTTTTGTATTTTTCAAAGATATGCTCAGACACCACCATCATCAAGGTAACACCGATGCATACCAGGAGGTGTGTCCGCAATCCTGCAGGACGTCCCCGCCGTTCCCGTTCCCACCCGATAATTCCCCCTAACGCAGATGCGATGAGAAGTTTTCCGACAGGGTTATCAACACTTTCCATAATACTTAACAGGTAATGCATATCCGCTCCTTATCGAATGAAAATTTAAGCAACAACCTCTGACGTTGAAGATATTTACCCAAGTGACAGAGAGTATAAACCGGTTGACAATAAATGTCAAATGCATCCATTGACAAGGAAGTATTCATGATGCCTTATGACATGCGACGCGCTTTGAGTAATAAGGAATTGGTTACCACCGATACGGAGGAGAAGGCCATTGCCAGTCCGGCATATTCAGGTTTCAGGCTGATACCAATAAGGGGATACATGACGCCCGCCGCAATGGGAATTCCGATCACGTTGTAAAAAAATGCCCAAAATAAATTCTGTCTGACCTTGGACAGT
This sequence comes from Candidatus Brocadia carolinensis, assembly GCA_002009475.1. Classification (GTDB taxonomy): domain Bacteria; phylum Planctomycetota; class Brocadiia; order Brocadiales; family Brocadiaceae; genus Brocadia; species Brocadia carolinensis. The sequence goes on along the minus strand of AYTS01000209.1, from coordinate 52,496 downwards.
GTCCTTTTGCCCAATTGAATAGCCCTTACGACGTCCATCATATCATTTTTTATCAAAACAATATCTCCCGTTTCCTTTGCGACATCCGTCCCTGCGTCGATAGCAATGCCCACGTCTGCCTGCGCAAGCGCCGGGGCATCATTGATGCCGTCACCTACCATACCCACCTTCAGCCCTTTTTCCTGAAAACCCTTTATAACCTCCATCTTTTCCGCGGGTAAGACTTTTGCTCGATGCTCTTCAATGCCCACCGCTGAAGCCACAGCCTTTGCCACTTGTTCGCTATCGCCCGTCATCATGATTGCCCGTATGTTCATCTGTTGTAATTGCATCACGACATCCCGTGCAGTTTGTTTTATTTTATCCATAAGAGCCAGAACCCCAACACTGATACCGCCATATGCTACGAACATAAACGATTTTCCGTGGGATTCTAATTCTTCAACCGTGTCTTTGAGTTTATCAAGGGTGATTCCATGAGAGGTCAGAAGGCCTTCATTCCCAATCAGCAAATCTTTCCCCTGGTAATGGCAGGCAATTCCACTCCCCGCCTTTTCCTGAAAATGTTGAACCGTATCCCACGTGAGCGTTTTTTTCCTTGCTTCATCTACCACCGATTGAGCGAGGGGGTGATTGGAAAAGGCACACCCGGCAGCTGCCAGGGTTATCAACTCAGCTTCAGTAAAAGTATTTGATGGAACAATATCAGTTACGGTAAAACGTCCTTCTGTAATGGTGCCTGTTTTATCGAATACCATAACATTGAGCCGTGCAACTTCCTCAAGGGCGCTGGCACGTTTGATAAGGATGGCATGATCAAGACCCACACCACTTCCCACCATAATGGCCGTTGGCGTGGCAAGTCCCATGGCGCATGGACATGCGATCACCAGCACCGCAATGGCCGTCTTTAATGCCCACACAAAGGGTTGCTGCCCGGCAGCATCATAAAACACAAAATACCAGCAGAGAAAGGTCACGATAGACAACCCGACGACTATGGGAACAAATATGTTGGATACCCGATCTGCAAACCGCTGGATAGGGGCCTTGTCCATCTGGGCATCTTCAACCATCGTAATGATCTGCGACAGAACGGTTTCTTCGCCCACCTTTGTGGTTTTTACCTTCAAGAGGCCTGTTTTATTTATCGTTGCCCCCACAACGCTGCTACCTTTCTGCTTTATCACGGGCATGGATTCACCCGTCACCATGGATTCATCCACCGATGAAGCGCCCTCCATTACCTCACCATCCACGGGAATAATTTCACCCGCCCTGACTATCACAACATCCCCCACTTGAAGGGAGGACGCATTGACCTCAGATTCTATTCCTTCCGACGATAGTAACCTGGCCTTGTCGGCCTGGAGTTTTACCAATTTCTGGAGTGCATGACTTGCCCTGCCCTTTACCCGTTCCTCCAGATACTTTCCGATGCGGATAAAGGCAATCAGCATCACTGCCGTCTCGAAAAAGGCATGGCCTGAGACGCCGAAGCTACCGAAGATAGCGAAGATACTGTAACAATAGGCTGACAGGACACCCAGCGATACCAGCACATCCATATTTGCAAAGAGATTTCTGATGGACTTATAGGCGCTGATGAAGAAATCCATGCCAGGCCCCAGCACCGTCACCGTAGCAATCATCATCATTATATAGGGCATGTTGCTATGCACGCGGGCAGGCAGGGGTGCGTACATCAATACCATCATGGCGATGGAGGCTAGGATGCTGAGGATAAGCCATCCCATCTGGATGGATGCCTGGGAGGTTTGATCGAGTCGAACGCGTTCTTTGGCGGTATAGCCGATCTCTTTTACATACCGTGTGATTTGAGATTTGTTTGTGACATCGGCATCATAGGTTACGATTCCGGCTGCGCGGGAAAAATTGATCCGGACGGATTTAATTCCCTGTAAATCCTTCAGCCTTCGTTCAATCGTCATGGCACAATTGACGCAGTGCATGCCGGTAATATCAAATTTTATCGTCTGTTCAGCCATTTTCAGTCCCTCCTATTCAAAACATTTGAAAACATATAACGTGCCAGGGTCAGTCACCCCACAATACCTTTTTATTATATTATTTTACATCATTTGAAAAATTTATCTAATTTCGACGTTTCACTCCGCTATTTCTAATAGAATTCTATCAGATCCAATAGAAGAAAAGATCGCCCGTTCTCCCCTCTTTTTTCGATAAGACCTATCTGTGCAAGGTATTTTACATCCTCCATAGCGCAGTAAAGCCGTAACCAAACCTCTGTTGGTAGGACAAGCGTCCCTGCTTGTCATTGTGATGTCAACCGGGGACGGTTGATCTACCGCAGGGATTTCGGGAGGTGGTAAAAAACTTACAAAAAAGGAAGTTTTTACACAGTAATACTACAAGGAGCAGTCTTGTTTCAACCATGCTTGAGATCCCCTTCTCTTCTGCAAGGTCATCACCAATGATATAAACGGGAGAGCATTTATAACCGTGCGGCCTCGGCCACAATTCAGGGCGATTTAACCCTTACTTAACAGATTATCAAATCTCTCTTTCCAGTCTTTGTAATCAACCACGTAATTCCAGCCACAAACCGTGCTTAATTTCCTGCCTTGCAGTACGGTATTGATTTTCGCCGCACCTTCCCTGGTTTCTTTCTGCGGGCCAAAGGGATTGAATCGCATACCGTTCCTTTCGAGAAATACATAGTCACAGATAAACAAGACATCCTCGAAGAGGTAGCAGGTGAAGCCTGGGGTATGACCCCCCATGTGGAAGGTTTCTATGCCCAGCTCAACGCAATTCCCGGTAAAGGCTGCATCAAAGGTGAAGGCAAGACAGATGCTGTGGGCGGAGTCCAGCTTGTGGATCCGTACCGGGGCATGAAAATAATCACGGTACTGATTGCTCGCGCCGAGGAAGTGGTGATGGGTAAACGTGATGACATCCGCAGGTTTAAGACTTTTGTCGAAGCATGATGGACAATCCACCCAGAACGCCTTCCCCTCTGTTTCGATACGGTAAGCTGCATGCTCAAAACCAAGAGGCGGGACGGAGTTTAAGCGAGTAACCTTTTTATTAACCGGCGTGTCCATGACTTTATATCTGGCGGAACATTCTGCGGAAGTAATGAATTTTCCCTTTGGTGCCCCACAGAAGGGACAAAAGTCCGGATAGTAGCCCACCATATTAAAGCCACACACGGTACAGACATATTGTTCTTTTTGCATGATACACTCCCCTCCTTTTTTATCAGCATGGTCAAACACAAAAAACCATAAAAGCAGATTTTAAATAAAGGATTTCCCCTGGATCGAAAGCCTCTCTATCTCATACTTAACGTTAAGGAATTTCAATTACCCCCCATAATCCCCCCGTAAACGGGGGGAAATAGAGGGGGAGCAGAGGCAACAAGGTGTTTTTACTCTCTTGGTAATTGATGTATAGTGTTACGGTGTCAAAACCTCTTTTTTTGTAAGTTTTGCCACAACCCTATTTATCCCTTATCAGGAGGTATAGATTATTTACGAGAGAAAGATTGCTTCGCGAGGTTTACCCTGAGCAACGCGAATGTGCTCGCAATGACAACGCACACTATGTCATCAAAGGCATAGCCTGTGTCATTGCGAGGGTCTTTTCCGAAGCAATCTCCCGCTTTCATAACGGAGAATTGGCTGTGGCTTCGCTGCGTTATGAATGTCTGTCCCTATGGCCCATTACGGATTAAAATGATGCCATGCTGGACTATGGTTTGATTGGCAGACCCTCACCAAGATCCATTGAACCGGGTAATGAAATTGATCCGCTTGCTTTTTCAAAAATTACAAAATCTCCGTGTTTGATAGTGCCTTTCCCTTTACAAGAACCTGTGAGTATTTCCTTAATCTTTCCATCCTGAATTTTCAGGATTATCCCTTCAAGCATAAGCGAAATGTTTATATCGAATACCATCTTACCCACCGTCCGGTTGTTTATCAGTATTTCCAGGTATGGGTGATGTTCAGATTTGATGGTATGCTCGGCCAGTGGTACCAGGAAGATTTCATCGGGAGAATATTTTTCTCTGTCTGAATATTTAAGAAGCAGTGAGTATTTATTCCATGCTTTTACCATAATATCCGGGACACCGATATTTAACAAATCCGCAATCTGTTTTATCATTTCACGAAATGCCACAGACCACTTGATTCCTTTCGTTTCTCTTGAAAACGCTTCTCTCAGTGAAGATATTTTTTTCACTCGACTCTATCCCTGACAAGCTGTCGTGTGGTAATTCTTTTCCCTCGAAAGAAAAAAAAATGGTTCAAGGTAATCGGTGATTGGTTCATGGTTCCTCCTGTTCTTCGATAATCAAAGGGCCTTTTGGCTCAATATCCTGCTTGCCGGAATCTAACACGGACTTCAACCGCACTTCGAAACCTGTTTGGACAGAAACATCTGATTCAATGTGCTGAAGACCCATATCCTTATGAGGTCTAACCTGAATCGTCTGTTTAAAATGTTTATCTGCCTTCCCCAATCGTTTCATCCTCAAAAAAGCATAGCCTCCGCCTCCAAGAAACACAAGCAATCCTGCGGAGATGCCGACCCAAAGTTTACTTCCCTGAGAACGGCTGGTTATCCTGACAATAACGGGATTACTCTCTGATGCTGCTTTTTGATCGATACGAGATACCACATAAGCATGATAATTTCCAGGCGCTGAGTATGTATGCTCTGCCATCGCTTCAGGGGACCAATCCCTTATCCCACCATCACCGAAAATAAACCGGTATTCAGCCTTTTCGGTAGGGGGTTTAAGGTTTGCTCTAAACATAACGGTTTGATCTGGTTCGGTATGGGTTGGTTCTGCTTCAAGAGTCACCCTGATGCTGGCCATAACAACCGTAATGGTAACATTATTGCTCCGAATCAATTCGTCTCCAATTTTCGCCGTTAACCGGGCAGTATAGATTCCCGGATTTGAATACCTATGGCGTGTTTCTGGTTCATGTAACCAGTCGCTTCTCATGCCATCACCAAAATCAAACTGATACAGAACCCTCTCGCGGGCTGGCTGGATATTTCCGGTGAAATTCGCATCTTCAGTTATAAAAAGATTTTTTTTTATCCGCTTCCAGAAAAACAGTAGAAACTGTTTTAGAAGTCACTTCGATTTGTATCACACTACTCGTGGCAAGAATCTGATCCTTGCTTCTTGCTGCAACAAAAACCCGGTAGCTCCCTGGCAACGAATAAACATGTTCTGCTATGGATAATGTTGCCCATGCGCTCTCGATACCATCACCAAAATTAAACCGGTATTCTTCATTGTGAATATCGGGCGTGAGAGAGGCTTTTAGTGTGAGTACCTGGTTCTGTTCTATCCTGTGGAAGTTTGCATCTAAACTTACCGTGTATTTTACAGAAGGAAGGACTTCCAGAATAGCCGTTGTTCTATCGCTTTGCCTATAAGTATCACTTAAGTTAAGGGCTATTTCGTATCTCTGGGGTTGGAGTTGGTTCGTATCAACTTCAAACATTCTCCCTGTCGCCTTTTGATCGCCCGGACCACTCCAGGACTCTTTTACTGACACCTCTGGTTCATAGGTAGATTGGCTCTCGAAGAGAGCCTTTTCCCCTTGTATAATTGCTAGATACGCGGGATGTATCCTGGCTATAGGTCTGGACACACGCTTATCAACATTGATTGTTGCCAGATTACTGATATATGATATATCATTAAGTATTACACTGACAAACACACGATATGCCCCCTTTTTATCATAGACATGATCGATTACAGGTTTCGTTGTCCAGATGTTTTCTGTGCCATCGCCGAAATTAAACTGATAACGAATGTTCCGGTAGGACGGGCTCATAGTAGCTTCAAATCTGGCAGTTTCATGTTCCCAAATACGATCTTTGAAAACCCTTAAAGAAAGTTTTATTTCCGGCAGAGGTTCTATTTCTTCACGCTGTGGAATGTCACTTGTACGATCATCGGGAGAAATCACTATTGATTTTTTCGCGTCAACGACGATTGGCACGAGGTTGCTGGTGTATGATTTGTCGTTCATTATCACGCTTACAAAAGCACGATATGTCCCCTTTTTATTATAGACATGATCGATTACAGGTTTCGTTGTCCGGATGTTTTCTGTGCCATCTCCAAAATTAAACTGATAGCGAATATTCCGGTAGAACGGGCTCATAGTAACTTCAAATCTGGCAGTTTCACGTTCCCTAAGATGATCTTTGTTAACCCTTAAAGAAAGTTTTATTTCCGGCAGAGGTTCTATTTCGTCACGCTGTGGAATGGCAATTTTACGATCGTCAGGAGGAATCAATATTTTGTCAAAGCGAAATTTTCTGGATTGTGCTAAAAGCCAGAAATCGTTACCGTTCTTATGTCTCCCATCTCCGGCGAATTCATTCACAACAGGGGTATGTCCTGTTTTGTTTGCATGGGGGGTAAGGTCCCGGGTTGCTCTATCCACAGCAAGGTGTTCTGGTGTCATCGAATCTCGATGTCCGGAAGGTTGTCCTTGCTTCCTGGCGGTGGAAGTATCATCAGGCGTTGACAGGTAACACAACGCATTTCCCATCAGTGTCTTTGCTCTTACGTCACTTATCGCTAAGTCTGGTGTAAATTCAACGGAATGACCCAAAACATCCAGGGCATAGAGTGAAAGGCCAAGCACTATTGCTATTAGCCCAAGACTATGCTTAATCCATGATGTCAAATTATGAAAACTCTTTAACTTTACCATCATTGCAGTCTCTTGAATTGAGTGGAGGGCGGTGGTTTTAGTGATTTATGGGTTCCAGCACAATAAAGCGAAAACGCGCGACCTTCTCTCCTGAAAACGCAACGGTAGCCTATGTCACGCAAAAGTCCCAAAAGTCTCTACTTTTAAGCTTGTGAATCCGTAATGAATTATGCTTGGGATTGTCTTTTAGATGGGTTAATTGCCTTGTAAACTTCTTCTTTATAGCTTTCGGCAGGGCAGCATATTGCAGAGAAAATTCGGGCACTATGGCAATTAAAAATATTCTACCCTGCTGATATCCTGAATTCAAAGAAAAATATTTTCTTCATTCGAAGTCACTCTCTCTTTCTGTTAAGAATTCCTGAAATGATGATGCTTCCCCACATTCACGCCATCACTCGATCTGCTGATTTTGTTAGTACCCAGGTAAATCTTCCTGTGACATCATCCAAAAACAAAAAAGGCTACGAAGGGAATCAAATCCCTTCGTAGCCTTACGGTGGCTTTTTATTGAAAAGTTTATAGTTTTTCTATCTTTGCCCCGCAGACTTTGTACTCTGCCGTCTGGGTGATGTTATCGTAGGCATCCATTGTTAGCTTATTCACAGCCGCCTCTGCAAAGTGCATGGGTATCCAGATGACACCCTTTTTCACCTTGTCAGAAACCTCGGCACGGGCTGTTATTTCGCCCCGACGCGAAACAACCTTTACCAATTCGCCATCAAATATGCCCAATTCCCCGGCATCTGCCTGATGCACCTCAACGAAGCAGTCATTTGTCTTGTGAATGATTCCGGCCGACCGGCGGGTCATCGTGCCCGCACCATAATGATACAGGGTACGCCCTGTTGTCAGCAATAGCGGGTAATCTTTATCAGGGCTTTCGGCAGGCGCCCGGTAGGGCAATACAAAAAACTTACCCAGGCCACGCGGGAATTTACCCTCATGCATGAACTTCGTACCGGGGTGTTTTATATCAGGGCATGGCCATTGAATGCCATTCTGTTCGATCCTTCCATAATTAATTCCTGCCAGCATAGGCACAAGGCTGGCAATCTCGTCCCAGACTTCTTTGGGGGACGGATACTCCATTTTATAACCCATACGGGTGGACAACTCACAGGTGATCTGCCAGTCAGGCTTTGCATTTCCAATCGGATTAATGCCTTTGCGCACGCGCTGTACGCGGCGTTCGGTGTTGGTAAAGGTGCCGTCCTTTTCAGCAAAACTCGTTGCCGGCAGGATAACATGCGCATAATGAGCGGTCTCCGACATAAAGATATCCTGTACAACCAGCAGCTCCAGACTTTCCAGCCCTTTGATGGTATAGTCCTGATTCGGCTCACTCATGATCGGGTCTTCACCGATGACATATAACGCCTTAAATTCCCCTGTACTCATCCGTTCAAACATAGTTGGCGCTGTATTGCCCGGTTTTTTGTTCAGGGTCACACCCCAGTTTTTTTCAAACTTTTCTACGACCTTCTCATCTGAAAACAACTGATATCCGGGTAATTTATCCGGGAGGCACATGTCCGTTGCACCCTGGACATTGTTCTGTCCGCGGATGGGGTTGACCCCGGTGCTGGATTTTCCAACGTGCCCGGTTAGCAGTGCAAGGTTTGCAATGCATCTTACGTTATCCGTGCCGCAGGTATGCTCGGTGATACCTAAGGTGTAATATATAGCGGACTTCTCTGATTTCGCATATAACCTGGCTGCCTGACGAATATCTTCTGCCGGAACCCCAGTAAATTCAGCGGCCTTCTCCGGTGTGATATCCTTCACAAATTCCCTGAAATTTTCAAAATCTTCCGTTCGTGTCTTTATGAACTCCTTGTTTTCGAGACCTTCTGCAAGGATGACATGCGCCATTGCATTTAAAAGCCAGTTGTCTGAACCCGGTTTCAGAGGGAGATACAACTTTGCATGTTGTGCAAACCAGATCCGTCGCGGATCTGCTACAATAAAGGTGCATCCCTTACGGAGTGCCTTTTTCATCTCTAACCCTACAATCGGGTGCGCCTCAGTGGGATTGCCACCGATGAGGAAAATGAGTTTGCAATCCTTGATTTCACTGATGGAATTGGTCATTGAACCGCTTCCGAATGACATCGCCAGACCGGCGACGGAGGGCGCGTGTCAAGTCCGGGCACACTGGTCTACGTTGTTGGTGCCAATCGCAGCCCGTGCAAATTTCATTGCCAGATAGTTTTCTTCGTTTGTGCACCGCGAAGAACTGAATACCCCGATCGTATCGGGTCCGTATCTGGACTTTATATCATTCAATTTACCGGCAATAAAACCAAGCGCCTCGTCCCAGGTTGCTTCTTCAAATCTTCCGTTTTTCTTGATGAGCGGTTGCGTCAGCCGGTCAGGGTGATGGACAAAGTCATAGCCAAATCGGCCTTTCACACAGAGGTTTCCGTCGTTTGGTACCGAACCTGTCTTTGAGGTCACTTTAACAATCTCATTCCCTTTAACGTTTAAAAACATCGTACACCCTACCCCGCAGTAAGCACAGGTGGTTTTAACCTGCTTTAACTCCCAGTCCCTGGCCTTTCCTACGGCCCGTTTTTCCACCAGCGAACCGACAGGACAGGTTGATACGCACTGGCCGCACAAGACACAGGTTGTTTCACGTCGTGGTTTCCCAAAGGGCAAGCCTGTTTCCGTAGAAAATCCGCGATGCTTAAAATCTATAGCATAATCCTGTTGTACTTCGGCACAGATACGCACACAGCGGCCACACAGGATGCACTTGCTGGTATCCTGTTGAATGGCCTTGTTTTCATCTGCTGTAACACCACCATCGGGTTTTTCAAAGAATCTGCTGTCCCTTACCTGATACTCATACGCAAGATCCTGCAAGGTGCAGGTGCCGCATTTATCGCAGGTCATGCAATCCTTGGGATGGTCAGAAAGGATCAGCTCCAAAACCATCTTTCGTGACTTTAAGACCTTCTCTGAATCCGTGCGGATCACCATCCCTTCCGTAGCCTCAGTGCTGCATGAAGTAATGAGCGCGCTCGACTTGCCCCTCTCAACCTCTACCATGCAAACACGACAAGCGGCAAATGGTTCGAGGCGGGAGTCATGGCACAGGGTTGGAATTTGAATGCCCATAGAGTTCGCCGCCTGTAAAATAGTTTTCCCTTTATTCACCTCTACGGTCTTGCCATTAATGTTTAATTTGATTTTTGGAACCATTACCATACTCTCTATTCTCCTCGCTTAGACAAACCGGAATGAAACAAAATAATATTCAAACCTCTCTTTACGATTTCAGATTTTTCAAGCGTTCGACTGAGTGCACACGACAAAGTCTAAAGTCATACTTTCAATAAAAAACTACGCACCGTCCCCTTTAATTTACCATAATTCCTGCGTAACCTACGACATGGTCATAATCGCCGGTGATATCGCCGCTGGTTTCATACCGAACGAGTTCTGCCTTCTTCGCTCCCCGTTCCTTCGAGCATACCAGCATGGTAACCGCTGGATAAATGCCACACATCGTAATGTGCATTTCACGCACCTTGCTGTATAAAGCATCCTCATTAAGGGCTAAAACTTCGCCGATAGCGATCGTGTCCTTTCGGTTAGCCGATGACTGTGATTCATGATGCGTCATATCGGAAGAAGCTACTACAAGGGCGCCGGGGCGTAATTTTTGTAATACCTGCGACAACTTTTTTCCTAGATTTTTAAGATCTGCGATATCTCGTGCTGAGATAACTATCACAACAATTTCAATATGAGGATTAAAATATTGGATAAACGGTATTTGTACCTCAGCGGCATGCTCATGCAAATGCGCCGCCCGGTCTTTTTCAAGCAGGTCGCATGCCTGTATCAATTCTTCCACGACCTCTTCATCCACCTTCACATCTCCCAGAGGGGTACGCCATTGCCCGCCAGGCCAGATGGAATACGGTACTCCGTAACCGGTATGATTGGGCGCTAATATGACTACGGTATCGGGTATTTTAATTCGTGAATAAAGATTTCCGGCAACGCGTCCTGAATAGATGTAACCGGCATGTGGGGAGATTATGCCTAAAACGGACTGTTTATCACAATCCCTGATCACAAAGCCTTCTATGTCGCTCTTCAACTGGGTTGGATTGTTACTGTAAAAACTCCCTGCTACCGCTGGTTGTCGTAATATCATGGCACTCTTGAAACAGGCAAGAAAAACTTAGCGGGTTATTATTTGCAAGTTACGATAAATAAACCAAAAAATAGTCTAACATGATGTTATGAAACAGTCAAATTCCATTTTTTATTTGAAAGATACCTATAGAATGGTTTAGAATTTCACCACCTGTTACATCGATGTTCAAGAACTGAAATTCATGGTCATTAAAGGAGTTTACTCTTGGCAAAGGCATTAGCATTATTATCGGGTGGCCTGGACAGCACCCTGGCTATCCGTGTTATCCAGCAGCAAGGAATCGAGGTGATCGCACTCAATTTTGTTACGGTATTTTGCCGTTGTACGTCACATGGAAGCTGCAAACTTGAGGCTGTAAAGGTGTCAGAAAAATTTGGCATACCCATCAAGGTCATTAATACAACAGAGCGATTTCTTGAACTGGTCAAGAAACCGAAGTTTGGTTATGGGAAAAACATGAATCCCTGCATCGATTGCCGGATCAATATCTTTCGTATCGCCGGCGAATACATGCGGGAAATTGGCGCTGACTTTATTATCACGGGTGAAGTGTTGGGACAGCGGCCCATGTCACAACGGAAAGAAGCTATGAAGATTATTGACAAAGAGGCAAACCTTACCGGGCTTGTCCTGAGGCCTTTATGTGCCAAACATATGGAACCCACGATTCCTGAAAAATCAGGCTTGGTGGACAGGGAACAACTTCTTCAGATCCGCGGCCGTTCCCGGAAAGATCAGATACAGCTTGCCGATGTGTTCCAAATCAAGGACTATCCTTGTTCGGCCGGAGGCTGCCTGCTGACTGACCCGGAATTTGCGCATCGCATGAGAGATTTGATTACCTCCAGCGATGCCGATGTAAATGATGTTAACCTTTTAAAAGCAGGAAGACATTTCAGGCTTGACCCACAAACAAAGGCTATTGTCGGGAGAAACGAAGAGGACAATGCCAGAATCGAATCACTTTCGCAAGAGGGAGACTTTCTGTTAAGCCTGGTCGATATGCCGGGACCTCTTACCCTTTTGCGCGGCGAGATTACAGAAGAAAAGATACACCTTGGAGCACGCATTACTGCGCGGTACGGAAAATCTCACGTTTTACCTACCTCGAAAGTTTCCGTACGGCAGGCGAAAACCGATACTCCGCAAAGGTTCATAGAGGTTACTCCAGTGAGCCAGGAAGAGGCGGACAAGCTCATACTCAGGAAAATTTCTGTTGCTGACATATCGCACGAGCCATCACCGGTAACTGAATTCAATGTTGGATAACCATTCTCACGGATTCACAAGACCAGCGACATGCAGTGGGTAAAAAAATCGGAACATCGGGAGACTTATTCAACAAAGGCATAAAGGTAGTAGCCGCACCGTGATCTCTGGAAATGAGATTTAAATATTTCTCAACCACAATAGGTATAGGAGCATCGCCCTATGAAATTGCCCTTCGAAAACTTATTGAACCGCCTCAAAGATGTCAAAAAGATTCTTTCCGTCTCTTCAAAAAACACCTTCGTCAAAACAGACAAACAACTTTCTTATATCCTTATCACAACCTTCGCCGTTTCAGCAGTTGCGCTCTTTTGTTACTGGTTTTTTAAGGAAAAACCTTACTACGACAACCTTCTTGCAGAGAAAGAAGAACTAATAAAGTCTTTAAAATTTACCCGAGACAAACAAAAAAAAAATTTATGAGAATGCTGTGGATGAGTATGAAAAAAAAATTGGCCACGGAATATGTATTAAAATCGATTTACGATGACAAGATAAACGAATATGAACAAAAACTCATATCCTATAAGAATGACCATATTCATAAAGATGCACACGCAAAGCAAGTTGCGGAACTTGAAAGCCGACTGAAGGAGGAATATGCATCCAAGGAACTTCAGGTAAAAAGTGATTGCGAACAAAAAATTACGCCGTTGGAACAGAAGGTAGCTCTTCTGGAAGACAAAAATCTCAACCTGAAAACATCACTAAAGGAAGCGACTGATTTTATTCGGGAAGAGAAAGAAATGCTGGAACAAACGCTCTCATCAGAAAGAAAAAAAGGCACTCATTCCATCCCTGATACTTTCCGAAACCAAAAATCGTGTGCTGAATGTCAACGCACTAAAAAAGTTAGTTACGATAAAAGACAAATTGCGGCGCATCGAAGAAATGAATATTGCTTTAAAGCCTGATACCTATTTTGAGATGGGTATTATCTCATACTACAATAAACAGCCGAGTGAGGCAATAGAGTTGTGGGAGAATGCATTATCTTTAAACAAAAACAATTTTAAGACATACATCTGCCTTGGTATCGCGTATACCGAAGAAAAAAATGGCAGACAATGCGATCAAAATTTTGAAACGTGCAATTGAGATCAATCCGAAATATTCGACGCTCCATCTTGTACTTGCCCGTGTGTATGAGCAAAAAGGATCCTTAGATGACGCCATGTATGAATACTCTATGGTATTGGAACTTAATCCGGAAACCATAGATGTTCACAATGCCCTTGGGGCACTTTATGAAAAGAAGGGTATGACTGAGGAGGCCAGGAAATCGTTTGCCCAGTATGAAAAATTAATGGGGATAAGTAAAGGATCACAGCCAAAAAACCCATAGGCGCGTGGCCCCTTACCTTATTTGGCATCTATAGTATTGCCGTGTGAAAACTTGTTTTTTTAGGCACGTTTTTTCACAACCCTATTTATCCCTTATCAGGAGTTACAGAGTGTTTATGGGAGAAAGATTGCTTCGCTTTGCTCGCAATGACAAAGCACAATATGTCATCAAAGCATGGCCTGTGTCATTGCGAGGGTCTTTTCCGAAGCAATCTCCCGCTTTCTTAATGGAGAATTGGTTGCGGCTTTGTTGCGCTTTGATCTCTTTTAGTCGGGAATCTGGGCAGGCACAGCATGAACGGTTTGCGTTCCTGCTGAATTTGTTTCAGGCTGGGTTGGATCTGTAACGGCGGGAGTCGGTAATTGATCCATTGATAAATCCTCTTTGACATCGGAAGTCATGTTTTTTCCCTCAGTAATTGGTTGTTGGCTCTTAGATACCTCGCTAACCGGAGGCATCTTTTCTTTGGTATGCATCCAATCTTCTGGCCTGATGTTTTTTCCCCGGAGCATATTGATTTCTTGAACCAGGAGTTCCTTTTCCTGGATTAAAACCGTGCGAGTTTGTAATAACTCCTGATGTATCATCGATAATTCCTGGTACTTTTTTTCGAACTCTTTTACTTTATTCGCTTGAATTTCCGTTTCGGTCTTTGCATGCTCGTATCGGGAAGCCATGTAAGTTGCAAAAAAAAGGCACATGAAACAGAACAATACAGCCCCTATTTTGAGGAAACTCGATGCCTTATTGCTGACATGCATCATGATTGACGGTCCTCCCCTAGTGTCGTTACTTTAACGATAGAAACCAAGGTAATCAAAAATTTCTTTCTCCTCGTACGATTTCTCCCCGGAGTCGTAGAAAAGATGGAATATCTTTTATAAAAAAATTTGTAAATAGCTTAGATCATTTTAAACTCAAATGCAAATTGTTTTGAAATTCTTTGTCAAAGTAATACGAATTATTTTGTAAGGGGGAGAATTTTGTTGGCAATTATCTTGACTGAGCTCTGTAAATTTGTTATGAGATATAAATATTAAATTTGGCTTTTCTTTAATAAAATATTAATAAGGGTAAAGATTCATGACCGAATTAATCAATAAGCTTGAAATAAAAAAGATTTATTACTTTACACAAAAGATGCAGCAAGCAACACAGAAAATTGATATATTCTGCTCAGCAATCATGTTGCAGGCGTGGAGAAGGATGAATTATGTTTTCAATAAAAAGGAAATTCATTCTACACTAAAAAAAACGGCAGGGCAATTGTCTGCGCTGCGGACGGTGCTGCCATGCGTCTTTTAAATGTCAACATCTTGAATACGACGAAAACGGGCTTTCTCTCTGTAAGGTGTACGATCGGAAACCACGCATGTGCTCACTCTATCCTTATAATGAAAGAGATTATTTTTTTCATCTCAAACCTACCTGTGGTTACAAATACGATGACGAATAATGGCCGCTCTTAATGAAGAAAACGCTTCTTTATGATATCCACCTCAAAGGTAATGCAAAAATGGTATCTTTCCATGACTATGTCATGCCCCTCTACTATGATACCATCATCAACGAACATCACTGCGTAAGAAAAAATGCTGGACTTTTCGACATATCCCATATGGGAAGATTCGAGATCGCAGGAGAGAATGCGTTGCGGTTTATTCAACACATTATCACCAATGATGCAGGCAAACTGAAAGATATGCAAGTCCAATATTCCCCTGCCTGTAACGAGCAGGGAGGAATCCTTGACGACATTCTTATCTATAAATGGCAGCCAGACCATTTCATGATGGTCGTAAATTGCGCTAATAAAGAAAAGGATTTCGCATGGTTCCAAAGGCAAGCTGCTATCTATCCACGGGTGGAATTGATGGATGTAACAGACGCGTTATCTCTCATTGCATTGCAAGGGCCTCTGTCCTCGCATATGCTTGAAAATACCCTCGGCAGAAAATTAGATTGCCTGAAGAGATTTCACTTCGGTAATTTTGTATGGGACGACATTCGCATGATCATTTCCAGGACGGGATACACGGGCGAAGATGGTTTCGAGATATTTGTGAATGCACAACACCTGGTAAAACTCTGGAATTTGCTCATGGATAAAAACTGTCGGAGTGGCCTGAAACCCGCCGGTCTCGGGGCAAGAGACACCCTGCGTCTGGAAGCCGGCCTTTTACTCTATGGGAATGATATGGACGAAACGGTAACCCCCCTTGAAACAACAATTGACTGGACGGTAAAATTCGGCAAGGATAACTTCCTTGGAAAAGACGCGCTGTTACGACAGAAACAGAGAGGGGTTGACAGAAAATTGGCCGGCTTTGAGATGTTAGACCGGGGTATCCCCCGACATGGTTACCCTGTGTTCAAAGGAAACGAGATCATTGGCAAAGTCACCAGCGGCTCCTTTAGCCCATCCACGAATAAAAACGTCGGCTTGTGTCTGATAAAATCCTCCTATGCCAAAGTGGGGGAAGAATTGCAAATTCAAATCAGGGACGCTCATTATCTTGCACGCGTGGTAAAGACTCCATTTTATAAAAGTAAAATTTGACAGGATTATGTATATGACGAATATACCAAACGAACTCCTTTATACCAAGACACATGAATGGGCAAAGAAAATAAATCAAACCACAGTAATTATGGGTATTACCGCCCATGCGCAAGAACAGCTTCGGGATATTGTCTTTGTTGAATTACCTTCGGTAGGAAAAGAGCTGAAGGCAGGTGCGGCTTGCGCAGTGGTGGAATCCGTGAAGGCTGCTTATGATATTTTTGCTCCCCTATCAGGGAAAGTAGTCAAAATCAACCAAAAAATTCAGGAAAAACCTCAACTGGTAAACGAAGATCCTTACGGCGAGGGATGGTTTTTACACATCGAGATGTCCAACCCGAATGAATTCGATTCCCTTTTAAATCCTGCTCAGTATCAAGCCATCAGCGAGTCGGCGCATCAATGAAATAGTTCTGTCGTGTTGTTTGGTTCAATCTTGCAGATGGAACCAAACGTTTTGCCCTAAACTATGTGCGAAATATCCGGCGATATTTGAAATCGAAAATAAAGGAAATTTTCTATAAAATTGAATCTAAAAGGAAAAGGCCTAATCTAAAAAATAGATTAGGCCTTTTTTCTTTTTTCAGAAACCTGCTTTTGAAAACTTATTCAGCCAGGCAATTTTCTCCCTCATGCATACACTTGGACTTGTCTACATCCCCTGGCTTTCTCTTCCAGCCTAAGAGCAGATCCGTATACTCTCCGTGTTTCCAGAAGTCGTATGCCTTATGTTGTATTCCCACCTTATTCTCCAGCGCCTTGATTCTCCTCAAGCGGCTGGCCTCACCCTTAATCTGGATAAGCCAACGATCCTGCAGGAAGGCACCTTTCCCATAAGTGGCGCCGTACATAGCTCCGTGTGCCATGGCCTTGTATACGGAGTTGGTTATGTAGACCAGCATCTCAAAGGATGTACGTTCTATGTCAGAGACATTGTACATCCTGCCCTCGCCGCCAAGGAGGCTAAAGGTGTAGTGTCCTGCATAGTCAGGTGCCAAATCGTTCGGCATGGGGTCCAGAAGGCCTTCATTATAAAGATCAACCACGATCTTCATGGCCTCACGCCACTTGGTAAAGCTGACTTTTACCGCTTCGTCCATAGCTTCAAACTGGTCTGCAGCAAATCGGGGCGAATGACAACCCTTGCACGTGTTAATCCAGTTTTGCCGAGCCTCTTTAAATTTCGGCGCCCCACGATCTACGAGAGACGTGCCCATATGGCTGTTTATGGTAGAAGCTTTTTGAGCATTATGCTCACCATCTTTCATGTGGCAATATGCACAGGTAGGCGTTTTATAATTAGCTGGTTTCAGGGGTTTTGTCCAATCCCAGGTATGCTGCTCTGATTCATAAATCATTCCATGGTATGATTCCTTGTACATTTCATACTCATAGTGGTCGAGCCCGGTGTGGCAGATACCGCAGTTGTTAGGTTTTCTTGCTTCCGCCACGGAAAAATCATGTCTTGTATGGCACCCATCACAACGGTTTTCAGCGATACCATGACAGGTAGCACACGCTGTTACCTCTGCAGCCGGTTTTGCGATCTGCCAGGGAGCTTCTATTACGCTTACATGGAATGCATGCGTATGTGAACCAATTTTGCCGGCACGGTGGCCTGCCTGTTGTTCAGGGTGACACTTGCCGCAGTGCTTCCATGAAGGCATATAGAGCTGCTGGTGATTATTCCCATGACATTTGTCGCATCCAACAACACCCTTTTCTGTGGATGAGTGTTTGCTCTTTTTCCATTGTGCCACAATACCAGGTGTTTGCACCGTATGACACATAACACACTCTTCATGCTTAAATTCTCCGGAAACGTTCATGTTCGGCGTATAATAATGATCCGGGTCGTACCACCTCATAAGAGGCAAAAATCCAAAGAGCTTCCCAAATTTACCCTCACCGGGGAGCACCTCTTCTGGCTCAGTATAACTGGCTGTTAAACCGGCATGATACAAGTCTCCTGAACTATCAGCGCCCATCTTTTCTCCCGTGATCTCAGAGATAATTTGCTGAATGGTCCTCTTGTCTTTTGGATGCAACGTAGTTTCTTCCGTTTTTACTGGAAGCGACGCTTTCGCTTCCGTTTGCATTTCAGGAGCAGAAACCACGGGCTTTATCTCTTCTTTTGACTTCGTGGAAATTTCCTCCTCTTGTTTTTTGGTAGCTACTTCCGCCTTTTTTACGGATGCTTGTTCGCAGCCAAGCTGGATACAGCCAAACAGAGCAAATACCCCCATAAAGATTGTAAATTTTACCCCCTTGCTCATATCCCTTTCTCCTTTTCTTCAACTATGTTTGTTAAAATAATCAGTACATTCAAAACCTTCAGAATAATCCGTACCGACTCTTTATTTTTTTGTTATTTCTACCTTCCAAACTTCAGGGCCTTGCTCAACGTATTTCCAGTCCAATTGCCCGCTTCGTTCAGCATCCAGCTGGTACTTTAAAGGTTTGGGATCATGGTCGTTTATCAAAACCATCATCTCTCCCTTTTTCAAACCATCAAAGGTGTTAAATATTTTTGGATGTCTTTCCCTGGGCACAATACTTCTTACATCAAGAACAACAGACGGTGTCTTACTCATGTCTCTCCCCTTTTCTCAATGATTTACCCTACGCTGATAGCTAAAACAACCATTTTTTCTGTACACTTCATACCTCTTGAAGCTCCCTCAGGAGCAACAATAACCATATCTTTTTTCATATCAATTTTTTTATTATCGAGGGTAAATATCCCTTTCCCTTCTTTTACGTAGAAAATACCTACACTCTGTCCGCCATGGGGAGGAATTTCTTGCCCAGGTTCCATACAAATAAGAGGCATCTTTACCTTTGGTGAGGCGTAAAGAATATTTGGAATAAAGTGATCTTTGTTGAAGGTAATTTTTTCTTCCAGATATATTGGTTCCACAGTATGCGCTGACCTCCTTACCAAACAAATTGTATCATTGCCAAGTCTATTTCATCATGACAGGCCCATTTCCCCTGTCATCCGAACAACTTCGTCACTCGTATCTTTGATTTGAGGCCTTTTACGGCGTCTTGCCAGCCTCTTTTTGTGCTGCTTCGTTTAATTCTTTCACAAACTTATCTACATCTGTGCTATGCATCATGCAGGCAAGGTTGATATCTTCAGTTCCAAAGGAAGGGCAGTCAAAACATCCTTTCCCGAAATATTTTGTGAAAACTGCTTTTGTTGCGGGATATTTCTTTGTGACCTCCCCCGTGCTCATTTTTTTTGTGATGAGAATTTCGCTGCCCATATTTTCCCTCCCATGACGATAAAGTGCATTTAAAACGATCCTACCCCGGCAAGGGTAATTTCCTGATCAGCAAGCTCGATAGGTGCAATATCCTCTATTTTTACCGGCAATCGCACATTTTTGGGAAGTGGATCGATATACTTTTTCCGGTACGCCTTGCTCTGCATACGGCAGGTGGGGTATCGCTTGCTAAAGTCCGGATGTGTTACCATCTTTTTCCATATTTCCTGAATGGACATCTCGCGGACATTTCCAAAATTAATGGGGTTAAAATCACAGGGATTAATATCACCGTATGCCGTCATATAAAATTGAGACTGCGCTCCGTAACAACCCACACCCCGTGGCGAATTGATAATTGACATACAATTTATTCCCATCGGATGGTCCATCTCGTGATACTTTTTCGTCAGGGCAATCAATTGTTTCCGGTCTTCTGCGGTTAATATCTTTGATGCGTCCTTCAAGAACCTCCCCGACGGAATACAGTCAAAGATCGTCACCTCAGAAAACCCTTGCTCCTGGGCAATCTTTAAGAGTTTTTCAACCTTTCCCGTCTTAATACTCTCACTCGTTGCATAGGTGGAAATACCCGTCAGAATGCCAGCCTTGCGGCAACGTTCAGCGCCCTCAAAGGCTTTTTGATAACACCCAGGCACCGCCCTAAACTCGTTGTGTAATTCAGGCTCACTGCTATCGATGGAAATATTTAAGGAAAAGAGCCCTGCCTTAGCGAGTTTTCGGACGTTTTCTTCGGTAAGGAGTAATCCATTGGTAAAGATCATGGGGATTGCCTTGGTTTTATCCACATAATGAATGAGATCGGAAAGCTCCTCACGGAGGAGGGGTTCTCCACCTACGTAAATAATAAGGCTTGCGCCAAGATCCAGCGCACCATCAACCACGGTTTTTATTTCCTCAACCGTCAGCTCTCTTTTTGCAGGGTCGATAAACGGATCCGCGCTACAATGGATACACTGACACTGGCATTTATGGGTAATGGCTAAATTTGCCGTAACAGGAAATGCCATCTTATGCAACATCATTCTCAGCTTTCGTTCGAGAAATCTCATGCCTGCCTGGCTGGGAAATGGCGGATTATAAAGGTTGTAAACGTTCATGCCATTCAGTTTGGCGATCACCTTCAGGGAATTAACCTTCTCAAAAAACTGCTCTACATACGGCTGCAACATTTTGCCCAGTACTCCGCCAGCCTTTCCTACGATTTTGCCTCCAAGAATCTCAGCGTCGATATGCAAAAAATCAAATGATGTCATATTTTATCCTCCGTACTCTTTGTATTGTTGACTAATTTGAGATTTTTTTTCTATCTCGCATACAATGTCATTTGCCACCTCAATTGCCTTTAAACCTTCTTCACCAGAAACAACAGGTTCTTTACGACCCACAACACAATCTACAAAAGAGCCAAGCTCCTTCTTGAGTGGTTCGCAATCATCCATCTTTATGTGCTCCACTTTTAATAAGTCTCCAAACACATAACTTTTCAAATCCGCAATGGTCGAGACATCCATTTCAGAAATGTTTAATGCCTTCAAAGTCAGCTTGGGAGATTTTTTATATATTAATGCATCTCTTTTCTGATAATCAATAGAAATATATGAATCCTCGGAGAACAATCTCATTTTGCGCATTGAGGTAATTGATACCCGACTAGCAGTAACATTTGCTACACAGCCGTTCTGAAACTGAATACGGACGTTTGCAATATCCTCTTTGTCAGAAATGACATTTACTCCCACGGCATCAAGTTTTTTTACCTTCGACCCTGTTACGTGCAGAAGAATGTCAATATCATGGATCATCAGATCAAGCACCACCCCGATATCAGCAGAGCGGAAGGTAAACGGACTTAACCGATGGCACTCGATAAACCTGGGGTTGATGGAGAGTTTTTTTTATCGTGTCTATTGCAGGATTAAACCGTTCAATATATCCTGCCTGAAGCACCACCCCTTTTGCTTTACTCATAGCGATTAAATCCCGCGCCTCCTGTACCGTTCCCGTCATTGGCTTTTCTATCATGACATGAATTCCGTGCTGAAGGCAATCCTTTGCTATTCCGTAATGAGCCTTTGTGGGAACTGCGATACTTACGGCTTCTGCCTGGTCAAGAATCTCCTTATAATTTGAAAAGCATTTCGTGTGGTATCGCTGTGCAATTTTCTCTGCCTGTTCAGTCTGAATATCAACAACCCCGATCAGCGTCACCCCTGGTAATTCTGTATAGACCCTTGCATGCTCCTTCCCCAGATGACCAACACCAATTACCGCAACTTTCAAATTAGACATAATTAAGTTGCCATTGAGTGTCGCAAAGATTCCCGGTACCTTCCATACTTACCCTTGTCAATATTTCTCAGGAAGGCAACCAGATACCTGATCTCTGGAGAAACATCATCTTTTTTTTCTAAGGTTTCCAGGATCTGGCTCCTGTTCAATTTATCAGAACGAAATATTTCGCGAAAGGCCTCTTTGATTGCGTTAATTTGCGCTTCAGAAAACCCTTCCCTCTCTAATCCAATGACATTTACCTGTCGTATCTTTGCAGGATGACCTTCGATAATTACATACGGTGGGACATCCTGAACAATCCGCGCATGCCCGCCGACATATGCATGCCGGCCAATAGTCACGAAAGGCTGTATGCCCACAAGACCCATCAGCTTGGCACACCTTTCTACTACGACATGGCCGCCCAGGAGCACGCCATTTGCCAAAAGAACATTGTCTTCGAGAATGCAATCATGAGCGACATGTGAATAAGCCATAAAAAAATTATTATCACCAATTATCGTTTTTTCTCCACCGCCCGCCGTACCTTTATTAATGGTTACTCCTTCCCTTACCACATTATTATCTCCCATGATAAGAGAAGTCTGTTCTCCGCGATATTTCAGATCCTGCGGTTCGGCTCCCAAAACGGCATTTGGATGAATGATATTATTTTTTCCCAGGACAGTATTGCCGGTTACGGTAACGTTGTTCTTTATAACAGTCCCATCTCCCAGCGTAACGTCCTTATCGATTATACTGTAAGGACCAACCTCAACCTCTTTGCCTAAAACAGCATCGGGGTGTACAATAGCCAATCTATGAATTTTCAACCTGCTTCCCCTTTTTACTGCATGTTTCCAACATTTTTAAGCCCACATCATGCCTGCACTGACTCTTTTAAGTCTATACTACTCGCGATCTTTTCTGCTAACTGAACATTCAGCGCATGCCCAGACCGCTTCGCAATGATACGTCCTTGTATAATGACATTGGCCAAATAAAGGTCACCTATCAGATCCAAGATTTTATGCCTTACCAGTTCGTTGGGAAATCGTAATTCTGCGGGTTTCATGGAAATCGGTTTTTTCATCGTTCCGTCTTCGTGCACAATAATACTATTATCATCGGTAACCCCTTTTCCCAAACCAAGCTGCCTGAATTCTTCGATATACGTGCTTAGTCCAAACGTCCTGGCCGATGCAATTTCTCTGCAAAAGCTCTCTTCTGTAAACTCGAAATCATACGTTTGTTGCTGGAGAAAAGAACCGTTGAAATCCAGAGTATATGACAATTCCAATCCCTTTTCACAAGGCACAGCCAGAATGCTTGCATTTCCGCGATTAACCGATATCGTCTCTTTGACGACAAATACCTTCTGCGCGCCACCCAGGTCAACAACCCCTGCTTTTCTCAAAATATCAACAAAAAGACCCGCACTTCCATCTCCCGCCGGAACTTCCCTGCCATTGATTTCAATATCGATATTGTCGATCCCTAGCCCTGCCAGGGCAGCCATAAGATGCTCTATGCATTCAACTTCGGCGTCCTTGTTTTTGAGAAAGACACGCCGGTAATTACTTGATAAAAAGCGAACATGTGCAGGAATTCTCGGGCGATCCGGCAAATCAACACGAATAAATGAGATGCCACAATTTAACGGTGCAGGCTTAAAATGGAGTATTGTATTCTCTCCCCGAAACATTCCTGTCCCAGGGTACCCAATTTCCTGCCCGATTGTTTTTTGCGTACGGACCACAGACTACTTTCTCTTGGTTCCTTCTGAAAAGCGTTTATTCAGGTTATCGAGTACCCGGCTGGTAATGTCAACGGAATCGGAATTATACAGGATCGTTTTAATTCCGACCTTGAATTGCAGCTCAGAAATACCGCTACTCTTCAACTCTGGCTCTTCTTTCTTAATAATCAGATCATATTGTTCCTGCTTGCCTATATCTTCCACCTCCTTGCAGACTTCAGAGTAGAGACTTTCAAAATAGTCCTTATACTTCTTCGTAAGGCTCTTTTCAGCAAACTTTGCATACGATTCAAGTTCCATGTTCTTTTTTTCGAAGGTCTCTTCGTCCTTTTTTCTGGCCTCACTCCCGGGATCCAATAATTGAATCTTCTCACTGAGGCTTACCAGTTCCTTCTTTCTGTCGGTGATATTTTTTTGATATTGCTTTTCCTGCTCTTTTAACTGCGCATCAAAAGCCTTCCTCTTCTCATATTTCTCAAATACCCCATTTAAATCAACAACCCCAACCTTTAACCCCTTAGATGGCGAAGCCACTGCTCCCGCCGGTTCTTTTGCCTGAGTCGTATCCAACAAACACGGACACAGGCATGCAAGAACTGCTATAACACAAAATACAACCTTTCTCATGGTACGGTTTTTTTTTAATGGTCATTGCTGGTTTCATAATTAAAAGCTACTACCTCCTCCAAAATTAAATGAAAATGCTTCGGTCTCATCTTCGTCCTCTTTCACAATGGGAATGCCGTAATCAATCGATATCGTAGAGCGACCAAGAAAAGGCACGCTCAACCTCAATCCAGCACCCGACGATAGCCTGAACCGATCAAAATTAATATCGCCAGCGCTTTCATCAGCCTTTCCACTATCAGTAAAGATCGCTGCGCGAACCATATCCTTGTATATGGGAATCAGGTATTCTGCATTCAATAAAATTAAGACATCTCCGCCGATCTGATCATTTGTTTTCGCATCAACCGGCGATACACCTCTAAACCGGAACCCACGAAGTGAGCCGTAACCACCGGCGTAAAATCTTTCAAATATAGGCACATCTTCTGCTGAGGTTGACTCTGCAATGCCAAAAGTGCCACCATAAGCGAAGACATGTTTGCCCCATTTGGGAACTTCAAAGAGAGTTTTGAATCTTGTTGCCTGAAATTTATATTTTACAATATCCACGTCCAAACCCGCAACTTCTATGGAGGATTCTCCCTGGTATCCCTTTGTTGGTGCGAGGAAATTATCTGTCTTGTTTGTATTTGCCGATAACGTAATCCCGGCTTTTAAGTAGCTGCCTTCTGCATCAAGAACATCCTGCGGCACGTCTTCTTCATCCTCGCCATCACGTTTTGAAATGTCTATGACATTAAATTCAGGACTTAATTTTACAAATAAATCTCTCTGCAATTCCCTTCCCAAGGAAATCCTTGAACCGAGTTCCTTTTGCTCATAATCCCGATACCACCGAAGGTAGTTAAACAAACTTGCCCCAGCGCTGTAAGGAGAATCGAACACGGATGGATTTGTTAAAGACGCCAGCATTTCTGTCCTCTCAAAACCAGGACTAAACCGTAACGTCAGTATCTCGCCGGCGCCACGGAAGGCGTTACCCTGTAAAAAATCATCCCAGCTTTTTGGTAAATCAGTGACGTCAAAATTTCTGTCGGTATAGGAAATATCACCGAACATTCCGACATTTGCTCCAAAGCCTCCGCCAAACCGCAACATTCCCGTTCGTCCTTCTTTCACGTCCACTACAATATTTTGCTTGTCTGGCGCAGAGCCTTGTTCAAAATTAATTCCGGCGGGCATCCCTGATTCCATATCAAAATACCCGGTATTGGTGAGCCGCCGTTGGCTGTCTCGGATCTTTTCGGTATCCAATTTTTCACCGGGATAAAACGTTAACTGGCGACGGATGACATTATCACGTGTTTTATCATTTCCCGTTACCTTGATCTTCTCAATGTAATGCCGGTTTCTTTCTTCTATTGTAAAAAATACGTTCACCTTTGGTCCTTCAGAACTGAACGTATGCTTTTCTTTGACACCGGTGGTAATATATCCTTGCTCTCCGTACATTAAACGAAGTTGATAGGTATCCTTATCTACCGCGTCTAAAAAGAAAGGGCCGCCTTCCTGTAATTTCAACTTTTCCCTTAATTCCTCATCGGTAAACAGGGCTGCGCCTTCTATGGATAGGTTTTCGACTGAATATCTTTCTCCTTCTTTTACATGAAGGGTAATATACATTTTCTTATGGTCATCTCCATAGGTTATGTCCCATCCAACATCAACATCCAGCCATCCGTTATTCATGTAAAATTCTTTTACCTTTTCTATGTCGGCTTCAAATTTTTTAGCGTCGAATCTGCCTGGAAAGATAAATGCGGGAAACCGTTTTTGTCTGGTTTCCATCTGCTTCAAAAGCTTTCTTCGCTTGAAGCCGGTATTTCCCTCAAACGCTATTTTGGAAATGCGAATCTTGGGACCTTCGTCAATGTTAAATATGACCACCGTTTCCCCATTGACGCTTTTACTTTCTGCATGCACCTGGACACGGTTGAAACACTTTTTTATGTAAAGTTCCTTTATTTTATCTTCATCCAATTTCAGCAGGTAATGCTTTAAATAATCTCCCTTTTTAATTTCTATTTGCTTTTGTAGCTTCTTGGTCTTAATCTTCTCATTTCCGACAAATTGTATGTCGTCAATAACAGCGCGCTCAGTTACAACAAATATGAGTTTTAAACCGTCTACGAGCTCTTCAACTTCCACTTCAATATTATCAAAGAACCCCAGCGACCAGATCGCGTCCACATCCTGAGTTACTGCTAATGGATTATAACGATCTCCTTCCTTTACCCGGATACTGCTCCTTATCGCTGTGGGACTAATCCGCTGCGTACCTCTGATTTCAATTTTTTTTAATAATTTGCGCCGTTTTTCCCGGAGGTTCTGCGCAAAAAATCTCTTTATACCCCACACACAGAATTATAACAAGCACTCCGATCAAACTCGTTGCTTGTAATAAAATCCTGCAAAACTTCATTTGTTACCTACAGAGGCTAAACTCTCAAAACGCATAAACTGTGAAAGAAATGTCAATTTTACTACTCCCGTTGGCCCGTTTCTTTGTTTAGCAATAATAAGTTCCGCAGTATTGTCCTTTTCTACGTCATAATAATTGTCCCTGTGCAGCAACACAATAACATCCGCATCCTGCTCGATTGATCCCGATTCACGCAAGTCGGACATCCTGGGCTTATGCCCTTCCCTTGTTTCCACAGATCTATTTAGCTGGGATACGGCAATTACCGGTATTGACAACTCTCTTGCAAGCGATTTTAAACCACGGGAAATTATAGAAATTTCTTGCTGGCGACTTTCAGCTCGGGACGATTCCATCAATTGCAGATAATCCACCACAACCAACTGAATATCATATTGCGCCTTTAGCCTGCGAGCCTTGGCACGCACTTCCAACACGGAAAGACCAGGCGTATCATCGATAAAAATGGGAGACTCGGAAAGTGACCCCAGTCCATAGGAAAGATTGCTCCACTGGCTATCCTCTAAAAAACCCTTCCTGAGCTTATGTGCGTCGATTCGCGCATGAGAGCAAAGCATATTCTGCGCCACCTGCTGAGCGGACATTTCTAAGGAAAACAACACAACAGGTTTCTTGTCGATTACCCCTGCATGTTCGAGGATATTGAGTGCAAGGCTTGTCTTCCCCATGCTTGGTCTGGCTGCGACGATAATAAGCTCCGATGCCTGCAAACCACAGGTAATGTCGTCTAAATCATAATAACCCGTTGATAAACCCGTTAATCTGTTCTGTCTATCGTGAAGATTTTCAATACGGCTAAACGTTTCCTTAAGGATTTCGTTTAGCTTTGAAGATGCTGCATGAAACTTCTTCTGGGTAATATCAAAGATCGCTCTCTCTGAGCTATCAAGCAGTTGGCCAGTGTCGCAGGACTCCTCAAATGCTTGTTTTTGTATGCCGGCTGCAACCTCGATCAGATGCCTTTTTATCGATTTTTCACGTACGATATTTGCATAAAATTCTACGTTTCCTATCGTGGGAACTGCTTCTTCCAGTTCCATCACATATTCTATACCACCAACTTTTTCCAGCAATGAGCGTTTTTTTCAGCTCTTCCCTCAGGACCACCAGATCAACCATTTGTCCCTTATCATAGACCTCTACGATAGTCTGATATAATTCCTGATGTGCTGTTTTGTAAAAACTATTCTTATTGAGTATGGGGACAACCAGGCTGATCACCTCATTATCCAGGAGCATTGCCCCCAAAACGCTCATTTCAGCTTCAAGACTTTGGGGTAATGTGCGTTCCAGTATAGACTCAACAACCATCCCACTTCCTCAACAAAAACTAAACATTTTCCGGTTGGTCCGCATCCTCTTTTACCACTGACACCTTGCACTTCGTCTGTAATTCAAGATTGAGAGCAATCGTAACGTCGAAATCGCCGCATATTTTTATTGGACTATCGAGTTTAATCATCTCATGATTGACCGGATATCCTTCTTTTGCTAAAGCATCTGCAATATGAACCGTAGTAACAGAGCCAAAGAGTCTGCCTTCTTCGTTTGTCTTTGCATAAATAGTACATGAAGCTGCAGAAATCTTTTCTAATACCCCTTCTAACTTCTCCCTTTCTTCCTTTAACTGTAATTCCATTTTGATCTTTTCTTTTTCTATCTGTTTTACGTTGGCGGGAGAAACACTGGTGGCCAATCCTTTGGGCAGCAAATAATTTCTTGCATATCCCTCTTTTACTTTTACAATATCGCCAATTCTGCCAAGCTTATCTACGTTCTTCTTCAACAACAATTCCATGATTATTTTCCTCCTTACGCCACATAGGGAAGCAATGCCATAAATCTCGCCCTTTTAATAGATGTCTTTACAGAGTGCTGATGCCGGGCACAGTTTCCGGAACGTTTTCTCGAAAAAAGCTTTCCCTGTGATGTCGTAAGTTTTGGTAAATTTTGCGAGTCTTTGTAATCTACCTCCCCAACTCCCATCCTGCAGAACCGACACTTGCTTGTTTTATTAAACATTCTTTTTGTCATATCTTTTTACCCTTATGAAAAATTATACAAACACATTAAAATGGTATCTCTTCGTTATTAATATCAAGATGGACATCTTCAGGCATTCCTTCCGGCTGGCTGCCCTCTTTCGAAGGTGCTCCCGCCTCTCCTGCAGGACGCTTAGCCGCTCCGCCGATAAATTGGAAATTATCGGCAATGACACGAAGCGTACTTCGCTTTTGCCCATCCTTGGTTTCCCATTGATTAAATTGCAACCGCCCTTCGATGAAAATCGGATTGCCTTTACTGAAATATTCCCCTATCACCTCAGCCCGGCGGCCGAAAATATTAATGTCAACATAACACACTTCCTTTTTCTGCTCACCGGTTTTCGAAGTCCACGCCTGGTTGATTGCAATTCCAAAACTTGCGACCGCTAGCCCCGCCGACGTATATCTCAGCTCCGGGTCACGAGTGAGGTTCCCCATGAGAAATACTTTATTCAGATTCGCCATACACTGCTCCTTGTGAAAAAGTTTATTGAAACAACTTCTTTTTCAGTATTTTATAAACTTTTCGCTTTCCCTCGTAAACCCAAAAGTACGGCATACGTCATTGAAGTTCTATACGGTATCTGCAGTCTTACGGGATAGATCAGCTTCTTCCGGCAAGTTTTTCTCCGCTGGTTCGGGTATCTTATCGACAGTCTTTTCCGCTGCTCCTTCCACCGGAACTGTTTGGGATAACTCCTCAATCTTGTCGTCTTTTACAATCAAAGAACGAATGATATAATCCGAAAGCTGAAAATCCCTTTTAATTGTCGTAATAGCGGAATGTTTGGCGTTAAAATGAATCAGCAGATAGGTGCCTCGCTTATGTCCCTTAATCTTATATGCCAATTTTTTTTCACCCCATTTTTCTGTTTTCAGGATTTCTGCTCCGTATTTTTGCAGGATATCATGGATATGCTTGACCACAGTATCCCACTCCAGGCTGGCATGTGCATTATCAAGTAAAAACAACCCTTCATACATCCTCAAATTCTTTTCCTCCTACGTTTAAAGTTTTCCTTAAATACAAAATCTATTATCTCTTTGTGAATAGCCTGCAGAACTGGTTAATTAAATGTACATGTACATGCATTTCAATCACCTCCCATAATCCCCCCGTAAACTGGGGGGGATTATGGGAGGTATGTCGCCGAAGGCCTAATTAAACTTGTTCATACATGCCTCAATCCCTTCAAAAATCCACGTTTTCAAACCCCGACACGCCTTTTCAACGGATTCCTGCACCTTGGATTCCTCATCTCCGGAAAACGGGGAAAGAACATAGTTACTTGCTTCTCCCGAGAGAGGGCGGCCTATTCCAATTCTTAGCCGGGGAAAATCCGTAGTTCCAAGGGAGTTTGCAATTGATTCCAACCCACGATGCCCGCCACAACCGCCACTCCGTCTGAGCCGTATTTTCCCGAGATGCAGATCAAGATCATCACATACAACCATGAGTTCTTGCAGCGCACACTTATAAAAAGCCACGGCTTCTTTCACAGCAATGCCGCTTACATTCATAAAAGTCTGTGGTTTTATGAGGACAACGTCTTCTTTTTCTACCGTTTTTTTGGTCAAGAGAGACTGAAATTTTTTCTGACTACATGCTGTTTCAAGGTGTCCTGCAAGCCGATCAATTACCATAAAACCAAAATTATGCCGTGTCTTCAAATACTTTTCGCCGGGATTACCCAAACCAACGATAATCTTCATGTAACTATACCAGGTCAGGCCTTTTTCTCGGCCTCTGCAGCTTCTTCTCCTTCTTTTGGTTTCTTGGCTATAACTTCTGGTTCGGCAAGAAGCTCTTCTTCGGTTGTGGCCTTTTTCTCCACAATCTGATGCACCGATACCACCACGGCTTCCATATCAGAAAGATATTGGATACCTTCCAGTGCAGGCAATTCTTTGACGTGTATCGCCTTACCCAAACCTAATTCCGATACGTCCACCTTTATCATTTCTGGTATAGAAGTCGGGAGGCATTCTATTTCTATATCCTTCATAACATGGGTCAGCACACCGCCCTCTTTCACCCCGACAGACTCTCCGGCTAAACCGATGGACACTCTCAGCTTCACTCTTTCATCCAAATCAATACGTGAGAAATCTACATGAAGCACACGATCCGAGACGTGGTCGTATTGAATCTCCTTTATCAGTGCAGATTCTTTCCGTTGATCATAGGTTAAGTAGAGCATCCTTGTTCCGGTATGCAAGATACGCGTAAATTCATCTTCCCTCATGCATAGCATAACATTGTCCTGCTTATGGCCATACAAGATTGCCGGGATTTTTCCCGTCATTCTTAGTTTTGTAATCGCCTTGCTTCCCTTGGTTGTCCTTTTTTCTGTCTTTAATTCCAGGATTTTCATCTCATACTCCCAAAAATATAAAATTATTGAACAAAGAGCGAACTCACCGACTCGTGGCGGTGAATCCTCGATATCGCATCTCCCAAAAGTCCGGATATGGACAATACTTTTATTTTACTGTCTAATTCTTTTGCCTTATCATTCAGAGGTATCGTATCCGTGACGACAATTTCCTTAATCGGTGCAGCCGATAATTTTTGAACCGCTGAACCGCAGAATACCGGGTGGGTAGCTCCAACATAAATATCCTTTGCCCCCCGTTCTTTGAGCACATTCGCAGCCTGGGCGATTGATCCGCCGGTAGCGATTAAATCATCAACCATGACCACGTTTTTATTCGCTACGTCCCCTATTACAAATCCAACCTCTGTCTCTTCCGGTCCTATCCTTCGTTTATCAACAATCGCCATCTTTATTCCCAATTTCTTAGAATAATTTCTGGCTAATTTTATACCGCCCACATCGGGTGTTACCACCACTAAATCTCCGGTGTTCAACTGTTCGAAATATTTTGATAGTACCGGAAAGGCAAGTAAATGGTCTACCGGAATATCGAAAAACCCCTGGATTTGCGCTGCATGTAAATCGACCGTAAGCGCACGATCTGCACCTGCTTCTGTAATAAGGTTTGCAACTAATTTTGCGGTAATAGGCACACGTCCTTCGTCTTTTCTATCCTTTCGTGCATATCCATAGTAAGGCAACACCGCCGTGATGCGTGCAGCCGATGCCCTCTTTAAACAATCGATAAATACCAGCAACTCTGTTAAATTCTCATTGACCGGTGGACAGGTTGGTTGTACTAAAAACACATCAGCCCCACGGACATCCTCATTCACTTTCAGATCAATTTCGCCGTCAGGAAAACGGCCTACATAAGCGTTTCCCAGGCGTATCGATAGATGTTCACAAATTTTCATTGCCAGAGAAGGATTCGCATTCCCTGAAAAAATCTTTAAGTGGTTTATTTCTTCCAGTCTTCTTTTCTTATCCATTAGGCTCCTCTATCCCTCACAAAAAAAGACATCTCTTTTCACCGGCATATTTTTAACATCTGTCTTGTTGTTGATCTGTGTGTCAGGTTCAAAATGTGTAAATCTGATACGGCACATAACTTCAATCTTTTCTATAAATACAATGGCTACCCGGGGAGGACTCGAACCTCCAATGAGAGAACCAAAATCTCTAGTGTTACCATTACACCACCGGGTAGCATTCATTTCAGGATTTCTCACGTGTACAAAGCCCGATTATGGCACCTGTTGTTCCGCTACAAGAACAGCTCCTTTATCCGCAGAGGTCACACACTTTGCATATCTGGCCAATAAACCCTGCGTGACTTTTGGCTTTGGCGGTATCCAACGCGCTTTACGCTTTGCAAGCACCTCTTTTGTAACGTGCAGATCCAATTTTCTCTTAGGAATGTCGATGCTTATCTCATCTCCGTCCTCAACCAGCGCAATAGGACCTCCGACCATTGCTTCCGGAGATACGTGTCCAATGCAAGGTCCCTGAGTACCTCCGGAAAATCGTCCGTCTGTAACCAATGCAACCGATTCCCCCAGTCCCATGCCAACAAGCGCAGCGGTAGGCGATAACATTTCCCTCATCCCCGGCCCTCCGCGCGGCCCCTCGTATCGTATAACCACAACCATGCCTTTCTGTATCTGAGAATTCATGATTGCTGCCATTGCATTTTCTTCGCTGTCAAAAACCTTTGCAACTCCCTTAAATTGCATCATTGAGCTCGACACGGCGCTCTGTTTGATTACGGACCATCAGGCGATAAGGTACCGTATAAAACCGCAACTCCTCCCTCTTTATGATATGCTTTTTCTTTTGCCCTGATAACATCGTCATCGTGAATCTCTGCTGCCGTCGCAATCTGTCTCGTGCTCAAGCCGCTCACCGTAGCGCAGTCGTGCAAGTCGTTGCACAACCGTTTCATAACCGCCGGAATCCCGCCCGCATAGTATAAATCTTCCAGTAAATATTCACCGCCGGGCTGCATGCTGGTGATATGCGGAGTTCTTGCACTTATCGAATCGCACAACTGCAAATCGACTTTCACGCCAGCCTCATTGGCAATGGCGGGAATATGTAAGCAGGAATTCGTTGAACCCCCAAGCGCCATATCAACCATAATGGCGTTTTCAAATGCTTCCCTGGTCATAATTTTTCGGGCGGTAATGCCCTTTCTCACCAATTCAACCACCTGTTGTCCACTTTTATACGCAAGCCGTTCCTTTTCTGAAGAGATAGCCAATGATGCGGCACATCGGGGCAAGGACATGCCTATTGCCTCAGCAACACAAGCCATGGTATTGGCAGTATAAAGCCCTTGACACGAACCGGGGCCTGGACAAGCCTCCATTTCAAGACACGAGAGTTCTTCGTCATTGATTTCCCCTTTTCGTCTCCTTCCCACGGCCTCGAAGGTATCTTTCACCAAAGAAAGCTTCTGCTTCCCGGAACGACCGGAGACCATTGGACCTGCCGTCAGGACAATCCCTGGGATATCCAGCCTGGCAGTGCCCATCAGCATTCCCGGCGTAATCTTATCACAGTTGGTCAGCATGACAAGTCCGTCCAGGCAGTGAGCGCTTACGACACACTCAATGATATCTGCAATAAGGTCTCGTGATGCAAGCGAATACCGCATACCCGAGTGCCCCATCGCTATTCCATCACAAATGCCGGGTACGCCAAAGATAAAACTTACCCCACCCCCAGCGTGAATCCCTTTTTCAATCGCCCTTTCAAGCGAGCGCATATGCACATGTCCCGGAATCAGATCGGTAAAACTACTGGCAATGCCAATAAAAGGTTTGCCTAAATCTTCCCTGTTTAAGCCCGTGGCATACAAAAGGGCCCGGGCTGGCACACGTTCTAGCCCTTTGGTGATTTTATCGCTTCGCAAGCGTGTTTTTCCTTTCAGATGTAAAACAAACCCGTTGACTATAAAACATCAGACACTATACCATAAAGCCTTTCTATTATAGCGAAAAGCGCTTTAATGTCAATTCAAAACTCAGCCAGCCATCTTGAGATTTCCCTTGACTTTAAAACAAGATTTTTGTTTATTTCAAAGATATTCGTCTATGTCTTAAAGATCTGCCTGTTACCCTAAAATGGACGATGTAAACACCCGCCCATGGATCTTTGCTTGGAGTCTTGGTACTAAATTGAGGGATAATTTTTAAAGAATAGAAAGCATGTTATGAAAATAGTATATTTTTTAATCATTCTTTGTATTGGTGTATTTAACCCTTTGACGCTGTTTGGTCAAACAGAATCCAAAGAGGTATGGGAACCCCAGGTCGCCGGGCGTTTTTATCCAGGCAACGAAATTGCCTTGAAAGATCAAATAAACACTTTCTTAAAAAATGTGCCCAAACAAACACTGAAAGGAAGACCAATTGCCCTTATTTCTCCCCATGCGGGTTATCAGTATTCTGGCCAGGTAGCCGCTTACGGATATAATGCAATTAAAGACTGTGGTTTTAACCGGGTTATTATCCTTGCGTTTAAACATTTTATGGCCAAACGATTCCGTGGCGCCTCCATTTTAACGGTGGAAAATTTCAAAACACCGTTAGGTCTTATTCCTGTAGACTTAGAGGCATGCAATCAATTACTGAATTACCCTGCAAGCTCATCACAAAAGCCTGTACAAAAATCTTTAAAACTTTTTGGAACATTTGAAGATGCATATCAAGAGGAACACTCATTGGAAACTCAGCTCCCTTTCTTACAAATGACCCTTGGAGCTTTTAAAATAGTTCCAATCATGGTGGGCATTCTAATCGAAGATGACTTTGAGAAAGTAGCAAATGCTATCAGGCCATTATTGGATGATAAAACGATTGTCGTAGTAAGTTCTGATTTTACCCATTATGGTGAAGGATACAGTTACGTCCCTTTCAAAAAAGATATCGAAAATAACATTCGCAATCTCGATTATGGCGCAATAGATAGAATCCTCTCTAGGGATTTTGACGGCATAAGAAATTATAGAAGAGAAACTGGGATAAACGCTTGCGGTATGATGCCGATTCAGCTACTCCTGAAATTATTGCCGGACAACGTATCGGGCGAGATACTCAAGTATGATACTTCCGGACACCAATCCAATAATTTCTCTTACTCGGTGAGCTATGCATCTATCCTATTTACCAAACCTGATGACACTAAAGCAGGTTTCCTTGCACCAAAAAAAGAAACTCTGGCAACTGATCAGTTTTTGTTAACCAGCAATGAAAAAACGCTTCTCTTGTCTTTAGCCAGGAACACCTTGGAGACTTACACGAGAACCGGCAATCCACCAAAACTGGACCAGGTAAACAAGCAGGTAACCTTGAAATTAAAGGAAAAATACGGTGTTTTTGTCACTTTAAAGAAGCATGGCGAACTTCGCGGATGTATTGGACACATACTACCCAGGGCGCCTCTTTTTCAGGGGGTAATTGAAAATACCATCAATTCTTCTTCTCGTGACGGGAGATTTAATCCGGTAGACACAAATGAAGTTTCTGACATTACCATTGAAATATCCGTTTTGAGCGTACCAAAGAGAATCCCTGAAGCTGATAACTTTGTGGTGGGCAAAGAAGGAATCTTGATACGAAAGGGACCTTACAGCGCAGTATTTCTTCCACAGGTAGCGGTAGAGCAGGGCTGGGACAGAGCAGAAACCTTATGCCACCTCTGTCAGAAGGCGGGACTGCCGCGAGATGCATGGAAAGAAGATGATATGGAGTTTTATGTTTTTACCACGGATGTATTTCACGAAGGCGTGAAATCCTGAAATCGATTTCTTATAACACCCTCCCTTACCTCCTTTATTTAACCAAAAAAATATTCCCTTGGATGAACAGGCAAAAAGAATTCTTTTGGATATTGCAAGAGCAAGCATTAAGGCTGCAATAAAACGGGAATCGCGTCCCCTCGTATCCTGTAATCATCCTGACCTGCAGGGAAAACTCGGGGTTTTTGTTACGCTGAAGATACACGGGCAACTTCGGGGATGTCTTGGTCATTTTCTATCCGACATGCCACTCTATCAAACGGTCTCTGAAATCGCAGCCTCATCGGCTACGGATGATCCCCGGTTTGAGAGTAATCGCATCACGCTTTCAGAATTCAACGAGCTGGAAATTGAGATTTCCGTACTGTCTCCCTTAATACGCATTTCGCATCCCCTTGATTTTGAACTCGGGAAGCACGGCATTTATATAAAAAAGGGCTTTTGTGTAGGCTGTTTCCTTCCTCAGGTGGCAACGGAAACTGGCTGGAGTAAAGAGGAATTTCTTTCTTATTGTTGCTCTCATAAGGCCGGATTGCCGGCAAACGCCTGGAGACAAAAGGATGTAGAAATTTATATATTCACTACGGAGATAATTGAAGAGAAAGAGTAACGGTGTGCCTTTCTGTGGGTTCCAACAAAACACCATGGTGCCGTTAAATGAGAGACGTATCTGTTATGATCCCCCGAAGGAGAATCATGTCCCTCTTTTTTCAAACATACGTCCTACATAAAAAACCATACCACCAATAAATAATAACAAAACTTCGGTCTTCATGGAATCCTTTGCAATGCCAAAGTACAGGGCATTCAATGCCAAAATAATTCCAATGAGTTGTAAAATCTTAGCAAAACTCATTTCACGATCCCTTTATATAGTAAACGCAAAAAGAACGTTGTCATTGCGAGGAGGTACGACGAAGCAATCCCTGCCATGAGATTGCTTCGCTGTCGCTCGCAATGACCAGAACATGTCAACTTATTTAAGACGTTTGCCATAGTTACACCCTGACATCATTCTGCTCTTGCGTTATTTTTTCAGCAATTTCTATTGCCTTTAACAACCCCTTCGCCTTATTCTCAGTTTCTTCATATTCCCGTTCAGGAATGGAATCTGCCACGATGCCGGCACCAGCTTGAATGTACGCGTCATTTCCCTTCAGTAAAATAGTTCGAATCGTAATACACGTATTCATATTACCAAAGAAATCAAAGTATCCAACCGCCCCGCCGTAAGGGCCTCGCTTCGTTGGCTCAATCTCGTCAATAATCTGCATCGCCCGTATTTTCGGCGCTCCGGATAACGTACCCGCGGGAAGACAAGCCTTCAGCGAATCAAACGCATTGTTACCCTCCGCCAGTTCTCCACAGACACTGGAGGTAATATGCATAACATGCGAATATTTTTCAATTACCATTTTTTCATCAATATGCACACTCCCATAACGCGATACCCTTCCCACATCATTTCTTCCCAAGTCCAAAAGCATGATGTGCTCTGCACGTTCCTTCGGATCAGCAATTAAATCCTGCGCAAAATGTGTGTCCTCGGCATCATCTCTTCCCCTTCTCCGCGTACCGGCAATAGGTCTTACGACAATCTTTTTCCCTTCGACCTTCACCATAACTTCAGGAGATGACCCTACCAGCTTCACACGGTCCATCTTCAGATAAAACATATAAGGTGATGGGTTGATCACCCGCAGTACTCGGTAAATAGTAAATGGATCGGCATCGGTCTGTGTCTTGAATCGCTGAGAAACCACCACCTGAAAAACATCACCCGCGCGGATGTACTCCTTGCAGTGATCTACGGCTTTAAGAAAATCATGTTTTACAAAGTTTGAAGAAAACGAAATATTCGTTTCCTTTTCCGTCATGATATCCTCGCTTAAAGACATAACGGGCGTTCGTAATTTTTCAACAATGCGATCAATTTTATTAATAGCCTCACGGTATATATGTTCCAGATGATTTCCATCAATTTTGGCAGTACAAACAACTTTGATAGTTTTCGTTATATGATCAAATATGACCATGGTGTCATAGAACATAATCTGGATGTCGGGAAGCGACAAATCGTCTCTGGGGATATTAGGCAAAGCCTCGTAATATCGTATCGTATCATACCCGATATATCCTACGCCACAGCAGAAAAACTGAGGCAAGTCATCTACCTGCGCGGGAGTAAAAGACTTTATTTCATCACGCAAAATAGCTAAAGGGTCCTGTGCGTGCACAACTTCTTTACCCTTCCCCCTGCGTGTGATTTCGATACGGTTGCCGAATGCAGTAAATTCAAGAAACGGATCTGCGCTCAGAAATGAATAACGGGAAATCTTTTCACCGCCAGCCGCACTCTCGAGCAAAAAGGCATTTCCGCCATCAGATATCTTTTGAAACGCCGATACGGGGGTAAGGGTATCGGCAAAGAGTTGACGATAAACAGGCACAAGATTTCCTTGTGTTGCGAACTGTTTAAATCGTTCAAATTCTGGATAATGTCGTTTCATCATTTCCTAACCTAATGCAGCGAAGCCGCACCCAATTCTCCGGTATGAAAGCGGGAGATTGCTTCGGAAAAGACCCTCGCAATGACAAAGGCTATGCCGTTGATGGCATATCGTGCGTTGCCATTGCGAGCACATTCGCGTTGCTCAGGGTAAACTCCGCGAAGCAATCTTTCTCTCATAAACAATCTGTACCTCCTCCTGATAAGAGATAAATAAGGGGAAAAATTTACAAAAAAAAATGGGTGTTGCCTTGGCAACACCCATTTTATAACATATACAAACTACTATCAATCATCAATCCAAAAAAGAGACTGACGATCTTTTAAGACTTAGAAGGTAACAGTCGTTTGCAAGTAAACCCAGTTGGTGTCAGTGTCACTATTCATGTTATTATCTATCCAGTCACCAGCTCCAAACCAGGAATACCCACCGAGAATACCTACATTCTTATACAACTGATAACTTACGGTTAAGTCAACTTCCTGCCCCAAGTCATCATCGTCGTCATCATACCCACCAACCGGACGTGGTGTGGCCAAGGCAGCGCTTGCCAGATACCATCCATCTTCTGCTTGATCCAACAGAAAATAATGATAATCAACCTGCACAGTCAGCTTATTGGTTGGTGTAACTTTAGCATTAACTCTAAAGTCATGCATATTCTGCCATGACAATAGATCGATAAATCCATAGATACCATTCATGTGATTTGTCGGGTACAGGTTATCAAAGGTTTCATGATCATTATCATTTGGATCATCATCACCTGAAGCATGGGCGTATTCAAAACCAAAACGCGGCTTCCAATTCATATCTTTAAAGGTATATCCAGTTTTTGCAGCAACAGCATATGCCTTTTGCGTTTGATCACCATAATCACCAAACTGTCCATGCATTTCTAAGGTATAGTCAATAGCGTCAAGGTTTGGTACCTTACCGTCCAACCTGAAACCAAAGTCATGAACTTCGACTGAATCGCCGCCGGGAGCGGAATATCCACTAGCCACGGCAATATTGCTAACATTATCCTCGTCGATTCTTGAAATATACATAAGCTCTAATAATGCGCCAGGTATGAGTTTCTTAAATGCAAACTGGCCAGCATACATATTTTCGTCGCTGTTATCACTTCCATCGGCGGAAGTAAATCCATCCTCATCGACTCTGGCAGCGATAGCTTCTACGTGGATTTCATCTGTGTCCCACATAAACCTGCCACCATCAAAGGTACGACCTACGTTTGACCATACAAAGTTACCCAGAACCCGGTGGTCGCCCCAAATAATCTCCTGGCGGCCAACCCTAACGGTTAATGGTAGATCAAACAGTTTTCTTAAGTCAAAATACCCCTGATGAAGATCGGTTATAGTATTTTCACCATACTCATGGCTACCTCCGGCAAATCCAACCGTCGTTCCTTCAGCACCAAACGTCCTTGCATCCTGGAGCTGGATAAACACCCGCAAATGCTCATTTACGTCTGCATCAGCCCAGATCCTTGACTGATTTAGCACATAATCATCATCGTAAGACGACCCACGCCCGGCAGTCCCTGTTGCGCCGGGTAAAGTTCCATTGCTGGTTGGAACTTGATAGTAACCATTAGCGTATTCTGCGCGGGTTCTGATCTGTCCACCCAACTTTACCTTTTTGGCAAATTCAGAATAGACATTGCCGGCAATATCTTCTGCTTTGATTGGCTCAGCATTGGCAGCCGTCCTCATCTCTTCTTTCAAGGTACTCACTTCATTTCTTAACGCCTCTACTTCTTTGTTCGTGTCAGAAGATGAAGCAACCACTTCT
The DNA here is from genome assembly GCA_002009475.1 of Candidatus Brocadia carolinensis. Taxonomy (GTDB): domain Bacteria; phylum Planctomycetota; class Brocadiia; order Brocadiales; family Brocadiaceae; genus Brocadia; species Brocadia carolinensis. The sequence goes on along the minus strand of AYTS01000209.1, from coordinate 12,457 downwards.
TTTTCCTGTTTCACGGATTCAATCTGATCCGTTAGAGCTGAAACGGATGCCCTTAAGGCATTCAACTCTTTTTCCATCTCTTCCAGCGACTTGGTGCTTGCCCCATAGGACTGGCTACCGGCCGCAGCGCAGAAGACGGCAGCAACAAAACCACCAACACATGTCTTCCACAGTCTATTATTCATCACTTACACCTCCCTTAACAAAGGACAATTGGACCCCAACTTACGAACGAAAAATAACAACAAATTGAACCTAACTATCTAAAGAATCTAAAGCAAACAGCCTCCTTTCTCCTCCTCTAAATTCTTGTAATTTTCCATAATTCCTTACAAAACGTCAACGATCTTTAAAAACAGTTTGGCACAGCATTCTAACAAAGACACCGAATCGTGTCAACTGAATATTTTTAATAATACACTAAGCAAAATACCCTTGTCACGACACAGCGGATACAACACAGTCAACTGATTAGATCGATTCGTCACGCGTGCACCCCGCAACGCATACCCTTCTACATCATAATCATAAATAATTGCACACGCATTTCGAAGTTTTTGGCGAGCAACATGCTAATGTATTCAGCGCAGACACTATGAATCAGCTTTAGTTTAAATCGTCTATATGCTGAGATACTATCGGTATATAGCGCTCAAATTTCATTCCAAATGCCTAGGTTGATCATAACATATCGTTAGTGCCATTCTGGTTGATAGTTATGTTGACATAATCAACGTAAAGCAAGTTGTTTGTGTATAAAAAATGCGCATGGCAGTATTTCAAAAGTGAAATTTATTTTACAATTTGAATCTTTGTCTGTTTGCTCGCAGCACACCTGCGCGGGCACGATTTTGCAAAAGCGATAACAACCAATAAAATTTATCATGAGAAGATAGAGATTGTAGGGTTATGTTTTTTAATTTTCTATTGACGTTATAAAGAGATGTTTTTATAATTATTAACCACTTTTAGAAAAAAGGAAAGATTATAATCCTTCATTAATAACCACCTTAGGAAAAAGGGCAGATTATGGATAAGGACTTTAAAGTAAAGGTAAAACATTTTTATATATACCGGAAAGCCATTATCGCGTTAATTATCATTGGAATAATAGTTGGCGGTATATATGGTGGAAAGGAATTAAGCTGGAAGGAAATAGCGGCAGACGAGGTTGCTGTAGTGGTAAACAACCTCACCGGTGGCATTAAGTTCATAAACAGAGCTGGTGCCGTCCTTTATTATCCGTTCATTCAGGATATCTATGTACTGGATAAGAGAGAACAAATTTTAAAAATGACAGCGGCTGAAATAGACGAAAAACATCCCCAGGGAAACCCACTTATGGTAAAATCGATTGACGGTGGTGATGTCGTGCTGGATTTGCTCATCCATTACATGCTGAGGCCGGAATACGCGGTGTACGTTGTCCAAAATACCGGTGTAGGCGATATTTTTTAAGCAAAAATGGCTGTACGACTATTCGCGTACGATCTGTTACTATTGTTACGGCGAATTAACCTTAGATGAATTTCCGATTGCCTCTAAGCGTGATATTAAGGCGCAAAAGGCGAAGGAAGAGATCAATAAAATGCTGGAAATTCATGGCTTTACCGTTACCTCTATAGACTTATCTGATTACCGTTATTACAGAGAATATGCGGAAAAAATCCAGGAACGAAGATTGGCTGACAAAGAGGTTGAAGAGCAAAAAACCAGGGCAGAGGCCGCAAAAGAAAACCAAAGAAGGGTTGTTGTTGAAGAAACGAAAAAATTGGAAGTAGAAGTGGCGAGGTTTCGTGGTGAGTGCGATAAACGCATTATGGATGCACGAGGTAGTGGCGAGGCAAAAAAACAAGACGCAGATGCCTACCTTATCCGTGCCAGGTTTGAAGCGGATGCTGAGTATGAAAGACTTGCAAAAGAGGCGGATGCAATTCTTGCTGCGCTTAAGACTGAAGCCGAGGGGGTCCGGTTGTTGCGAAACGCTTTGGAAGGGGAAGGTGGGCGTAATTTGGTAAGGCTTGAGTACGCCAAACGGTTGAAACAGGCAATTGTCAGAAGCACGCCGATTGTCCGGCAAGGCATTGAAACACCGCAAAGCATACAACGTTTCAAATATATTGAAGATGCTCCAAAGATCGATTATATGTTCCCGGAACCACCCGACGCGGCATTGGTTAGTCCTTTGAAGCCGGGGCCAGACAAGTCTCCATAAAGAAAATTTACCAATACATTCGACATCATTTCATAAAAGAGGCGAAAAATGCATTTAGGCAAGTTTGCAGCAAAATATATCATCCCTATTGGTATTGTCGTTTTTTTGATTTTGTTTGTTATTGGTATAAAATTCTTTGTTATAAAGGTTGGAGTTGATCAGGTAGGAGTAAGAACAATAATTTGGGGTGTCAAGAGAGGTTTGGTGGAAAAGGATTACGGACCAGGATGGCACAGGGCAATTAGCGGCATTGATCAATGGGATCTTTATGATAGCACGGTACAGACACTTGAACTTGTTAAATCACCTTCCCGAATGGGACATGACGAGCGCCAGGAGGCTGCAATAAGAACTGCGGACGACTATGATGTTTCCGCGGATCTCATTGTTAAATTCCAAATCAAAAAAGGGCAAGCGTGGAAATTGCGCCAGGATATTGGTGTAGGTGAACGGTACAAAATAATCGTTGAGAACGAAATACGAGACATTGCCAGAAGTGTGTTGGGGAAAATGTCAGAACGTGATCTTTACAATCCTGATGAAAAACGAAAAAGAGCTGCAGCTTTTAAGGAACAGCTTATTTCAAGACTTACTGACAGACATGTTGATATTATTGACGTTCTCATTCTGGAAATGAGATTTGACCCACAATTGGAAAGAAAGATTAAAAATATTAAATTGGCGGAGCTCGATAATGTTCTCAATATATCAAAGGCGCTTGCTGCAGAACAACGAGGTATTACGCAAACGATTGATGCTGATACGGAAGCTATTGCACAAAAAATCATAGGAGATAAGGAACGATCGATTACGGTACTTGATGCTGAGACGACAAAGCAGACGATCGAAATTCTTGCAGAAGCCGATAAGTATCTGATCCAAAAAAAGGCAGAAGGCGATCTTTATTCAGAACAGCGCAAGGCAGAGGGAAATCTCTTAATTAAGCGGGCACAAGCAGAGGGGGAAGGGTTGCGAAGAGAGGCGATTTCAGGGATGGGTGGAGATATTATTGTTGCCATGGAGGCCGCGCGGAACATGAATCTTGCAGATTTAAACATTTCCAGTCTTGACATTAATCTCCTTGATGTCGATGAGATGACAACGCGTTTTGGCGTCTCGGATCTCAAGGGGAAACTGCGTGTTGATACAAAGACATTTAAACAAATTCAGGAATTACTCAATCTACCGAAGGGTACTGATACAGCAAAACCAAAATAGCTGTATCCATTTCATACGCAGGCAAATGGTGGAAATGAACCATTTGTCTGCTTTCTGCACATCTATCATAATCCGATATAAAGTCTCACTTCGTTGTAAAATAAGCACATAGGCGAAACAATTATTAATGGAATACGTTTTGCGAAATATGCCATTTCGTTTAATTAAACTTTTTAACTTTATTAACATTTCATAGAGAAGGAAATTATGCCACAACCAAAAGACCTATTAAAAGAACGCATTTTGCCATTAACCATAATGCTAATACTGCTTATTATCAGCTTTTCAATGATTCATACCACTTTAGCGGCGGAAGAATCAAATAATAACAATCAATCAGAAAAACCGGCAAAGTATTCAAAATTTTTTGATAAAAAAAACCAAATGGTGTGATTCATTAGTAATTACGTGCTCCGATTTTCGGTTTACTACTGCCACACAAGAATTCATTAACAATCGGTTAGACCTGAAAGGTAATTATGATTACATATCCATACCGGGATCCATCAAAAATCTCCTTGATCGCAATACAAGAGATCTCGTTTTAAACAAGTTTGGTGTTTCAGTCCGCCTTCATCACGTAAAGCGTGTAATCATTCTGGGACACGAAGATTGCAGCATTGGTTATGGTGGGTCGAAAAACTTTAAGGATTCAACAGACGAATATAAAATGATTTGTAAGGATTTAAAGAAGGCGAGAACCAGGATGGGCATCCGATTTCCTCACCTGAAGGTTTATTTATATTACGCAACGCTATTGTCGGAAAATAATCAACGTATTTATAATTTCGAACAAATAATGTAACAGGAATTTTTTTCTGAAAGCTTATTTATGAAAAAAAATGGGAAAGACAATTTTTGCAGGTTGTATTGTGTCATTATTTCTTCCGGCTAGCTGTATGCTGAACAAATCTTCTCTGCCCGATCGTCTGCTGGATAATAATCAGCAAATATCCCTTACTGTGAGTCAGGATGCGGTCAGATCTGACTGTGATACCCTAGTAATTACCTGTATCGACTATCGTTTCGTCATCGCAAATCAGGATTTTGCAAATGATACCCTGGGATTAAAAGATAATTATGATCATATTTCTATCCCTGGCAGTATTCATAATCTGGTAAATCCGGAAACCCGATCACTTCTGTTTAGCAAATTTGCCCTTTCAGTAAGTATGCATCTCATTAACCGCGTGGTTGTCGTCAGTCATCGGGATTGTGGAGGATATGGTGGTTCTGCTGCGTTTGGATCAGAAATAGCAGAATATGAAACCCTGACCGCTGACTTAAAAATGGCAAGGGATCTTTTCATAGAAAAGTATCCTACCCTTAAGGTTGATTTATACCTGGAATCACTCAAAAAGGAAGGTGATGAAGAGAAGGTTCATTTTGAGAAAATACTTTAATCTCTCCACCGTGTGCTAATTTTTCGTGGTATTTTAAGAATAGCTACCGTGTCATCGCACGAAAGCGCGGACTATTATTTTGAAACGGATTTTGCACAGCGAAACCCGATTTGAGGGCTCTGGGCATACCATGGTACGCGATAGCGTGCAGCACAGCGGGCGTAGTGTCCGAAGTAAAGAAAACCTCCGCCGCGAACGACTCTTTGAAATCCCCCGGCGGGACCAGAAGGATTCTTTATCGGAGACCCATAATAATAATTCTGGTCATAGTAATCGGCACACCATTCCCAGGCATTTCCGGCCATGTCGTAGCATCCATAAGGACTTTTGCCTGTTTCATATTTTCCCACGGGGGTTGTCCATCGTTGTCCCGTCTCCTGCGATTCCCATACGGTACACTTGGTTTTATCGAATTTGTTCCCCCATGGCCACAAACGCTTGTCCGTACCGCGTGACGCCTTTTCCCATTCGGCTTCTGTCGGCAATCGTTTCCCTGCCCATTTTGCGTAAGCTGCGGCATCATCCCATGTAACCCCTACGACGGGTTGATCCGGATAATTAAATCTTGCATCATTCCAGCATCGTGGTGCGCTATGGCCTGTTTCCTCCATGAATTTTTTTATACTGCTTATTCGTAACTTCGTATTTATCAATGTAAAAGTCATCCAGATAGACCGTGTGTTCAGGCCCGTCGTAAAGATTGTAAGCCAGCAAAAAACTCCAATTATAACGCGTATTATCGCCCATGATAAATTCACCGGCTGGTATCAGTATCATATCGGGGTATTTCTCTTTTTTTTTCTTCTGCTGCTGTCAACTCACCTGCTGCTAAAATGCCCAAAAGGCACATCATGCCGAGAAGGATGAATCCTTTTTTCTTAAGCATTTTTTAATATCTCCTCTTGGTAATAATTTCGTATCGTGCTATCTCTATCGGAGTATAGCCGGAAATTATTTCATTGAATGTCCTGACTTCACCATTCTTAAACGTCTTAATCGAAAAATCCTGTGTGAACAAAAGCATTTCCGAGACATTGTAAACCTTGACAACAAAAGAGGCGATACTTCGGTCCCTCTCTGAAAAATTCTTAATCTCACCTTTAATCTGTGAAGATGAACCAAAGAGAGAGAGCGTAACATTCCGGATATAAAACCCGTCACCGATCTCCTTATACCCCTCTTCTTCCGGTGTGACGACCCGCTCCTTGGCTACTTCCGTAGTTTCTGTGCCTGCTGCAACCTTTACTGTTTCAGTACCGGCAGGCACCTGCTCTGGTTTGGTGGATAGGGCCTCAGCAGTCCCCGTCCCCATCCCCATTCCTGACACAACAACACCGCCTTTTTCTATTTTTTTCAGGCGCATTTCAAGATCGGAAACGATCTTCGATTGTCCTTCAAAGGATTTCATGGTTGCGTCTATCGAAGACATTCGTGTTTTAAGGCTGTTTTCAAACGTTGTGATCTTTTTTTCCTGTTCACCCAATTTATCTGTCACCAACTTATTGAGATCCTCGATGGCCTTTTTTTATAGGCTCCAAAGGTCTTTGTGCCTCCTGGTATCTCTTCTCAAGCACCGCGGTTTTTATCTCCTGATCCTCAACCCGCTTCGTGAGATCCGACAAGAGTTTTTTTTATAACATCAAGGGTCTTGCCAAAAGAATCCAGCAACCCTCTGACATCTGCCACTGATGCCGTTTTCTCTATCCCTTCCAGCCGTGAAATGATGGAGTTCAATTTTTCGTCATTTCCTTTGAAGGTCTTCTCGAATTCTTTTAAAGGGGTCAAACTATCACCGACACTCTTCTGAAAGGTAGTAAATTGCGATGCCAGGGCATCCAGATTTTTCATCCAGCCGGAAAGGGCCTTCTGAAAATCATCTAATTCCTTCATGACTTGCTGCCCATCAGTGGCATTGTCTGCAGCATTTGTTAAGCTTAAAAGCCCAAAAAGTATAAAAATGCTCAAGGTGACGAAACGTATGATTTTCATTGAAGATTGCTCCGTCGGAAAAAGGTAAGGTATCGTTCTAAAGAATGGTAGGTAGTTTATCAAAAAAATTGTGCGTATCGCAAATATTTATCCGATTCCGGTGCGAAAGAGTTTAAATTTGATTTTATAAGAGAAAACGAGTATCATGATAAACTTTATATATGTATGATAGTACGGTGAAATCATGCGCTTGGCTGCCTTTGCGATTGGTTCCCCTATCATGAAGAATATTTAAGATATTTTCTTTTTAAGAAAGGATGCTATGCAGGTCTTAATTGCCGACGAACTTCCGGATGTATGCATTGAAATACTTGAAAAGTCTGGGCTCAAGGTGCTGAATAAGCCGGGGATAAAGATTGATGAGCTAAAAACTATTATTTCTTCCTGCGAAGGTATTATCCTGCGGAGTGGAACAAAAATTACCGCTCCACTCCTGGAAAACACTGACAGACTCAAGGCTATTTGCCGTGCCGGCGTGGGGGTAGATAATGTTGATGTGCCGGCTGCCACGAAAAAAGGTATTGTCGTCATGAATACGCCGGAAGGAAATATTATATCCACTGCCGAGCATACTGTGGCCTTGCTCTTTTCTCTTGCACGTTTTGTTCCACAGGCCTGCGCGTCAGTAAAAGCAGGCAAATGGGAGAGAAAGAAGTTTACCGGCTTCCAAATTACCGGAAAGACGTTTGGCATTATTGGCTTAGGCAGGGTGGGAAGACAGGTTGCAAAACGTGCCGCAGCCTTAGAAATGAAGATAATTGGCTACGACCCTTTCATATCACCTGAAGTAACCGCCCAATACAGTATCCAGATTGCAAAAAATCTCAAAGAGGTGCTATCGCAGGCCGATTACCTTACCATTCATGTTCCATTTAACAGTGAGACAAAAAACCTCATTACCCGCAATGAATTTTCGATTATGAAGCCCGGTGTTCGTATTATCAATTGTGCACGGGGCGGTATTATCTCGGAAGAAGACCTGTACCAGGCTATCAAGAGCGGCCAGGTTGCAGGTGCAGCCATTGACGTCTTTGACGTTGAACCTCCCGTAGGCAACAAGCTCCTTGAGCTTGAGCAGGTTATTACGACTCCTCATCTGGGGGCGTCTACGGAAGAGGCTCAGTTTGCGGTAGCGGTAGAAGCAGCAGAACAAATGGCTGATGCTCTTACCGGAAAGGGTTTCAGAAATGCGGTAAACCTTCCTCCGTATAATATTGAAGAATATAATACTCTGAAGCCCTACATCCTCCTGGCAGAAAAGATGGGATCGCTCTTATCACACTTGCCGTTGGTGGGATAAAAGAAGTTGATATTATCTATACGGGAGAAATCACCAGGAAGAATATTTGTCTCGTAACGGATAGTCTCATGGTTGGATTGCTCAGGCCCGCCCTTGAGGACGGCGTAAATCTGGTCAGCGCGCCCCATCTTATCGCAGAGCGAGGGATTAAGACCAACATTACGACAAGCAGCGGTGCGTGTGATTTCACGAGTCTCATTGTGGCAAAAATAAGCACTGCTCAGGGTGAAACGACAATTTCAGGGACTGTCTTTGGTAAAAACGAACCGCGAATTGTGGATATCAATGGCTATGGGGTAGAGGCCGTAATCGATAAATACATGCTTGTCCTCTTCGGAAAAGACAAACCTGGATTAATTGGCAATATCGGGCGAGTCCTGGGCAGTAAAAATATCAATATCGCTCATATGGCCTTTGGCCGGAAGGAAACGGGCGGCAACGCTATTACGATCGTCAACGTAGATGCAAAGCTACCCCAGGAATGCCTGCGTGAAATCGAACAAATAGAACACGTGGAGACTGCATTTTTGATTCGTTTCTGAAAACGGGAGAAATGTATCTATGAAGAAATGAGAAAATTAAATAAGCGTATGGGTTCGTTACAAGGATGAAAAAAATGCACCAAAAAAACGCACTTAACTCATTAAACGCAAAGCATTTGCCTCTGGCAACCCTGCCTTGTAAATTTTACCAACCGTGTCTTGAATATTGTATTTAACGCGTTTAATTTGAACGCTCTTGTTTTTTTCGTCGTAAATTGCATAAGAGGCCCTGATATCCCAGTCTCGTGGTTGCCCGACACTTCCTACATTGATAAGCGCCTTATCGGCATTGCTTAAATCAAAGACACTGCCCCTGTCTACATGCACGTTTTCCCCTGCTAAAAAGATTGCTAACGGTACGTGGCTATGCCCGTAAAAACATATCTTGGTTTTTAATATGTCTAAACTCAAACGTGCCTCTACCCCTGTCGTAATATAATCAAAGAACTCCGGATGATTTAAAGATGCATGCACAAGGGTAATGTCGTTAAATTCCTCGACTAAAGGTAGTTTTTTCAGGAATTCTGTATATTCGCTGGTAAGCTGCTGGGCAGTCCATACAATTGCATCACGCGCGGCAGCATGAAAATACCCTGAAGGAAATTTCCCAACCGCCGCATAGTCGTGGTTTCCCGCCACGATCGTGCAGTCTAAATCACGTATGATTTCAATGCAAGGTATCGGTTCAGCGGCATAGCCAATAATATCTCCCGTACATAATATTTTGTCGACCTGCTCTGCACGTAATTCTTTAAGGACTGCCGTTAATGCCTCATAGTTGCTGTGGATATCTCCAATTACACCATATCTCAACAATGCGCCCTTTCACAAGACAAAGATCGGCCAACTAACGGCACTCTTTTCGATCAAAAAACTTAATGGTTAACGTGATGACAAACACAATATAAAGCACAGCGTATATCAGTAACGCTGTCACATAAGAAAAGTCGACGGCTTCTGACTTTCCACCCATACCAATCGCACTGAATTCCTCAAGATTTGGGAAAAAAGCAAAGATGGGAATCAAGTACCAGCTAGACCAAATTATGGTGCTGGGAAACATGGCTTGGAAGGAACTCGCTAAATTACCCACGATATAAATCACGATGCAGCAACACAAATTAGGTATCATGCCCAACCAGACAGAACCGGCTGTTGCCACAGCACACATGATAGCAACAGGTACAAAAGAAAATACGAGCTGAAAAACCGTTGACGAACCGATCTGCGTAAACGAAGACAGAAAGCCGGTATGATGATCGAGTGATTCCCTAACGCACAAAGCAATGGTCAGAATAACACCCATGGTGGTGAAAAGCAATGAAACCGCGCCGAGTATTCCAAAAAATTTTCCCAGGACGACCGAAGATCTCACGACTGGCTTGGAGAGCAACATCATCATGGTGCCCTTTTCTACCTCTCGTGATAGGGTATTCGCTGCACTCAATGACGCAAGACACAAACAGCAGATAACAATCGTCGATATCCCCATCTCTTGAATCATCCTTGATTCTTCCCCAAAGGCAAAGAGGGTAAAGGAGAAGGAGCAGAGTATCAGGGCAATCCCTCCCGCTGCGATAAGAAAAAAAGAGACCCTGCCTCACCACGTCCCGCGCAGTGTTTCCTGCAATGCTAATGACGCATCGGTTCATAAAAAGCTTGCAAATAGGAAAAAAAAAACATACACTAAGACACTATGGTGTTCCACGTGGAACATCGGTAGCTATTAGCCTTTTCAATCCTAGCATTCCTGCTGTAGAAATGCAATGGAAAACTAAAACAGGAGACGTCGATGTCGAAGAAGGAAAAACTCAGCCGCAGCCTACAATCACTCCTTGGTGGGGTTATTGGGATAGAGGGCGATGTGGGGCAGGACGTTATTATCAAGATTAATCCAGAGGACGTCCAGCCCAGCGACCATCAGCCCCGGCACCTTTTCAACGAGGGGGAGATGCAGGGGCTCATTGAGTCGATTAAGAAGCATGGCATCTTACAGCCCGTTATCGTAAAGCCCCTCCAGCACGGCTATATGCTCATTGCAGGAGAGCGGCGCTGGCGTGCTGCCAAACAGCTTGGACTGAAAGAAATCCCCGCAATCGTTCGCCATTCTGACGGGGCAGACACCCTGGAAATCGCTCTTATTGAAAATATTCAAAGGGAAGACCTCAATCCGATTGATAAGGGAAAGGGATTTAAAGAACTTACAAGCACGTTCGGACTCACTCAGGAGCAAGTGGCGAAAGCAATGGGAAAAGATCGCAGTTCCGTTGCCAACTACCTCAGGCTTCTGGAGCTACCCCAGGAGATCCAGGATCATGTTTCACGTGGAACACTCTCCATGGGGCACGCGCGGGCAATCCTGGCGGTGCGTGATCATGAGACACAGCGGGCGATCTGCGAGCGTGTCTTGAAAGAAGGGCTGTCGGTGCGGGAAGCGGAGGAGCTCGCATCGCAGGAAAAAAAGCAGGCAAAACCCAGGAAATCTGGCTCAACAAAGGAGACAACCCCGCACATAGGAGACCTGGAAGACCGTTTTCGCAGGTTTTTCGGGACCAAAGTAACGATCAGGGAAAGAAATGGCCGAGGGAATATCCTGATTTCATTCCATTCAAATGAGGAGTTCGGTAGGATCGCAAATGTCCTGGGGATACGTTTTTAGTTCTGCGTTCACCGTAATCTAACAACGACCTTCCCCGATTATGGCCTGACCGGAACGAGTAGGAAGAGTTTTTATTGAAAAAAGAGCCTAAATAAGCCTGTCCCGATAAAGGACGGGATTCAACACGCCCGAAGTGTTTCTAAAAATTCGCGTAATTGTTTTCGTGGATGGGGTATCTTCTGGCGGTACGTCTTTTAATTTTTTACAGGCACTTCCGTGGAGTAAATAGCGCCAATTGCTCAAGACCGCACGCGCTGACAATCACTTCTGGAATTCCATCTATTCGGTCAATGCGCCAAGGGTACTGAGATTTTCTTTCTGACGACGGGCAAGCTTTATCGCTGCTATTTACAGAAGAGTGCAACTCCTTCTTCCTGGTATTCGCCGGCATAACCAGTATTCCCGTTGTCAATGTCTGCTTTGTCACTGTGTTAATATGCAGAATCATGCTTCGCGGTCAGGATGGGCCGCGCCTTTCTCTGTCTTCCGATTGCTTTGCGCGCGGCAGTTCTGCTCATGCAGAAGCTGTGCTGCCTTCTCGCGACTAACCGGCTGCTTCTTCCTCGTCCGTTGAGCAGCAAACGCCCGTGTCTTCTGCATGTCCACTGCAGGCGGGCTTCCGGATCGTTCACGATAGTTTTTTTTACGGTCAGCGCCTGATCTATGAATGCCTCCCTCACCGAGTTTCTATCGCAAATCTCTTGCTCTCCTTGTTTATCGTTTTTCGGGAAAGTCCACAAGCTTTGCTATCCTTCGAAATATCTCCATGGCCCAATGCGCGTGGTTCATTTGTCGCCATGAGATGTTGACCCTGTTCATCAAGAAGCAAACTGCTGTCGGAAAGATTTTCGCCGAAGCGAAACACCCTCTTTATTCATGAAAACAGTATATCAAGGCCACAATAAAGTCGGCTACCTTATTTATTGATAATGATTTTCGCCTAGCAAGAGTATTATAGAAAATTCATTTTCGAATGAAGAAAATCTAACCTAAGTTACGCATTTAAGAGCATAAGTAGCTGGTATACAAGGGTCTTCAAATATTTTCCTCACTACAAAGCTGTTTTTTTGAAGGTTATCCGCTTTCTTTTTATCGCCTGTGGATCAACTCCGAGTTTTTTGTATATCTCCC
>AYTS01000208.1 GCA_002009475.1 Candidatus Brocadia carolinensis | reverse complement strand
AAAAACGCTTCAGGGGTAAATCCTATCAGGGGTTTCTGGAATTCATGAAACGGCTTAAATTTAGCCATATGATTGATTCTCCTTGGCTGGGTATCTTCTGGTAAGGAAAAGAATGATACGGTTGGTTTGCTCGGTAAAAGGATCGGCTCAATGAAAAGTTTTAGCTGCTCCGTGTGGTTTTGCTCTGAAGATTTCATTTCGCCTTATTATATCACTCAATTTCACCATCGCAACCGATTTACCCTATTTTTTCTGGCTAAATGAAGAAAATCGGAATGCCACATTCTCGGACAGCCTGTAATCTACCAGGGCTACGAACGCAAGTGAATCTACCGGGACAACCATGACAAGTATCTGTTTCTTGAGTTGTTGAATGATGGGCTGAAAACGTATCATGGCATCCTGTGCTGTTATCTACTCATAAAAATGGGAGGGTTAATGTGCTTCGCATTACCCATCATCTTGTCGTGTCCCTATAATTTTATACCATCCTTTTTGTTTTCTCTCTTCTTTGGTGTTCAATAGGGCTGATAATAAAAAATTGCAATTTTTTTTCGTTTTTGCTAAAATTATTTTTTTTAGGGGAAAGACAATTTCCTGTTATTTCATCTGTTCCAATTGCCTGACAACAGATCTTCTTGACTGACGTTGAGTATTGTGAGTTAATTTCTGTCTGGTTGCAGTGAGGCGTTTGGCAAAACTCTTTCTGGAGGCTTTATGTGGCGTCTATTGCTGATTCTTGAGGTGGTTGTGGGAGTTTTTTACGGTGTCGCGGTCTTTGCCGAAGTCAAAGTCGAGGAGCAAGTTGTCGGGCCGGCTAGCAAAGTTATCGGCACGGCCATCAGTCCGCGCGGGACGCATCTCGCGGCGCTTGTGCCGAAGGGCAGCCGGTATGCCGTGTGGATTGACGGCGTGGAAGGACCGAAGATTGACGAATACCTCGGGACGGGTGGCATTCCAATGAGCCCGCCGGGCTATGGCAATTTGCCCTTCGCATGGTCGGACGACGGCACGCGCTGGGCGTACTTGGCGAAGATGGGCAGCGAGTACGTCGTCATGGTGAACGGCAAGGAATTCGCCCGCGGGCCGATTTCGAATGAGGTCGGCGTGCGCGATCTGAAGTTTTCAGCGGGCGGCAAGCATCTGCTGTACTGCACCTTTGAAAAGCAAGGCGCGGAGGTGCGCGCGGTGATTGATGGCAAGGCCGGTCCGGTCAGCGGCTTGCAGCCGGAGGTGGTATTCAGCCCGGACGGAACGCAGTGGGCCTATACCGGCAACGAGCCGGGCAAGTATCCGGAAGTGAAATGGGCGGTGGTCGGCGAACGACAGGTGAAACATTTCGGTGACAATCTGGAGTTTACCGGCAACGGTCATCTGGTTGCCCGGACCATTGGCAGCGGGTTTCAGGGGTTGACCTTGGACGGCAAGCCAGTCATTCAAGTGACGAACCTTCAATCCGTGTGGGTGTCCAAGACCGGCGGCATGATCGCGGCGGTGGTCATGCCCAAACCCAATACGCCCGCCGTCCTGACGCTCAACGGTAAAGCCGTGCCCGGCACGGAAGGATGTCAGGTGCGCGCGGTGCATTTCAGTCCCGATGGCAAACGGTTCGCCGCATACTGCGTGACCCCGGCGATGACCGGGCACTTCATGATCATTGACGGCAAGAAGCAGCAGGAATATCGCGCCATCTCAAATTTCCAATTCTCGCCCGATTCGAGCAAGGCGATTTACTGTACCCAAACAGCAGCTGGCAATTTTCTTGTCATTGAGGACGAGGAATCCGATGCATATCCGTTACTCATCTCGCCCGTGATCGGCGGCGGCGGCAAACGGGTTGGTTACATTGCGAGGAACGGCGCGCAAACGTTCGTCAGCGTGGACGGCAAGCTCACCGAACGAAAGAATGCCGACATTCTGACGTTCAGCCCCGACGCTTCACGCTATGCGTATCAAGTCGGCGATGGTTTTACAGGCGGTCTCTGGCTGGATGGCGTGGAACAGACGAGTTTCCGCGTGATGTCACCCCAGGGCGGCTCACCGATCCAGGGTGCGACGTTCGTGTACATGCCTGGCGTCGGCTACCAGCGCAAGTTTGAAGGACGCGCCGACAATCCGCTGCTCGTGTTCAGCCCCGACAACAAGCACTACGCCGCCGTCGGCTGTCCAGCCGGTAAGCCAGGTGAGCAAGGCTTTGTGCTCGATGGCAAACTGATCCCGACCGGCCAGCACACCGGCAACCACTGGATGCCGCGGTTTTCGCCGGATAGTCAGCATCTGTTCTGCGTGTATCAAGCCCCCGGCGGAGGCTTTCGTCTTGACGCGGATGGCCAACAGGCCGTCACGTTTGCCCCCGACACTATCTGCACGTTGGCCGGTAACTGGGAATTCTGCAGCGACGGCGCGCTGACCTTCGTCGCCGTGACCGACGGCACGCTCAAGCGTTACCGCGTCACCGCCCCAAACGACACCAACCTCAACACTTTTCTCACCAAAGCGGTGAAGTGACGGAGAGTGATGGCACATTATATCAGAAGGGGTCACACCAAATGGTGACCCCAAATTGCCAATTGCCCACGTCTCAGCGTTGCAGCCGATCAGACCCGTCGTTCAAATACCGGCATTTGACAAGGGTATAATGGATATAAAAATTTGCCTTATCACGCATCCAATAGGAGTAAAAAAGGATCCAGACTCCGCCCAGACCGGCAAAGGTAATTGCGGTGAGCAATTTGGTAGCGTCGGTATAATCCCACGGTTGCGGCAATGGGCCATGAAAGCCCAGTACCCTTTGATGAACGTTGGCGTGGTGTGCAACACCTGTGGTTGAAGACATGCCCAGAGCAGTTCGATAACGGTAATGCTGCCACAACCTTCATGAGTTGTTCAATCAGCGATGGGTAAGCGCTGCCATTGCCGTTCCGCCTGCGGAGACAAATGCGCCAAACCAGAGGAAAGACCGCGTCATCAGTAACCAGAGAAATATTCCAAACCATCGGTTCAGTCTGATAAAACCATGGAAAATACTCTCGCCCATGAGGAGGGCATAACGGCCAATCTCAGTGGTGACGGGGTATTGCAAGAGACAGGCTGGAATGAGGAGGAAAAGAAAGGTTGCGCCGTATTTGGCAACAATACACGACCACCAGATCAGTTCTCCGCTGTCCAGTGCAGGGCTATCCAGACGATCCCGGGACCCAGAGCGGCTCACCAGCCAGGAAAGCGAGGCGGACAGACACCTGGTGCATGATCGGTACAAGGACTTGACGGAATTGGAGAAGGTGTTTCGGGGGTGTAGATGGTGAACCTTGAGGTGCGTCCCGTGTACGTAAGAAAGGAGGAGAGTACGCGCGGGCATGTGTTTGTGGTGATGCTTGCGTATCTGATAATCCGAAGGCTCTGCGAAGCGTGGGCGGGTTTTGATCTTACGGTGGAGGGAGGTCTCGAACAATTGGCAACCATTTGTTCCATGGAAGTGACCGTGAAGGGCCACAATGCGCGTTGTCAGAAGATACCGCGCCCGCGACAACAGTCACGTGAATTGTTAGAGGCATTGCAGATAAAGTTGCCGGAGGCATTGCCGAGCAGGAACGTACGGGTAGTCACGAGAAAAAAACTCCCTGATCGCCATAAAAGCCAATTAAGTATAAGGCTTTTCCTGATTTTTTAGTTTTTATTCCGGGGTGAACATCCGTTATCGTGTCTGAACGGAAGCGGTCAACGGCTAGGTAAAATAAGGCGAAACAGGGGAAAATAGTTAGTGGAAAGTATTGGATAAATCTCTGAGAAATGGTAAAATAGGCGAAAATAAAGAGGTTCCTGGCGTAAGGTGACCAAGCATCGCTTCATTAACCTGGAGACAAAGGGCATTCAACAGGAGAAGAGAAAGAGATTTGAGCAGCAGAGGAAGCGTGTGGTTCCATCTATTTCGGTGGTGAACTGCCCTTAAAGAGTCGGGAGGAGTTACCATCGATTTTGAGAGTGTTGCATCATATCTAACAAGATGAATAAATACCTTTTCGCAATTAAAATTGTCTTCTGTATTCATGATTCATGCAACTCGTAGTACGATTTCATTGGTTGTTTTGTTGAATACCCTATGCAAACCAAGCAGATAAAAAATGAGTGGCCTTATTATGTGCGCAGGGTGGTGCAGTATCTCTCCTTTTCCATTTTCCTCTACCTGCTCTTTTTCTTGGACCCTCTTACAGAAAAAGACCTTTCGGCCAATATATTTCTTCGAATGAGCCCCCTTTCTGCTGTGGGGGTGATGATGGCTTCGAAATCACTAGTTTTACAATATTGGCCTGTTCTTTTCGTGCTGATCTTAACGATCCCTTTCGGACGTTTTTTTTTGTGCATGGATTTGCCCGATGGGCACAACGATAGACATTACTGACCGTCTTTTTGCCGGGATCAGGAAGAAGTCTCTGGGCAAGATCTACGATGGGCGAAGATTCAAATATTATCTTCTTGTCTTTCTTTTAATCAGTCTCTTGTTTACATCGCAGTGTGTGGGGTGGTTTGACCCAATATCCATTGCTACGAACGCATATGCAATGAGTATCCACCCCTATGGTATTCATCTTATCGACGGTCTTTTCGGTTACCTTCGTGAGATACCTTTTATTGGGAATCTTTTCGCCGTTATCCATAAAGGTATTCAGTCCGTGCTCTTTGCCTACCACGCGCCGTTTTTCAGGGGACACGGAATTCTTCTTTGCGCAGGTGTTTTAGTGATTTCCTTTGGCATGGCATACCGGCGTTATTGGTGCAAGAATATTTGTCCTATGGGTGCAATGCTTGCGCTCTTTTCAGACTGGTCATTCTTTAAAAGACAGGTATCTTCTTCATGTACAAGTTGCGGTTTGTGTGTTGAGCGGTGTGGTATGGGTGCGATCAGTAGTGATGGGCATGGTACAATGGAGGGCGAATGTGTTTTATGTATGACCTGTCAGAAGGTATGCCCGGAAAACAGCATCACTTTTGGCGTGAGACAGCCAACGGAACAACGACATGCAGTAGATCTTTCAAAGAGGGCATTTCTTGTGTCCGGCATAACGAGCGCAGCATGGTACCTTTACTAAAGTTGAACTATACAAAGAGCATTAATAAGGGACACACCTCTCTTATCCGCCCGCCGGGTGCAGTGGATGAGGATGAATTTCTTGCACGCTGCATACGATGTGGAGAGTGTATGAAGGTATGCAAAACCAATGGATTGCATCCTGTTCTTTTAGAAGCAGGTGTTGAGGGTTTGTGGACACCAAAGCTCATTCCCCGTCTTGGCTATTGTGATTATGGTTGTGTTCTCTGCACCAGGGTATGCCCTTCGGGCGCTATCAAGCGACTGGATCTGGAAGAAAAACGTGAAATAGCGTTGGGAAAGGCGAGAATAGACCATAACCGGTGTATTCCCTGGGTTGGCTATGCACGGCTGCCAGAATTAGAAAAAAGATGGCAGGACTTCAATTGTGGTGTCTGTGAAGAGGTGTGCCCGGTTCCTACAAAGGCCATTCACTTTAATACGTATGTCGATACACAACAACGTGAGATCCGAAGACCTTTTGTGCGAGAGGATGTTTGCATTGGATGCGGATTCTGCGAAAAGGTATGTCCCGTTTTGGGGACAGCAGCCATCGTTGTAGAAGGGATACAACCGCAAAAAAAAAATACGTGGCCAGAAGGATATTTCAGATACAAACAGCACTTTTCTACCAGAAAACATAGGCACGTGGAGAAGAGTGTTTGGACCTAATACCTACGAGGGAAAAGAGAAACTCTATGAGTATATTAACGGAGGCGCTGAGCCCTATTTGTCATATTCGTTTGTCCGTGTTGTCAGTGCCGAGTATCAAAAAGACACTGACAAAAAAATCCTCATCGACATCTGGGAATTTAGTTCCTCAGAAGATGCTTTTGGGGTGTTTACGAAGGATAGGGCGGGGACTGATATAAATCTGGGCAACGGGAGTGCACTCTTTCACAATTGTCTTTATCTTTGGAACGGTACATGTTTTGTCAGGATTGAACCACGGGAGGGTGATATTCTGCCAGAGGAAGTCACTTTTGTTGGTAAAGCTATTATTGATACCATGCCATACAAAAAAGTGTTGTTACCTGCTGTGATGGATTATCTCCCCGAACATTATATGATTCAGGGAAGCCAAAAATTCTTTCATAAGAAGATTATCCTTGATAATATCTATATTTCTGACAATTTTATTGAGGAAAATGTGTTTCGTTTGAGCGAAAAAACGGATGCCGTTATTGCTGAATATAGACTTGAGGCCAACGCAGAACCTCTCAAGCTTATGCTGATACAGTATCCTGATAAGAATGTCGCAAGGGTCGTTTTTGATGATGTGGTTAGATTATGGAGGTCGTGGAGTGAAAAGGAATTTACGGAAGAAAACATCCTTACTTTTCAGGACAAAGCACACCGTTACACCTCATGTTTTTTAAAAACGAATATCCTCTGTATGACGTTTCTCGCATCAAATAAGAATGATGGAGTAATGTTGCTCAATCTCGTGAGAGAAAACAATCGTAAAGCGCAATGAAGGAGAGGCGCTTAGCGCTGTCTTTTCCTGGCAAAATGGCTTGTGAAGGGTGTGGCATCCTATAAACTCAAGCAGCAAACAATCGCAAATAGAAAACTGATCACACACTAAAAAGAATGTTCTATCTGATAGCAAAACATCTTTGCCATCCAGGTGAAAGTAAGATATAATCATGCACCTGTGACGAACATAGGTGCAGTTTGTGAATGAAATAGAAGCGAAAAATCAGCAGAATAAGAACTCGCCCACAGGTAAGATGTTCAAAGAATTTTTAAAATAATTTCAGTACTATGCGTAGCAGTTATTAGACAGTCAAACATTAAGATTGATGCACATCTATTTGCATACCCCTGAATCCACAATTATCGCATGGAGGGATCTTAGAATCATAAATTATGCATGACAATGAATATCTCATGGAAAATGATGAAGAAGTCATCCGTTTAGACAAAAAAACGGATACAAAGGTCGTTGAGAATCAGGCCCTTTGGGCGGGCATAAGGCCAGGTATGCGTGTTGCGGATATCTGCTGTGGGTCAGGGAAAACGACATCTGTGTTGTACAAATTAATTCAACCAGGTGGTATCGCGGTCGGAGTGGATGGGTCTAAAAACAGAATAGAATATGCCAGGGCGCACTACCATGTCCAAGGGTTAGAATTTCAATGTAAAGATATACGCGAGTCTCTCGATGAGTTGGGGGTGTATGACTTTGTCTGGGTCCGATTTCTTCTGGAATATTATCTCGCAAACAGTTTCGATATCGTTAAGAATATTTCCAGAATTGTAAAACCCGGAGGTATTTTATGCCTGATTGATCTGGACCATAATTGTTTAAACCATTTTGCTCCTTCCCCGAGACTGGAAAGGACCATCTTCACGATAATAAAGTATTTAGAGGAAAAGGCAAATTTTGACCCTTACGCTGGGAGAAAGCTCTATTCCCATCTTTTTACCCTTGGGTATCATGACATAAACGTAGACGTTGCTGCGCACCATTTGATATTCGGTAAGTTAAAAGATATTGATGAATTCAACTGGATCAAAAAAATTGAAGTTGTCTCCAGAAAAATGCCTTATACATTTGAAGAATATGACGGGGGGTATGAAGAGTTTTTTGAGGAATTTAATAGATATTTTAACGATCCGGGGAGATTTACCTATACGCCGGTAATTCTTTGCAGGGGGAAAAAACCTATTCTTTGACTTAAACCGATAAAACCAAGGAGGTAGTAGTCCAGTTATACTTTTTTCTGTAGTATCGGGTAAACGCTTCAACAACTCTTTTATCAAATCGTGCGAGGCTTTCATCTTCCAGTAATTGAAATGCTTCATCCAGAGGCATTGGATCACGGTAATGGCGTTTTGCAGTAATTGCTTCGAAAAAATCAGCAACACCAATTATCCTGGCTCCTATGGGAATGTCTTCTCCCTTGAGCCCTTTTGGGTAACCGCTTCCATCTATTCTCTCGTGATGAGACCCGGCAATATTAGGAACTTCCTTGTAAATACCTTCAAAATGTATTTGTTCCAATATTTTTTTTGTTTTCTCTGCATGTGTTTCAATCTCTAACCGTTCGTCGGGGTTTAGTTTGCCTTTCTTCTTTAAGATAGCGTCTTCGATACCTATCTTACCATAGTCGTGTAGTAAGGCAGCAACGCGGATTACTTCGCAGTAATCTTTTGAAATACCAAGTTCCTTACAAATTCCTAAGGCATATTCAGTAACCTTCTCGGAATGACCTGCGGTCAAAGTATCGCGTGCATCAATACTGGCCGCTAAAACCTGCATTATGGATTTGAATTGCCGTTCCCTTGCCTCAATAAGCATGCTATTATGAATACTTATCCCTATCCCAGGCGCAATACCCATTAATAAATTCGCATCACTCTGAATTAATGGTCTTTTTGTCTTAATATTTTCTACTGCAAGAACTCCCAGTGATTCCTTTTCATAGACTATAGGACAACAAATAAAGGATTTAACTCCCAATTTTTTTGCAAATTCCAAGCTGCGCGGAGTAAGACTATCTTTTATTTCATCTATATCAGTTACGACGAACGATTGTTGTTCACGAAAGGATATAACGAATACTCCTTTAGACTTTGCATTGTCCAGATGAAAACTCGTATTCCTCAAAAGATCCGATTGCTCATCTGTATAGCCGAAACCTGCACGAAATTGCAGTTTGGTTTTATCCTGATTTGCCAGTAGGACCATACCCCGATCATAATCAAGTCTTTTTTCCAAAACCTGGACAACATTCAATAGGATATCATCAATATCCATCTGTTTGCTAATTGCAAATCCTATCTCATTTAACATAAGAGCATGATTGTAATTTATATTGATTTGTTCCAGGAGTTTATCAGGTGAATCCCTGAGGTTATCTATCGCAGTATTGAGTTCCTTTTTTTCCATAAATTTTGAATACAAGGTTAGTGATAAAATAACAAATATTGTGACGGGTAAAATTGCAGTTGCCGTAACCTTTGGATACATAAAAAAGGAACACATGCAACTTGGAGAAAGGAGCAAGGTTGTGTAATTCCTTATTTTTTCCCAAAATGCGAAACGCGATTCTTCCCATGAAACTATATACCGGCACACGCTTCCGCCTTCAAAGATACACTCAGGGTGTTCTATTTTTGGCATCCGGCAGTTAAACATTGTACTAACACATTCAAAATAACCAATTCTGTTTTTACATTGAAATGGTTTTTCATATACCCCATCCAGGAGCTTAACTACAATTTCAACTTTATTGGCATCTAATCTCTTTGATTCATAGGTTGCTGATTTAGTGAAATTAGCCGCTGCCTTCCCTATTAACTCATATGCCTTGGCAGGGCCGACATGGCTAAGAACGATCTGTCTAAATACCCCTATAGCGTCCGGTGATGCTCCAAATCTGCCAGCTTCTCTGGCAATATCCTTATTCCCGGTTAAAAATACCAGCCTCTCATAAAACAAGTCTATCTGTTCCTGGGTAAACCAATGTCCTTCGTCGGAAACCTGATAAGGTTCCATTCCCGCAAAGCTTAATAATTCATCAATATTGATGTAATTATATTTTCTTTTAATGAGCTTTACATAAGTATCTATTATCCGGCTGCTATATATAGGTTTACTATCTGGTTTAGGTTTTCCCATGATCCACCTTGGAAAAAGGCAACACCTTATCTTCTTGTTTATTGCGTTTAATTAACATATCAACGTATTTGAAATATGGATCAAGATAACGAAAATTTAATACCCATAAATTGTACGTTTTGTTATATGGAATGGATTGATCTATAGCATAGCTTACCGGAAAGAGCAGTGTGGGGATTTCGTTTTGCTCATAATATTTTGATGCCATATATAAACTGGAGCAGAGAGTCTCGTAAGGAAAATCATCAGGGTCGATGACAATAACATGAATACAATTGGTTAGATCGGACATATTCAAACCAATATCCGACACATTTAACAAAAAAAAACGCTTTAAGGACACCATCTTTCTTTACCGAGAAAACGTGTCTCTCTCTTTTAAAACCAAGTCTATGATATTCTTCGTTGAGATCTGTATTGTTAATCATATCCTGTTTCAAATCGAGGGCATCAAGCATTAGCCCTTTGGATTTGTACTCATAAAAACCTTCCAACTCAAAAAGGTCTTCGGGCAGAGTCTTAGCAAGCATCCATGGTTCTTTTAGTTCGGATATATTTAAATTTTTTTGATAATGTAAGTATGCAAAAGGATCAACGGAAGCACCCTTTTGATCATCGATATATTCGGTAACACCTCCAAATACACGCTGGGGAAATTTATTGTCTGGCCTGAAGTAACAGCAAGCGTAATTCATGCGGGTTGAATATAAACTATGAAAATCATTTACATAACGTCCAAGCTGATTTAAAACAATTAACCCAGCTTTGTTACATCCTGATCGGCTGGCAGCATGATGATGAATTAACCACGTATTTTCATAGAACCGAAGCATTGATAGATGCCCTTGAACTTCACCTTTGTCTTGATATACGAAATGTCTGGATATGGTGGAATTCTGCATATACAGGCGCTTATAAAGCTCTTTAAACCTTAACTTGTTAGCATGGATATGGAGGTATTTTTGCGGATATATAAAGCCCGTTTTAAAAAAGAATTTCCATAAAGCATCTAAATCTACCGCGTTGGAAACATATGATTTTTTATCCATTACTTTGTGCAGGAGACTTGCAAGTTTGCTCTGCTCTTGCATGTCCATTTCCAGAAAGGCAATACCACATTTCACCTGTGGTTTATCGTCCTCCGTTTTATCATCATTCCTATAAACAACCTGGGCCTTACATTTAATCGTAAAATTATTCGCAAATTCTATGGTTACTTCTGGTATGATCAATCCCATCAAAAGAACGGAATCTTCCTGGTATTCCTTGACTGAGATCCCCGATCCGGAGATATCCTCGACCTCCAGATTGATCATTTTCTGAATTATCGGATGTTTGAAAATAATATTTGGAAGGGGATTTAATTTGTGTCTAGGACTTCTGAATTCTTTGGGCTTAAATCTTTGCATCTGATTTTTATCAGGCATTAGGACAAAGCTCCTTGTTTTTTGCCCCTGGGTCTGTCTGATTATTGTACATTTTCCCGAATAGAAGATGTCCTGATCTTTTTTCAATACAACCTGCACCATATTACCAGGATTGATTAGCCAGAATGACTGAGGAGGTACCGCTGTTATTTTTACACAGAATGAGACCGCACTGAAGTCCAGAAGATGTCCGTGAAATACTGCTCCGCTTTGAATAAAATCAACTTGTATTCCTTCACAGGAATTTCTTTTTATTTTTCGATAATTGAATTCATGACATATTTCCGGAAGTTCGAAACGTATTCCTGATTCGTTTATCTCTGCAATGCCAGCTTTAACGAGAATGATTTTCTGCCCATCCCGAAGGACAAAATCGAGATATGTGTATGAATTCAGTTTCTGCTTAAGCATAGCCGGTTCAGCCCAGAGACAAACTACTGAGTCTTCAACGCATGGTTGTGGTTTAGCTTGAAGGGTCATGACATAGTCATGTTTTACATGTTTGAAATTTATATAAACTACGTCATCCTGGAAATTAATGTAGTTCAGGGTATTTATTACATTTTTCTTACTGACCTTAATCCCCTCTTTCTCTTGATTATTCAGGTCTGTATTTTTAAATTCTTGAACTATTTTTTGGAGGCTATCCAACTTTCATCTCCTGATGAGCTTTTAAATAAGCAATTAGAAATTATAGCTCAGGCTAATGCCGACCATATGTAAACCCGTTTCGTATTTACCATTTGCACTGGTGGGAGCATTCAGTAACCCATCAGAAGAATTGTCATCGACAGAGTTACTCTTACTCCTGCCTTCAAGTAATTGATAGGCGTATGCCAGGTCAATTTTAACTTTCTTGATTTTTAGGGAGGTACCAAAAGTAAAGAGATGTGTATTGGCATCCGGAACAATAGGGTCAAAGGTCTTGTCGGGTACCGGATTTCCTCCATATAAATAACCGCCGAGCAATGCAATCCAGTCCTCGAGTTGATATTTAGCGCCAAAATTCACGGAATAGGTATCCTGCCAGTCCTTTTCTGTAATGGATTTATTGCTGCCTGCAACCGGTTGGTCAAAATCTACTTTTAGTTCATCAAAAGAAGACCAACCCTCCCATCTTAAAACAGTTTCAAGGGTTAGACGATCAAAACCCTTATAGCAGAGACCAATATGGGCTTGTTGTGGGAGTGTAATATCCGTTTTGCCATCGGTATCAGGGAATAACGCCCCGAGAGGAGAAGGGGTACCTGCAGGAAGATCAAAATCTGAATCACCATCAATGTTCACCTTGATTTCACTTCGGTACGAAGCCCCTAACGAAATATCTTTAGTTATATCATACAAAACACCAAAGTTATAGCCGACGCCATTTCCAGATCCATCAAATTCCTGGTTCGCGTCAGGTAATCCAAAACCTGATAAATTTATCTTCTTTTCTAATGTGGTATCAAGAAAAAGCACATCCACCCCCGTTGCAAATGAGACATTGGGCAGGATTTGGTATGAAACAACAGGATTGATATTAAAAGTTTTCATTTCTGACTTAGCCGAACTTACGCAAAAAGTGTAGCCGAAGCGGTACTTTTGCATAGTGAGCAAGTCGTAAGTGGTTGAATAATACGGGTCGAGAATTTTTGCCGGCGATGTAGTGTATGAATAGTGAGGATTGTGTTG
>AYTS01000207.1 GCA_002009475.1 Candidatus Brocadia carolinensis | reverse complement strand
GCAAAGCATCTCAATTTAGACATGAGTCTCTACACAATTTTACAAATTTTGAGTATTACCCTATTTGAGAAAGTCCCTATTTTACAAGTACTTACAAATTCTGATTACAAAAGCGAACCATACTTTCCTTATAAGCAATTGTCCTTGTTCAACTTATAACCGGACACTAGTGAAACTTCATTGTGAGTTCTATTGTCGATTAGCAAAACTTCTTCAGCACCTACAAACCTAAAAACTATTCTGTAATCATAACCAACGCTAAATGCCCAAAGGCCATCAAGTTTGCATACCAATTTATGTGTTTTTAATCGTGGATTAAAAGGTTTTTTTGGAAATAACATTAAACCTAAATCCTGCAACAAGACGAAGCCTTGTTGCAGGATTTAGGTTTAACTTTTTCCCCAATGATGATCAGCAGATATTTCTGACCATTGCCCGTGGAGAGTTCAACATCCTGGGTTTCCAAGACAAAAATCTCCTGGTGACACTGATGGAGAAAACCGCGAGCCAAAGGTGTCGTGTCATGAAGCGGCTGAGTGTCCACGGATTAATCAGAAAGATTGCCCATTCATACAAGTTACCGTCTAACCACTCAGGGACATAACGAACTCGCACCTGAGCTAAAACTCAAAGAATTCATGATTATTCCTCAACTCGCTCTACAACGTGAATAAATTATTTCTGCGCAAATTGTCAAAATATTTTTTATTACATACCTATATATTTTGCATAAAGACCCTTAGCGGTAGCAACATCATTCGTACCTGAAATGATTGAACGTCCATCGGGAAATACGGCTAACTCATACTTATCTATTTTCAACCGTATCAAAAAACTGTTATAGGATATTTTCCCTACCTTTTCTAGTCGTGTGGCAAGTTTTGTCAGATCTAATTTCGATCCGTTAAGAGGTAAGAGTTGTATGGCGTTTCTGCCACAGAGAGTGGTTGTCATTGAGCAGACATCTTTTTTTAAAAATTCATAATGATGTTGCCTGCAGGCAAGGCAATCGGCGATATCTATGATATCTTCTGCAAACATCCTTTTTATTTCATTACGCCAGAGGTCGATCTTTAAAAGTCCCTTGCTTACGTCATCGTACTTATTTGTAAGAATTTTCAGGGCTTCTGCTGCCTGAATAGAGGCAATCAGACTGGCGATAGGTGCAATAATTCCTTCGGTATCACAGGTGCCAGTCGTGCCAAATGGCGGTACATGTTCAAGCATGCAGCGAAAACACGGGGTTTTTGATGGAATAATATTCATCGTTAAACCCGTACTTCCTATACAAGCGCCATAAATCCATGGGGTACTGTTCTTCACGCAATAATCATTGATGAGGAACCGTGTCTCAAAGTTATCGGTTCCGTCAACGATAAGATGCGCATCTTGCAGGAGGGTTTCGATATTCGATGGATTCAGATCAGCTACAAAAGATTCAACACGGATAAGGGAATTGGTTTTTTGAAGTTTTTTTTGTGCGGCAACAGCTTTTGGCAGGTTTTGTTTTATGTCTTCTTCGTCAAATAAGGATTGACGCTGGAGATTGCTTTCTTCAATGTAATCGCGGTCTATAATTTTTAAACACTTTATACCGCTCCTGACGAGAAGATTTGCTGAAGTGCAGCCCAATGCGCCACAGCCTATGAGCACGACGGTCTTTTCCATCAGGGTTTTTTGACCTTCTTTCCCTATACCGTAGAACAAGACCTGCCGCGCATAACGCTCAGACATGCTAACTTTTTATGGTGAAATTACTCAGGCAAGAAGCGTCTCCCGTCGCAAGGGCTTTTTCCCGTTTATATCCGATATGGGAATGCATTCCTTCACCAAACCCGGCAATCCACTCATTTACAATATTGCACATCGTTAAGAAATCAGCTCCTGCTTCTTTCCAATAGAGTTCATGGACACAGCTCTCATGATCCCACGACGTGCTTTTTTCAGATTCAGACACGACCTGAGCACCGCGGTCGCATGGCATTCCATCGCAGAGATATTCGCCCATGACCTCGAAGACCTTTGCGGTATTACTGCAATCTGCGGGTGTTAATCCTTTGTTCTTGATAGCTTCTTTTCCGCAACTAATACCATACTTATGCGCTGCCTCAGCCGCTATCGTTGCAGCGTCCTTGAATTTTGCACAGAAGGCGGCAATCATAGCTGCTTCCCTGGTTTCTGCCTCAACAATGAGACTTTGAATGCCCTGATGAATGGGTTTGTTGGCCAGTAATTCCTCAAGCGGTTTATTGACGGTCGATTTTGGGTATTTTTTATATACCTGTTCAAGGATTTTATCCGCCTCTGCACCGTACTTTGTTTTAAATGCAGAAACAATGGCTGACTCTCTTGCTTCTGTAGTTTTGATTTTACCGTACATCCAATGATGGATTGGCCCTAATACTAAACTCATTCAAAAACTCCTCGGTGTGAAGTTTAACAAAATTACTCTAGTTCTTAGCAACTATTTTCCCAAAACTCCTGTCCCCCCCGTATCCGAGTGCGAGACAAGTTTATTCAGGGGGGGATTTGGGTGCAGTTACATTGCGTCATGGATTACGCAAGTTCCACGGATTTTACTTCCGGAATCTCTTCTTTGAGTCGTTCTTCTACACCGTATTTTAAGGTCATAAGCGCACTTGGACACGTACACATGCGCCTCGCAGACGTACCTTGACTACACCATCTTGTACATCTACCAATTCAATATCACCCCCATCCGCTTGTAATGCCGGTCTGATATTTTTCAACGCTTCTTCTATCTGCTCTTTCATGAAAGTCTCCTCCAGATTAATGGTTAACTTTTTTTTCTTTTCTATAACCTCATTCAGCTCTTTAATAATTACTTCCGGATCGACATTGTGCATAGCTGCGCCAAAAGCCACGTCCTCTGTTTTTGATCCGGGACACGTAAAACAACCGGCTCCGAAATATTTCTTTACAACCGATTCTGCTTCGGGATATTGTTTAATGATATCCCCTATACTCGTTTTTTTTGTTATTTTTTTCATACCCTCTGTCATAGGTTTATAATTCCTCACAAATAATCTTTAGAAATAAGGACAATAATTCCAGACAAATAACGGGTCGTTCTGACAAAAACAAAGAATAACACGCAGCTCTTTTACTAGGGTATTATTCCAGATAAAGATCGTTCAGTAATTCATACTAAAAATTTAGGTTATCGGACAATGGTACTTTTGTCAATCAAAAAAAAATTAATAACCGCCTCTAAAAGCAGTGTTTAAAAATTTAATTGATTAATCAATAGGTATCTTTTAAACTTACTTGCCTATGACTCTATATTCTCATATCCCTTTTTTCATAGTAATATTCTTATACTTTATTTCCTCTGTGTGGTCCGTTGGCTACATTATGAAACCTGCTTTTTTTAACAAAAAAGTGGGTAAATGGTCAATGATGATGGGCTTCCTTATTCACAGTGGTTTTTTAGTATTTCTGGGTCTTGAGTCCGGAAACATTCCGATAACGAATGTCTATGAATCTTTCCTGTCATTAATCTGGTGTATTTTGTTTGTTTATATCAATCTGGATTATCTGTACAAACTGCCATCGTTAGATACATTTTTGGTTCCTGTCGTTACGGCTCTTTCTCTCTGGGCGCTCACATTCGATGGCGGAAATCTGTTAATTACCGTAAGTCTTCAGAATTTCTGGCTCATAGCGCATATCATTCCTATCTTTATTGGCTATGCATCTTTTACGATATCTTTTAGTTTGAGCATCATGTATTTAACTCAGCAGCGGCAATTAAAGCATAAACTGTTTGGCCCGCTTTTTTCGAAACTGCCGTCGCTCGAGGGAATCGACCGGCTTATGTGGAAAACGATCTCTTTTGGCTTCCCGCTCCTCACGCTTGGGCTCGTATTTGGTACATTCTGGGTCGAAACGCAAAACATCTTAGGTGAGCAGTGGTATCTGGATTATAAGGTTGTTTTGGGTTTAGCCACCTGGCTCATATATGCAGCGCTCCTGCACATGAGGCTTGTTGCTTCATTCCATGGGACGAAGATCGCTTGCCTGACGATAGCAGGTTTTTGTCTGGTGCTTTTCACTTTTATTGGGACCTTCTTTATGGGCTCCAAACACGCCTTTCAAAAAGTGAGCGAGCATACCCATGAAAAGTTTTGAATATACGGTGAACAATAATAGATTCCGTTGTGTAAGGATTTGCCATGAGTATTCTGGTTGTTGGACTTAATCATAAATCAGCCCCCGTAGAAGTGAGGGAAAAATTAGCTTTTAATGCCAATAATATTTCCACGGCGTTATCGGTGTTCCTCCACAAACATCAAACGGCAGAGACCGTTATTTTGTCAACCTGTAACCGCGTGGAGATGTATGTATCATCCCTGGACAGCGCTGTTAAAACAGAAGACGTCCTTTCATTCTTTGCTGATTTTCATAAGATCACCTTGACCGAATTTTCCCCTTATATGTATCACTATACGGATGATCGTGCCGTAAATCATCTCTTCTTTGTTACGGCCAGTCTCGATTCTATGGTATTGGGTGAATCGCAAATCCTTTCACAAGTGAAGGAAGCCTACACGACGGCATCCATGGAAGAGGCGACAGGCAAGGTTATGAACCAGTTGTTTCAGCAAGCACTCAATGTCGCAAAAATCGTGCATACCAAAACGGCTATTGGAAAGAAAAAGGTTTCGATAAGCTCGGTAGCAGTAGAATTTGCGGAAAAAATATTTCAGGATTTTACCGGCAAGATGGTCCTTGTCGTGGGTGCTGGAGAAATGTGCGAGCTTTTACTGAAACATCTTTATGAAGAAGGCGCACGCACGATCGTGGTTGCAAATCGTACTTTTGAACGCGCCCAGGAAATTGCCAATGCTTTTCAGGGGCAGGCTATTAAATATGAATTGCTGGGTGAATACCTTGCAAAGGCCGATATTATTATCAGTTCAACCTCTGCCCCTCACTTTGTCATTCATTCGGATCAGGTAAAAGACGCGATCCGGCATCGAAGGGGTAACCCCATGTTCCTTTTAGATATTGCCGTTCCCCGTGATATCGAACCTGAAATTGCTAACATTGACAACGTCTATCTCTACAACATTGATGACCTGCAATCCGTGGTAAGTCAGAATATTGATGAAAGAACCAGAGAAGTGGAAAAATGCCGTGCTATTGTTGAAGAAGAGGTAGAACACTTCATGGCAAGACTTGAGGAAATGAAGATTGAACCTGCAATAATGCTCCTGCGCAACCATTTTCATGCCATTGGGAAAGAAGAGCTTGACCGCTTGAAAACAAAACTTAAAGGCGTCGACAATGGTGACTGGGAGCAAGTTGTCTATACGGTGGAACGCACGATAAACAAGCTCCTCCATCACCCGGCAAAAGTTGCTAAACAGGAAGCAAAAAATGGTGGTGGATACCGGTACGTGGAAATCATCAGAAAATTATTTGGTATATTTCATCACGCCGATCAATCCTAGCATTTTCTATCGTAAAGTTCCTTTCTCTCGAATTGATTATTTTCCCCCCACACGATTACAACTCGTTATTACCCTTTCCCGGAAACTTTCCACTCACAGACTCTATTTCCCCCCAGTTTTTTTAGCATTATACATTGCCCTATCTGCATGAACAAGTAATGACCGTGCACTAAGATTACTATATTGTCCAATTCCGGCAATACCAATACTGATCGTCTTTTGTATGGCCTCTCCATTTTTTGTAATATGGAACTCGACATTCCTGAAACTCTTCAGTATACGATTGGCAACGATAATGGCTTTCCAGGGTAAAGTTTCAGGCAGTATTATGGTAAATTCCTCACCTCCGTATCGGCACGGTAAATCAATTCCTTTTCGTATCTGTTCGTTTATTACGTCACCCAAACGTTGCAATACTTTGTCACCCATGGCGTGCCCATAGGTATCGTTAAAGTGTTTGAATTTATCGATATCGATAAACAGGAGGCTTAAATCGTGGTGGAGTCGTTTCGTCCTTAATACTTCCTTTTCCAGGATATCGTCAAAATATCTTCGGTTGTACAAACCGGTCAGTTTGTCGGTAATAGACAATTTTTCAAGTTCATCCTGAAGCTGTTTTCTTTCGGTAATATCTCTCATGATTTCCATCTTATATATTTCATTGGTCCTATATACAAATGGCACAACAAGCGAGTCATATACCTTTCCTTTAATCGTTCTCTCGAGATGAACCGTCTGTCCCTTCAAGATCGCTTCCATACCAGTTTGTTGACATATATCTTCTTTATTACATATTACCTGATAACAATATTTCCCCAACGATACTCCGTATTCGTCTACCGCAGGTTTGTTCATGTACAAAATCCTGTTTTCTTTATCCATGATAAAAACCATGTCTTTCATGCTTGAAAGGATGACACTGAACAAATCCTGCTGTTTGTTACTTATCGTATCTGATTGCAGGAGCATGTTCTCCGGCATGTTTAGTCCTAAGGACATAGCGCCTCGTACAAAATATTTTGACATTTTTAGTTAAAATGCAGCGCCGATTGTTCGGCTTAGCCCTCGATAAAGTTCCCTGTGACCAACACTTTGTCGGAGAGATTCAACCCCATAACCTCCGCTAGCATTGGGCATTTACGTCATATGTTAAACTCGTTCGGATTAGGGTTAATGCGTGAAAAATATTTTTCCTTTGCTGTTGAATGTTTTTTCCTGGGATTTGCAGCGTATTACCTTTTGAATATTCCTTGTGTTGCTCTTGGTGTTATTCCTTAGTTAAGGTAATTTGTTTTGGAGAAGTTAGCTTTCTTATATTACATGACATATATCATATCCCCTGTCAACAGAAATTTGTTTACTCTACTATTTTTCAGGAGTCATTTCATAGATGAATGGTTTCCTTGAAGTATGTTAAATCAGGGTAAAATAAATTAAATTTGACATATACAAACAATTCATTTACATTAGATATTAGTTATCGTTTTTTAGATTAAAATGACGAAAATAATTCTGTAATGTAATGACATGGAAGATACCCGGGAACAAGAAGAAAATAAAATCCGGACGTTGCTCAATGAATATACGGTTCGTAGCCATTATAAGCTCAATCCTGACGACAAAATCGTTGATAGAGTAGTAAAGGGGCTGGCAATGCGCACAATTAAGTTCGGTTACGCATATTGTCCCTGCCGTTTGGTTACTGGAGATAAGGACAGAGACAGAAAAATTATTTGTCCGTGTGTTTATCATGAAGAAGAAATTGAACGTGATGGAGAATGTCACTGCAATCTTTTTGTAGGGGACAATTATCAAGGAAAAGATGAAAAAGGAGAATAATTATGGCTGGTGATGTTACGGTTATTACCGATGCAAATTTTGATGGTGAGGTATTGAAATCGAATGTTCCTGTCTTAGTAGATTTTTGGGCTGCCTGGTGCGGTCCATGTCGTCAACTGGCACCTATAATCGATGAACTAGCGACGGAATATAAGGGGAAAGCAAAGGTGGGAAAACTTGACACGGAAGAAAATAACAACACCCCTGCTAAATTTGGAATTACGGCAATCCCTACGATTATCCTGTTTAAAAATGGCCAGGCCGTAAATAAAATGGTTGGCGTAAAATCAAAGAAAGACTTAAAAGCCGCGCTGGATGCCCAACTAACGTGATTCTATTTTTCCCAAGAGTTCGTGAAGCGTAGCTGGTATGTTATTGCTTTTCATTAAGGTTTCACCAACCAAAATAGCGTTGACGCCGTTATTGAATAACCGCAGTATTTCTGCACGTGATTTTATACCACTTTCACTGACAATAATTTTTCCTTCAGGAATCATGGGCCTGAGCCGGAAAGTGGTTTCTAAACTAATGGTAAATGTTGCAAGATCACGATTATTTATGCCAATAATACCGGCACTTGTTTGCAACACTTTTTGTAATTCAGATTCTGTATGCACTTCGACCAGGCAATCCATTTCCAGCTCTTTTGCCTGATTTAAAAGGTGCTGGATTTCATTTTCCGAAAGAAGTGCGGCGATAAGCAATATTGCATCTGCTCCGGCAGATCGTGCCTCGTAAATTTGATACGGGTCAACAATAAAGTCCTTTCTCAGCACCGGTAAATCTACGGATTCTTTAACAGCAGTCATGTATGATAAATTACCCTGGAAATATTTTTCATCGGTAAGGACTGAAATGGCTGCAGCGCCCCCTTGCTTATAAAGACGGGCAATTTCGATTGGTTTGAAATCATTCCTGATAATCCCTGCAGAGGGTGATGCCTTCTTAATTTCAGCAATAATGCTGATGTTCGCATCTGATTTCAGCGCCCTGCTAAAAGATTTTGTATCCCCCCTCTTTTGAATCCTTTTCTCCAACGTTGCAAGAGGAGTACATTTTTTGTTTTTTTCAACTTCACCTAATTTGTACTGATAAATATCATCTAAAATGTTCATAATCGCTTTTGCTTCAAGAAAGGTTTCATAAAACGGTTGTTCTTATCCGGAAAGGTATTTGTCGTAATGAGTATTTGCATCGAAGAAAGGGCTTGAACAAGGCGAAAGGATACCCAGCAACATAAAGCTAATCGGAGGGTAAGATACATCGTGTGTTGGATAAAGACCCTAACAAGGAAGTTGCAGGAAAGTACTACAAACAAAGCTATTGTGGTATATAAGCAATATTGACGGCGATAGCGGATACCATAGCCCAAAGCTATCATGAATGACCCTATGGTAAGATAGCTGAATCCATAGCCTCGTTGAGCAAGCCCTTGACTCATCGTAAGCGCAAGAATACTCAGAATGATACCTAGGATACCAAGAAAAATGGTCAGATTTGCTACTTTTCCCACACGTTGTGCGTGATTTAACTGGTGTTTTCCGCTCATTCTCAAATTTTACCAAATAAAATAAGGATACCGATGATGATAAAAGCAATTGCCGCCCCTATCTTTATGAAATTGATAGGTAAAAATTTGGTTATAATCGTACCCACCGCAACTCCAATAACAGTAACTACTGCAAACGCAAGCATGGTACCCAGAAAAACAGGTACAGGTTTATTTGTCTTACTGGTCATAAGTATGGATGCGAGTTGTGTTTTGTCACCAAGTTCTGCCAAAAAGATGGTAATGAAGGTACTCATGATAATCTTCCAATCCATAGTACTGTAACTCCTTTAAAAAATCTTTGTCACTGATTTATCTTTACATTTGAGTCGAGTTTTTGGTTTCAGCAAACGAGCATTTTCATAAACGCATGTTGATTTCCCATAAACCAATTTGCAGCACATTAGTCTTCCTATTGTAATTAAAAATCACATTTTATTTGTTTATATCTTTTCTGTCAATTTGTTTTGCTACCAATAATAAGCTATTCTTGTCAAGAAGCTAACAGAACCAGCGCCTTCAGACAGAAAATGTCCTCCGTTAAAAACTATTTTCAGTTGACATCTTCTTTTTACCACACTATGATTTTCAGAATGAATTCATGGAATGGCATAAAACAATACAAAAAAATATTCCTTTTGTTCTTCCTGGCGTTAGGACTGAGTTGCTTACTTGCACCCTTGATCAAGATCTTCTTAGATTCCCTGATCCCATCGAGTCCTTTTCTGGCAGACCTGCTCAGATACAAACAAGGATCTTACGATTTCGGGAGGGTTATGCGGCGCATCATCATGGCCGTCGTTCTTATCCTTATTTTACTCCTGAGAAAACAGCTCATGATCGGTTCTTTGATCAAGCGCGGAATAAAACCCATCCGAGGATGGGCAGAACAACTGCAAATGGGGTTTCTTCTGGGTGCAGGATTGTTTATCTTCTATATTACCATACTCTGGATCAGTGGCATCCAGACATTCGATCCAAGTGCAAGATTATTCCACGATATAATCTTTCGACTCCCGATACTCTTGCTCATAGCAGTTCTTGTCGGTTGTATTGAAGAACTCTTGTTCCGGGGATTCATATTCCAGGGTATGTTATTAGACATGAGCGCCGTTTCTGCCGTGTGTATCAGCAGTCTCTTTTTTTCCTCATTACATTTCTTCAGGGTAAAATTTATCGTATCAACCGGCTTTCAACCGCTTGTCGGTTTTTCGATTATTTACCACACCTTTGAAAATATTATCGTTGATTTTAGCGCCAACTGGTCTACTCTCATTGGCCTCTTTCTTGTTGGTGCAGTATTATCTTACTCTTTTCTCCGGACAAAATCATTGTACCTTGCAATTGGACTCCATGCAGGCTGGGTATTTCTCATCAAGACAAACAAGCTAATCTTTGATCATCATGCAGGAAAGAATGTCGCATGGTTGTTCGGCGATGACTATATCGTGACCGGGGTGCTTGGATGGATCTTTTTACTGTTTACGTTCGTTCTCATACGGTTTGTCACAAAGGTATCGTATCATGGAAAAGACGCTGCAAGCGCTTGCTGAATACGTTGGTGGTACGGTCATTGGGGATCCTTCGGTAAATATCCGCGGCGTGATGGGCATCGATGATGCCCGTGAAGGAGACATTACCTTTATATCGAATGATAAATATATCAGGAAAATCGATCAAACAAAGGCATCCGCCATTATTGTTTCACCAAAATTGAAAGACACCAACGCGTCTCTTTCTCAAAAAAAGAAACGAAATCTTTTGGTGTGCAATAACCCGTATCTGGCATTTGCAAAGCTTATCGACCTCCTGATGCACAAAAAACCTGTTTACCCCGAGGGCATTGATCCTTCTGCCAGAATTGACAAAACCGCCGTACTGGGTCAAAACATCTCTGTTCAGGCATACGTCACAATAGGCAAAAATACCCGCATTGGAGATCACGTAGTCTTACACCCGTGTGTCTATGTAGGTGACGGTTGCACCATTGGTGATAATACGATTATCTATCCCAATGCCGTGGTTTATAATGAAACGGTTATTGGTAAACGGGTGACCATTCACAGCAATACCGTCATCGGCAGCAGCGGATTCGGATATGCGCCGGACGGCCAGGGTTATTACAGGATACCACAGATCGGCAGCACCATCATCGAAGACGATGTGGATATTGGGGCAAACACAACAATCAACCGTGCCGTAATGGGTGAAACGGTAATCAGAAAGGGTACGAAGATTGATAGTCAGGTGGTTATCTCGCACAATGTGGAGGTCGGCGAGAACTCCCTGATTGTATCCCAGGTAGGCATTGCCGGTTCTGCCAAGATCGGAAAACATGTGACCCTTGCCGGTGGAGCCGGCATTGTAGGTCATATTACGGTTGGCGACAACGTTACCGTTGGCGGGTATTCTGGGGTTGTCAATGATATTCCCAGCAACCAAACGTATTTGGGTGCGCCTGCGCTTCCTATTCAACGAATGCGCCGGTGCTATGTGATCATTGAAAAACTCCCTGAAATGAGAGATCTTATCAAAACCCTCGAAAAAAGGATTACGCAATTGGAAAAACGGAATAACGATCTATTGCAGGCGAAAAAACAGGAAAATAAAAAAATTAACTGAGACCTTATGGATAAAATCGGATTAATCGCGGGAAACGGACGGTTTCCTATTCTATTTGCAAAAGGGGCGCGGGAAAATAACGTGTCTGTTATTGCCGTGGGCATCGAAGGAGAGACGTCTCCGGAAATTGAGCAATACGTGGAAAAGCTTTACTGGGTCGGTGTCGCCCAGATCGGCAAACTTATCAAGGTGTTTAAGCAGGAACATGTTTCCAGGGCAGTCATGGCGGGAGGACTGAAAAAAACCAACATGTTCTCTTCATGGAGAAATCTTCGCTTCCTGCCGGATCTGAGGACGATTAACCTCTGGTACCGCCATGTAAAAAGGCGAGATGACCACTCCTTGCTTGGAGCCGTTGCTGAAGAATTACGAAAAGATGGTATTGAATTGCAAAACTCTACCCTCTATGTACCGCAACTCCTTGCACAAAAGGGTGTGTTGACCAAAAAACAACCAACAGAAACAGAAATGGAAGACATCGGATTTGGGTGGCCTATTGCCAAAGAGGTTGCAAGACTCGGTATCGGCCAATGTATTGTGGTAAAGGAAAAGGTCGTGCTGGCCGTGGAGGCGCTGGAGGGTACGGATGAAGCTATCCGCCGAGGCGGAAATCTTGGGAAAGATGGTATTGTCGTTATCAAGGTCAGCAAACACGATTTTGATCCGCGCTTTGATATTCCTACCGTTGGGTTGGAAACCATCAAGTCATTGCAGCAGTCCTCTGCTTCAGTTCTCGCCTTAGAAGCAGAAAAGACACTTATTCTGGATATTGAAGAGACAATTACGGCCGCTGATAACGCAAAGATTGCTATGGTTGGATTGTAATACGTTTCGTATCATACTGATATCCCTTCAGGATTACGTAACGCAGCGAAGCCGTACCAATGTTCTGTTATGAAAGCGGGAGATTGTTTCGGGAAAAGACCCTCGCAATGACACAGGCTATGCTTCGATGACATATGGTGCGTTGTCATTGCGAGCGAAGGCGAAGCAATCTTTCTCTCATAAACAATCTGTACCTCCTGATAAGGGATAAATAGAGTTATGAAAAAAACTTACAAAAAAAAGAAATTTTTTACACAGTAATACTATAACACAGCACAGCCGCAACCAAGTTCTCTCTATCGGTAGGACAAACGTCCCCGCTTGTCATTATGATGTCAACCGGGGACGGTTGACCTACCTCAGGGATTTAGGGGCGTATGAAAAAACTTACAAAAACATGTCCTCATGTAACTCATCCTCGTAAAAACGGGGAATGAGAAAAAGAAGTTTTAATAGAGTAATACACTAGTGTCCGGTTATAAGTTGAACAAGGACAATTGCTTATAAGGAAAGTATGGTTCGCTTTTGTAATCAGAATTTGTAAGTACTTGTAAAATAGGGACTTTCTCAAATAGGGTAATACTCAAAATTTGTAAAATTGTGTAGAGACTCATGTCTAAATTGAGATGCTTTTT
>AYTS01000206.1 GCA_002009475.1 Candidatus Brocadia carolinensis | reverse complement strand
CATCAGAAATAGGAAAGTCCCGGAAACGATTCCTGTTCAGAAAACTTACCTCAGCGCCAGCCTGCTGCGCTGCTGAAGCAATACCGCTGTTACGATAAGAAGGTTCGGGGTTTGTGGAACAGGTGTGGTCCATAACCTTTACCCGACCCGCCCCGGCCTCCCCACACAATTCTACCAGAGCTGCCACCACGTAAGGATTCGTATTGGCGGCAAATTCCGGTCTTTGATTCCAGGCAATATTCGGTTTAATAATAATCCTGTCACCCCTGGAAACGATCTTGTCCAGACCACCCAGGGCTTTTATGGCGCACCGCACCATCTCTTTGACGATCGCCGGCTCATCCGCAGTATTCGAAATGCTTTCATGCGCTATAACGGATGTTCACCCCAAGGTGAACATCGTTATAGTTTGGTTTTCGCCGAAAAAGGGTTGTATTTTTTAGATTTGATAATCAGGAGAAGAATATGCTGGATTGAACGAGTCTGGGCAAATACTTGCCAGGAGCAACGAAAACGATCACAAAAAATGATCTCGAAAACAATGCTTTGAATTGGATGGGTGACTGGTGCGGATTTCTATTATCCGTAACTAAAAAACCTGGGAATACGGGTGTAGTTATTGGGATACGTGCTTTTAGATATGATAATTTTTTAGGTTAATAAAATGTTTCAAAATCCGAATTAAAAAAATAATTGCGTCGTTAGCAAACAATTTACGATGTATTCATGTCCTTCAGTTGCCTTTCTGCCTCGTGTCTTTTTGCCTCAAGTCTCTGGCTTTTGGTGACAGGGTAGGTTTCGGCACCAGTTAAACGTTTGAAGGGTTCTGGCAGACATTCAAGGCCGTTTATCGTTGTATGTTGGATTTCGCGGATCGTTGGCAGGTTGCGACATATCTTTCCATCATTTATCACCGGTATTAAAAGGGGTATTCCTTTCAATTCCTCACCCTCAAGCCCGATCACATCTTCTACAAAATTGCCTGCCTTATCGATAATGCGATAGACCTGTTTTTTGTATGGATGGATGAGTTTGCCTTCACTGAATTTCATCCTTGGGATAATTTTCCCGCCATGTTCTTGTTCTACCAACTTGTAAACGCCACCCAGTGCCGGGGCATCCTTAGATGTCACCATTTCCGTGCCTACGCCAAAGGAGTCAATGGGTGCGCCATTTTTTAATAACGTAACAATACGGTCTTCATTCAAATCGCCACTCACAATGATCCTGACATGCTGTAGCCCTTCGGTGTCTAAAATTCTTCGCACTTCCTTGCTCAGTTCACTTAAGTTTCCGCTGTCAATACGGACTCCCTTCAGCTTCTTGCCAATTACGGTGGCATGCCGTGCCCCAACTAAGGTGTCGTAGGTATCGATGAGCAGGATTGTGTCATCAGGAAATATTTCGTGGAATTTGTTGAAGGAGTCTTGTTCGTTTTCAAATGCCATAACCCATGAATGGGCAAGAGTTCCGACGGGTGGTATACCCAGTGCATGGGCTGCAAATACATTTGAGGTGCCTCTGCATCCACCAATAAAACACGATCTCGCAGCAAGGACACCTGCCTGTGGACCATGAGCACGGCGTGTACCAAAGTCAATTACTTCACGCCCCTGAGCAGCAGAGACGACCCTTGATGCCTTTGTTGCTATTGATGTCTGGAAGTTCATGCTGGAAAGAAGGTATGTCTCTACAATCTGTGCCTCAATGATAGGCGCCGTAACCCGAAGCAAGGGCTCATCTGCAAAGGCAATCGTTCCTTCAGGCATTGCGTGGACGTTACCGCGGAAAGTAAAATTTCTTAAATATTCAAAGAATTTCTGACTGACGTTATGAAAGATGGGTAATTGCCTTAAAAAGGCAATTGCTTCTGCTGAAAATTTCAAGTGGGTAAGATAGTGCAGTACTTGTTCAAGCCCGGCAATGACCAGATAAGAACGATTTTTCGGCAGGTGGCGAACGGACAATTCAAAAGTTGTAACGTCTTGCATTCTCTGTTCAAAATATCCGGCAGCCATAGTAAGTTGATAAAGGTCTGTGACTATGCCGAGAGAGTCTTCGGTGAGGAATAGGGATTTTGGTTCTTTCATAAGTGTATACGATAATAGTTCATTATCATTTACACATAAACAGGAAGATTTCTTACATTAAAAATCATTTCCTAATCGGAGTAAACATACAGGAGCATAGATGATATTGCAATGGCCGCTGTCTCAATTCTCAATGTCGAATGACCTATGCTGATGGGTATGCAACCCGATTTCTCTGCCATCTCGTTTTCGCCGGTGGTAAAACCACCTTCTGGACCTATAAGGCACAGGATCTTTTTGGCAGAAGGGTGCTCGCGCACGATACTCTTTAATGTTTTTGTACGAGGTTCAGTACAAGCAATAAGCGGGAGATCATAGTTGCAAACTGTTTTCGTTAAGCTGTCAAATGGCATGACATCTTCTATCGTGGTAACAAAATTTCGCCTGCATTGTTTGGATGCCCCAATTGCAATCTTGTTCCATCTTTCAATCTTTTCACCCGATGTATTACGAATATCCACAACACTTCGTTTGCAAAAAATGGGAATAAGCGTCTTTACGCCCAACTCAGCGCATTTTTGAATTAAAAAGGCAGCCAATTTTCCTTTGGGGACAGAAAATGCTATGGTAATATCAACACACAATTCCCTGTCAACCGCCATGGATTGTTCAATAAATACCTTTAAGGTATCGTGCAAAATTTCAGTAACACGTGCCCGGTATTCAAACCCCTTTCCGTCAAAAAGGGTGATCGTACTCCCAAGTTTCGCCCGTTTTACATGCAGAATATGATGTGCCTCGCTGCCCTCTAACCAAATTTCCGGTGTTTCAGGGGTGTACGATAGGTAAAAACGATCTTGATGCATCTATGCGTTCAGGGTGTGCTTTGCAAGACTTCGTTCTCTGGCAAAATTAATGATGGTATGATTGGGACAAACCTCTACACATTTGCCGCATGAAGTACATTTGTGATAATCAATTACCGCAAGATTGTTTTGTACGTGGACGGCATCATAGGGGCAAATTTTCTCGCACTGTTTACAAGCAATGCAAGAATCCAGGCATATCTTTTTTGCTACAGCCCCCTTATCGAGAGATTTACACCGCACATGAACCATCTTTGATACCGGCACGATACTAATCAGTTTTCTTGGACACACCGCTGCACACTTTCCACACGCCGTGCATCGTTCTTCAATCACCTTTGGGAGGCCATCTTCTCCCATGTACATAGCTTCAAATTTACACGCTTCCACACAGGTGCCTAAGCCTAAGCATCCATAATCACAACCAAGAAAACCACCACCAATAATATGTGCTGCACGGCAGTCTTTTACCCCGGTATAGACAAATTTATTTTTTACCCCTTTCGCATGACACATAACAACGGCAACCGTCCGCTCACGGCCTTCAAACTTGACACCCATGATGTTTGCCACAAGCTCCGCTACGGCGGATTGTCCTACGGTACAACCGGTTACCGGGGCCTTACCTTCTACCACAGCTTGAGCAAAACCGCTACAGCCCGGCTGACCGCATGCACCGCAATTTACGCCAGGGAGAGCCTCGTTAATACGGTCAATGCGAGGATCGACTTTCACTGCAAACTTATCTGAGGCAATGGCCAAACCTAGCCCAAAGACCATACCTAATATACCAAGGGTAATTGCTGCCCCTAAAAGTAAATCCATGTAATCTTTCTCTAAAAAATTTCAGTACAATGATTCTTTAATCAAATACATCCTTAGAATTTATTTCTAAGCCTTCCAGTAATTTAGACTTCACCATTCCTTCTTTTTTGGATTTACAAAACTCCAGGTATTCATCACCTTCTAAAGTTAGAATCTCGATAACTTTTTCCTCCGGAAATATGAGCCAGTATTCCTTCACTCCATATTTCCTATAGATTTCCTTTTTTTCCATGGTATCATAATAAGTGGACGATGGAGATACTATTTCAACAATAAGGTCTGGTATGCCGTGGATTGCGGCCTTGTGTATGATGCCTTGATTTTCACTTTTAATAAAAACGATATCCGGCTGGAATACTTCATCCTCATCGAAAACAACGTCAATGGGGGCATCAAAAACCTTCCCAAGCTTCATTTCTTTCACAAAATTCCAAAGGAGAAACTCTAAATTCCTTGACACACCCTGATGGTCTGTTGATGGGGCTGGAACCATACATAATTCCCCGTTTAAAATTTCGTAGCGATTATTATCATCAATCTTCAAATAATCCGCATAGGTCATTCTTTTCTTGTCTGTTATAACGGTCATCGCTTACTCCTTACCGCCTTGCCGTTGAGCATTGACTATTCAGTCGCATGATAAGTTTCTATGATCCCCGGATTACTTCATCAGTGATTTCATGAATGCACTTTTTCCTGGACAAGCACAGTCAATATCTTAAACACAGAAAACATGAAAGGTGTTCCGCTAAGCCATGGTTCCAATCATCATCCGATGAATCGCCTGTCCGGCAGGCACCATCGGAAAGACATTTTCGTTTGGATCAATCCTGAAATCCATAATAACGGGACCTTTTATGGAGAACGCCTTTTCTATTGTTGGCCGCACACCCTCCTTCTTTTCTACCAAAAATCCACTCGCACCATATGCCTCTGCCAGCTTGACAAAATCAGGATTACCATTCAAAAACACACTAGAATACCGTTTGCTGTAAAAGAGTTCCTGCCATTGCCGCACCATACCCAGATAACCGTTGTTGAGAATAACAATTTTTACCGGGATATTCAGACGCACAGCGGTGCTCAGTTCCTGGATGTTCATCTGGATACTGCCATCACCGGCAATATCCACGACAATTTTGTCCGGACACCCTAATTGTGCGCCGATTGCCGCCGGAAAACCGTAACCCATCGTGCCCAGTCCGCCTGAAGACAGAAAGGTGCGGGGCTTTGTATAGGTAAAAAATTGGGCAGCCCACATCTGATTTTGTCCTACCTCGGTGGAGATAATCGCGTTTCCCTTTGCTACATCACAAATTTGCTCAATCACATACTGGGGTTTAATAACATCTCCCGCATTGTTATAGGATAATGGGTTTTTTTCCTTCCAGGAATTAATTTTATGAACCCATTCTTTTCTCTCAGCAAAACGGATGTGTTTTATGAGTTCTTGCAAGATATTGTGTGCATCACCCACAATGGGAATATCAACCTTAATGCTCTTGCTGATGGATGCCGGGTCAATGTCTATATGAATAATTTTCGCGCGGGGGGC
This sequence comes from Candidatus Brocadia carolinensis, assembly GCA_002009475.1. Classification (GTDB taxonomy): domain Bacteria; phylum Planctomycetota; class Brocadiia; order Brocadiales; family Brocadiaceae; genus Brocadia; species Brocadia carolinensis. Next base: position 8,705 of record AYTS01000206.1, on the reverse strand, counting down.
AAATTCATCGATCTTTCCGGTAATACGGTCATCGAATCGTGCCCCGATTGCCAGCAACACATCCGATTCAGTTACGGCAAAATTCGCATATGCAGTGCCATGCATCCCCAGCATCCCTAAAGATAGATGATGGTCTTCAGGGAATCCTCCGAGACCCATGAGGGTGGTAGTTACGGGAAGATTTCCCTTTTCTGCAAGCTCAAACAACTCTCTTGAGCATCCGGAGGCAATGATACCTCCTCCCGTATAGACAACGGGTTGTTGGGCGTTATTAATAACTTCCGCGGCAATATTGATTTGACGAATATTGCCCTCATATCTGGGTTTATACCCTGGTAAATCAACTTCGGTTGGTATTACCTCTTCGCACTTTTCCATGGTAATATCAACCGGCAGGTCAATAAGCACGGGTCCCCGTCTACCAGTATTTGCTATATAAAATGCCTCTTTTACTGCCCTCGCAAGGTCTTTGATATCTTTTACGAGATAGCTGTGTTTTGTTATAGGACGAGTGATGCCAACCGTATCGGCTTCCTGAAAGGCATCATTCCCGATGAGAAATGTTTTAACCTGTCCCGTGATAGCTACCATAGGGATAGAATCCATGTAAGCGGTAGCAATTGCAGTAACCAGGTTCGTTGCACCAGGACCTGACGTGGCAAGGCAAACGCCAACCTTCCCTGTAGCCCTTGCATATCCGTCCGCCGCATGTCCCGCTCCCTGCTCATGTCTGGTCAAGACAAACTTTATTGGAGAATCGAATAATACATCAAACAAGGGCAAAACAGCACCACCAGGGATTCCAAAAACATATTCAACCCCTTCCCTTATTAAGGCATCTACTAAAATCTGTGAACCTGTTTTAATCATGGGAATACCAAACAATAAACGTAATTATTATCTTATAAAATATGGAAAAAGAGAAACCGGGATACTACTTGAACAGCACCTTCTTAAAGGTATGTTTAGCAGGAAAAGGAGTGCAAATATTGACTAACAAGTACTATCCTTGATTAAACAAAAATCAGGCATGAAAACCGAGAGAGTCAATTTCGTTAGAGACGATATCCCTTAGGTATCACTTTTTTCCGATTCTAAGTCATCATCGATGTCATCATAATCAACGTCGTCGATATCCTCATATTTGGGAGGTTTATACCCAGGTGCTTTAGATTTTTCTACCTCTTCTTTAAAAGCGCTAAGCACCTTTTCCTGAATCAGCTCTCTGCAGCTTGAATTTATTGGATGGGCTGTATCTGCGTGGAGTTTTAATCTGCCTGCCCCCCTGGATGCACGTTTTTCATTCAATTTCGTACCACAATCGTTGCAGTACTGGGCCATTAAATGATTTTTACCGCCACATTTGGGACACCTGTCCGTGAGTTTTCTGCTGGGCATTGCTACAAATGCTCCCTTGTGCCCTTCGATAACCTTGAGATCCCTTACGACAAAATCATCATCAATCGTAATGCTACAAAATGCCTGCAGTCTGTTTTTCTTGCCTTCCGTTAACTTCACCCTGACTTCAGTAATATTCACCGTTTTCTCCCCCTTCCTCTTCACTTAGCATTATCATTGAAATCGCTGGTTACCATAAACACGTCGCCAATTCCAAGCATCTTTATCTGTTGTTCAATTTCTTTCGAATCCTTTTCCCCCCTACATAAACCATATAATGAAGAACCGCTTCCTGACAGAAGTATGCCACAAAAATCAAACTTTGCCAATGTTTTTTTTTATTTTCTCAATCTCCGGATACAGCTTAAAGACGACATCCTCCAATCGGTTATATAAACAAGCCCCCAATTGCTCCGGATTTCCTGAGGCTAACGATTGCAGAAAAAAACTAACATCTTTCAAATTTTTTGTCAAGACAATTTTAAAATTTTTGTACACGGTTGCGGTGCTTACCTCAAACTTTGGGTAAATAACGATGTAATGATACTTTACCGGTAAATTATATGGAGTAACCACCTCCCCCCGCCCTTTACAAATTGCCGTATTTCCAAAGACAAAAAAGGGGGTATCAGAACCTAATTTTTCAGCCAGTGATATTAATTTTGTTTCATCATATCCAACCTGCCATAGTCTATTTAATCCAGACAAGGTGGCAACGGCATCACTGCTTCCGCCGCCAAGTCCTGCTCCAACAGGGATTCTCTTGTCCAGGTGGATTTTCACCCCCCGGGAAATCCCTGATGCTTTCTGAAAGAGACGGACAGCTTTTAGAATAAGATTGTCTTCCCCAACAGTAAGTTTGGGATTTGAACAGGTAAATTCAATGTCTTTGTCATGGTTCTCCATATGGATATAGTCATAGAGACTAATTCCCTGCATGACCGTTTCGATCTCGTGATAGCCATCCGGCCGTTTCCCTAAGATCTCAAGAAAAAGATTAATCTTTGCCGGTGCTGCAATTGTTATTTTTCCCCGTTCTTCCCAGTATTTCATCATAAATGTTCCTGCTGCATGGTATTTTTAAAAAAAAGAAAGTTGTGTATCACCATACGTTCTCGAGTCGAATAGTTCTATAGCAAGGACTTTGGGCGTCACCGCAAAATCCGTTCTTCTGTGTTGAAATATGATAAGACCGTCCAGGCGGAGAATGTGTTTGGTGCAGAAAGAGGAAAATACTGCCTGGAGACCATCCCAATATGATTTTTTTTTCAAGAAGTGGATATGGCGGACTGGCAAATATTACATCAACTACGACGTTATCTTTCTCAAGATATGGATCAATTTCAAATACATCGTATGGTAACACTCGTGCATCCGCTTGAAGTTTTGTCAGTTCCAGGTTTTTCTTAATGATTTGAATGGCAGACCTGTCGTTTTCAACAAAGATACAGGATTTTGCCCCCCGGCTTAATGCCTCTATTCCAATTGCACCCGTGCCTGCATACAGATCAATAACCTGACTGTCCGGAATAACATCAGCAAGAATATTGAACAAAGACCCTTTTATCCTGTCGGGGATAGGTCTTGTTGTGTTTCCTTTTACGGAGCTGAGATGGATACCCTTTGCACTGCCTGCAATCACCCGCACAATCGTGTAGTACTAGACTTCCCTGTCACCTATAGTAATCGTAGTAAAATAAGTATGCATGCAAATGTCATTGCAATGGCTGGAGTCCGCGGTAATCTCTCTGTGTCGCCATTCCGAGCAAAGCGGGGATTCTTTTGGGTTTGCTTCGCTTGGGCTCGCAACTTTGACTTTGAGGAGTTTACCCTGAGCAAAGCGAAAGTACTTGCATTGGCAACTTTTTTTTCGTTCACGACAACTTTAATCACAAGCTGATTCACTGGCCAGACGTATCCGGATTCAGTGGTCAAATATTGCCGGTATAAAGGACTACGCGCCATTCCCTTTGCAAACAGGTAACCATGATAAGGATATTTCCTGTTCAAGTCAATTCCAAATTCTATGTTGACATATCCATATTTCATAATTTATAATGCCGTCTTTCGATAGGACTTTCGGTTTGTTTCAAATGTTTCAGATAATCCTGTGAAAAATACGCAGAGAGATATCAGATAGACTTTAACACAAGGTAACGTAATTATGATTGGCAATATAGCAAAGGAACTACCCCCCCTCCGAGAACGGCTACTCCACCTGAGGGACTCTCTTTGACCTGGCAAATAAAGAAAAGGAACGATCCGCTTTAGAGGAGCAATTTGCTTCGCCAACCTTTTGGGAAAACAAGGAAAAGGCACAGCAAACGATTGGAAAACTAAAGTCGCTCAAAGGAATTATCTTACCCCTGCAGGAATTACAAAAGACGCTGGATGACATTGAGTGTTTATCGGTGCTTGCCGAGGAAGAACACGATGAACAAGCAGAAGCTGAAGTTATCAGAGATATAAAGTCTTTTACTCAAAAACTTGAAAAGTTTGAATTGCGTACCCTGCTTGGCGAACCCCATGACCACTGTAATGCGTATTTGAGTATTTATGCGGGAGCGGGTGGAACAGAGTCGTGCGATTGGGTATCCATGTTGTTTCGCATGTACAGCCGGTGGGTTGAAAAGAGCGAGTATACGCTCTCCCCTATTGACATATTGCCTGGCGAAGAAGCCGGAATTAAAAGAATTACCGTCCTCATAAAAGGCGACTATGTTTATGGGTACTTGAAATCGGAAATCGGGGTGCATCGTTTGGTGCGCATTTCCCCTTTCGATGCGAACGCAAGGCGGCACACGTCATTTGCAGCGGTCGATGTACTGCCGGAGATCGAAGAGGAAGAAGAGATTGAAGTTAGCGAAAACGAGTTGCGGGTAGATACCTACCGTGCATCCGGCGCTGGCGGCCAGCATGTAAACAAAACTTCATCAGCCGTCCGGTTAACCCATATCCCCACGGGGATTGTCGTCCAATGCCAGAGTGAGCGTTCACAGCACCAGAATCGGCGAATGGCCTTAAGCATGTTAAAGGCAAAGATGTATCAGATAAAAGAGAAGGAAAGAGAGAAAGAACTCTCCGCTGCGTATGATGAAAAGGGAGAAATTGCCTGGGGTCATCAGATTCGTTCCTATGTATTACAACCCTATTCCCTCGTAAAGGATTTGCGCACAGACAAAGAAACAGGGAATACCCAAGCCGTACTGGATGGTGAAATTGACGAGTTTATGGAAACTTATTTGAAATGGAGAATGGCAAAAGTGCACTAAACTTTCCTGATGATTTAAGAAAAGGCCCATGAGCAGATATCAATTCCCTGCTCATTGCTGACACAGAGTCAGCACAACAGAAAACATATTTTAAAGGATAAGGCTATATTTATGATTACATTAAAAAAACGACGACCCGGAAGTTTGGCAGGCTATACAGAAAGAAACTGAAAGACAACAAAATACCGTAGACCTGATCGCATCTGAAAACATTTGCAGCCCTGCAGTCCAGGAAGCCCAGGGCTCTTCTATGACCAATAAATATGCAGAAGGTTATTCCGGAAGACGATGGTATGCCGGTTGTGGAAATGTGGACACGGTAGAATTACTGGCAATTGAACGTGCAAAGAAAATTTTTGGTGCAGAACACGCTAATGTGCAGCCGAACGCGGGTTCGCAGGCAAATATGGCGGTTTGTTTTTCTGTTCTGAAACCAGGAGACCGTATTCTCGGTATGGATTTGTCTCACGGCGGACATCTCACCCACGGTTTTAAAAAGAATTTCTCAGGCATGATGTATGAGATTACCCATTATGGGGTAAAGAAGGAAACGGGATATATTGATTATGATGAAGTACGCTCCATTGCCCTGAAAACAAAACCCCACATGATCATTGCCGGCGCAAGCGCATACCCGCGAATACTTGACTTTCCCCAATTCCGCAAGATAGCGGATGAGGTTGGGGCATACTTTATGGCCGATATTGCTCACATCGCCGGACTCGTTGCCGGTGGCGTACACCCCAGCCCCGTTCCTTATGCAGACTTTGTTACCACAACAACCCACAAGACGCTACGGGGACCCAGAGGAGGTATGATCTTATGCAAACAAAAATATGCGAAACAGATAGACTCCATGGTTTTCCCTGGAATTCAGGGTGGCCCCTTCATGCACATCATCGCCGCAAAGGCAGTTGGCTTTAAAGAAGCGATGACGGAAGAATTCAAACAATGCCAGCGGCAGACCGTGAAGAACGCACAGGCAATGGCTCAGGAATTTATAAAACGGGGGTATACCATTGTATCTGGCGGAACGGACAACCACCTCTTCCTCATTGATTTGCGCAACAAGAATATTACCGGAAAAGAAGCCCAGGTATTGCTGGAATCTGTTGACATCATTCTGAATAGGAATACGATTCCTTTCGATGAAAAAGGTGCAAGTGCAAACGAGCCAAATGGGATTCGTATCGGAACACCTACAGTTACTTCGCGGGGAATGAAAGAAGCAGCAGTCATTAAAATAGCGGAGTGTATTGACAAAGCCCTTTCTCATCCAAACGATTCCAAAGTGAAAGACACTATTCGTAAAACGGTAAAAGAACTCTGCTCTGCTCATCCATTATATTAAGTAGGGGAGTATCAGGCTGCAAAATAAAAGGATTCGCTTCCTTTCGGTTTTAATAAGACATTTCAAGGGCTGGAGTAATCCAGCCCTGTTTTTTCTCTCTCCGGGTAATAATGGATCCGAAATACATCGTTAAAAAAATAGGAGTTATTGGCAATGGTGGATGGGGTACCACGCTTGCCCTTCTTTTACATAAAAAAGGCTACGAAGTTACCTTGTGGGGTGCCAATGCATCATATGTAGATTGTTTGAAGGAAAAAAGAGAAAATATCAAATTTTTAAAAGGCTTTCCCATACCTTCCGGCATATCCATTACCTCAGATATTTCACCTGGGTTAAAAGACAGTCATCTTGTGGTGTCTGCAACACCCACCCCTTACCTGCGCACGGTACTTATGAAATTCAAAGATGTTTTTTTCTCAAGAGATACCAATCGTCAGCGTTACCAAAGGGATTGAAAACGACACGCTCATGACACCCAGTCAGATCATTGCCAACGTGCTGGGCAAACGGCCCATTTCTTTGCTCCTGGGGCCAAGCCATGCACAAGAAGTTGCGTATGGCTTGCCAACGACTATTGTTGCGTCATCAAAAGATGACAACCTGGCGCGGATGGTTCAGGGGGTTTTTACCACTGACCGGTTCCGGGTCTATACTAACCCCGATATGGCCGGCGTTGAGTTGGGTGCCGCCATGAAAAATGTGATCGCAATAGCCGCAGGTATCTGTGACGGCCTGAAGTTTGGAGACAATTCGAAGGCCGCCCTTATTTCGCGGGGGTTGGCAGAGATTAGCCGCCTCGGCATCGCCATGGGGGCACAGAAAAGCACTTTTTCAGGACTTACGGGTTTGGGTGATCTGATCACGACATGTATCAGTCCTTATGGAAGAAACCGCTGGGTAGGCGAACAGATTGGGAAAGGGAGGAAATTGCAGGAAATTCTGGAGACGATGGAACAGATTGCTGAAGGCGTATGGACTACAAAATCCGTTGTGGCGCTTTCCCATAAATTTTCCGTGGAAATGCCCATCACAAAAGAAATCTACTCCGTGCTCTTCTCAAACAAAAACCCTTTAGAGGCAGTGAGCAATCTCATGATGCGCGCCCCCAGGTCTGAGATGGAGGAACTCATCTGAAAATAGCCTATTCCAAAAAGCGCTGCATTTGTTTAACAACTTACATCTCCTCGGGGTTTATTCGACGAAAGAAAAACAGGAGGTCACAAGATGAATATCTATGATTTTGCCATGCAGATGGAAAAAGATGGTGAAAATTATTATCGTAATTCAGCTCAAAAAACACAAAATGCCGGACTGAAAAAAAATATTGGGTATGCTGGCAGATGCTGAGGTAAAGCATTACGATATTTTGCAGAAGATGAAAAAGAATGAAACCACTCAATTGTCCGATAGTGAGATATTATCACAGGTAAAAAAATATCTTCGTGCAGATGAAGGAAGGGAAAGATACCCTTAAGGTAAACGTCGGGCAAAAAGAATTATATCAAAAGGCGCAGGAAATAGAAAAAAAAGAGTCAGGAGTTTTATACTGAAAAGGCCGCTGAAGCAACGAATCCCTCGCACAGAGAGATATTTTTAAAAATAGCAGATGAAGAGAAGAGACACTATGTCATCCTGGAAAACATCATCAATTTCATTTCACGACCCTATAATTGGCTTGAAAATGCCGAGTGGTATCATTTAGAAGAATATTAGTTTGCTTTATTCACAAAAGTAAAATAGGGTCTTCAGGCAAGTGAGTGGGTAAAATTGAAGAGTCTTATATCTCCTTCAGCATACAAGTAAGAATTTTTAGCCGAAGATATTCCTCAGCTCTCAAGCCGTATGCCCTCCTCTGTATCACCCGAATCTTGTTATTAAGACCCTCGACAAAACCTAATGAGACTTTGTTCTCAGGTTTGCTATAAGCGGCAATACCGTTCCCGTGCTTCTCTATCATTTCTGCAAACTTCTCGTAAGGCTTTAACCGTTGCCACTTCAATGATTCCTTCCCGTTATCGAAAAACTTCCTTGCCCATCCCTCCGACTGATAATTCCATAGCTGCCCGAAAGACTCTCTCAGGATATAAGCGATGTTGATTCGCTTGTTGGCCTCGAACAGCTTCTTGAGCGCCTTTCTCCCGTCCAATGTGAGGTTTTCCCAATTCGACAACAAGGTATACTTCTGCCCTTTGATAAACGAACGATCCTTGCCCTTCAACCGGGCATACTCCTGCTTGCGGATCGTGTCCAAGGCCTCTGCCAAGTGTCTCATCACATGAAATTTATCATACAGAACAGATACCCCTGGCACATTCTTTCGTGTGGATTTCTCAAATGCCTTCCACATATCCATAACCGCCAACCGTATCTTTTTTGTCCTCTTGTGTCCAAGCCACTCATAAAACGTATCCAGACTATCCGCAGACCTGTCCTTGCCCCCGGTCGCTTTCTCTCCAAATCGCTTACCACGATCCGATACGTATGACCCTTCCTCAATGATACCTCGTCTATCCCTATAACTCCTGGGACTAATACTCCCGTCCTCTCTAACCGAACTTACGCAAAAAGTGTAGCCGAAGCGGTACTTTTGCATAGTGAGCAAGTCGTAAGTGGTTGAATAATACGGGTCGAGAATTTTTGCCGGCGATGTAGTGTATGAATAGTGAGGATTGTGTTGACATTTT
>AYTS01000205.1 GCA_002009475.1 Candidatus Brocadia carolinensis | reverse complement strand
AACAATAAGATTCGGGTAATCCAAAGAAGGGCTTACGGGTTACGTGACGAGGAGTATCTCCGACTGAAAATCCTTACCTGTATGCTCAAGGAAATATAAAATGACCCACACGACTACGCGATGACCCCTAAATAATAAACCAAGATCTATATTCTCCTCAAGACTACTTACAAAAGGAATGAAGCCAATCACTACTCCTGACAAACCAATAAGTAGTCCCAGGATTATCGTCCTGCGCAGAGAGAATATTGGTGACAATCCCTTTCCCATAAATATTGCCGTTCTATCAGTAGGGTGTCATATTTATATCGAGAGTATTTTCAAATTAATAAATTCTTTAGTTTGACTAAATAATCAATATAGAGCATAAATAAGATTTGCTGTCAAGCGAAATTTGTAGTGAGCTTTAAAGATATCTCTGTTTATTGGTAGATATTCTGGAAGATTTCTCAATCCAAAATGGCAGCTGCGCGGAAATCAGACGAAAGCGGATAATACTTGGAAAAAGCTGGAAGGAGATGAAGAAAAGCTTTGTCGTGCGGCTATGCCGCAACCAAAAATGATTTCAAAGACAAGTACCCCAATTACAAAAAATTCTTTGTTGACCCTCAGCCACCTTGAACTGAAGTTCCCAATCCAAGCAGGCTAAAGATTACAAACGCCTTCTGGCTGAATATCAAACTACCCACGGCAAACCTCTTGAGACTGTTCAACACCACGCCCGTTTTCATAAAGTTTGGACATTACCCATGCTAATCTCTAACTGCTTCTCAAGCATCTCGATCATAGCGCTGTATTTTTCATGCACACCGTTTGCAATGTCCTCTTTTTCCATGTCTTCGAATTTCTTTATGAACATTGCCTGCTCATCAGCAGTCAACACCTTGTTTATCCATGGGAAGAGGATTTTTTCCTCCATTTCAATGTGCTTTTCCATCTGCTTGATATACGAATGAGCGATTTTGGCTATCTTCCGTCTTGCCTTTTTTCCCTGATCGAAATTGACGAGCGCGCTGGTCAGATTTCTTATGGCGTCACGCGCTGATACATGTTCCATAAGAAGCCGTCCTAAGAAATCCTTCTTTTCGCCATCGTTTTTTACTTTGAGTGCGGGGAAGAGTACCTTGTCTTCCTTCTCCTGATGGTGCTTATCAGAAAATTCAGAGATGATTTTTATCAGGTCTTGAAAATTTCCCTTGGAAACGGGTTTTCCATTCTCCAGGCAATAGGTGGCTTTTCCCAGGAGGTATAACATCCTTTTTACTATATCAAAGTCGTTATGGAGTATGTCCGTAACCGATAGATTCGTATTTTTAATGTGCGTATGCTCTGGATATATACGATGTTGCGGGACGCTGCAGGCTGTGTTGCAGACACAAAAAATAACGGTAAGAGGCACAAGAAATCTTTTCATGTTTAATCGGCGAAGAATGTTACGAATTCTGGTTCAACGATGCTATTCAGGATATCACATCGGGAGATTACTCCTACCAGCGTATCATTTCTCACGACGGGAACGCGAATGATGTTGTGCTTTGTCATAAGGTCTATAATCTGCTCAACTGAGGTATCTTCGGTTACACAGATGGGATTTTTTGACATAATACTCCCTGCTGTTACCTGTTGCAGAGCCTTTCCGCTTTGAATGGCCTTCAGGAGGTCAAACTCGCTCACAATTCCAATGACCTTTCCTTTTTCATCGACAATCGGTAATCCGCTATACATGCCTGATAATAATTTAACCGCCAGGTCCCTGCCGATGGTGTTTTGCTTTGCCGCTGTAACAATCTTGTTCATAATATCTTTGGCTTTCATCACACATACCTCCTTCTCTAACAAATTGATTTAGCGACCTGAATTCGCAGATTTCACAGACGATGCCAATAGACAATTATACGGGCGATTTGCTGTTTGTCAAACATGAAGCAACAAGAAAAGCCTTGATAACTTATCAATAAATTGATAGTATCTGTCCTTTCGCAATACGAGGTGTATTCTGCGTAACAATCAGCGCCATAATCCCCCGACTCATTACTTGAAAGGGAAGTGATATTTGAAACCAGTCATTGTATCAACAACCATATTGGCCGTCCGGAAAGATGGGCACGTTGCCATTGGTGGTGACGGACAGGTCACCATGAATGCCGCGGTAGTAAAGCAGGATGCCAAAAAGATTCGGAGGCTTTATCATGACAAGGTTATTGTAGGTTTTGCCGGTTCATCTGCGGATGCCTTTGCCCTTATGGAAAGGTTTGACGCCAAGCTTGAACAGTATCAGGGAAACGTGCTGCGAAGTGCGCATGAACTGGCCAAGGAATGGCGAACGGATAAGGTGCTCAGGAAGCTGGAATCCCTCTTGGTAGTTGTCGATAAGCAATATTCCTTTTTGATCTCAGGTGGCGGTGACGTGATTGAGCCGGATGACGGCATTATTGGTATAGGTTCCGGTGGTGCGTATGCCATTGCGGCAGCCAGGGCATTGATGAAACATACCTCATTGTCTGCGAAAGAGATCGTTGAAGAAGCCCTTTCTATAGCAGCGGACATTTGTGTGTATACCAATAGGAATATCAAGGTGGAGGAGGTTAAGTAGTGAATGAGCTAACACCACGAAAGATTGTAGAAGCGCTCGACAAATACATTATTGGCCAAAAAAATGCCAAACGCGCGGTATCAATTGCGATTCGCAACCGCTGGCGCCGGCACCAACTTTCTGACGATTTGCGGGAAGAGGTTTTGCCGAAGAATATTATTATGATAGGTCCTACCGGTGTGGGAAAAACAGAGATTGCGCGGCGCATGGCTGCACTCGTGAGGGCGCCTTTCCTTAAGGTGGAGGCATCAAAATACACAGAAGTTGGTTACCACGGCCGCGATGTGGAATCCATGGTGCGTGACATTACCGAGATCGGCGTAAACATGGTGAAGGCAGAAATGATTCAGTCGGTACAGGAAAAGGCAGAGAAAATGGCCGAAGAACGGCTCCTGGATCTGTTGTTGCCGCCGGTGACAAAGAGCACCGAACAACCCAATGTTGAAACAGAAGAACAACAGATTAGCACACGGGAAAAGTTCCGTAAAAAGCTGCATGACGGGGAACTTTCAAACCGTATGGTAGAACTCACCACCCATGAAAAGCCTTATGTGCTGCAGGGTTTTGTCGCTGGGGTTGAGGAAATGGGTATGGATTTCCAGAATATGCTGGAAAAAATGATCCCTCCCCGTGCTCAGGTACGAAAGGTTCCTGTAGCTGAGGCAAAAAGGATTTTGACCCATGAAGAGGCTGAAAAGCTTGTTGATCGGGAGAAAGTTATTCAGGAAGCGATTCGAAGAACGGAACAATTTGGAATTATCTTTATTGATGAGATCGATAAGATTGCCGGACGTGAATCTGCTCACGGCCCCGATGTCTCCCGCCAGGGTGTGCAGAGAGACTTGTTGCCGATCGTGGATGGTACCACGGTTAATTCCCGATACGGAGTAGTCAAGACCGATCGTATGCTTTTTATCGCAGCCGGTGCGTTCCATGTTTCCAAGCCCTCTGATTTAATCCCTGAGTTGCAGGGTCGGTTTCCCATTCGTGTAGAGTTGGAGGATCTGGGGAAAGAGGAGTTTTTGCGCATCCTGACCGAACCTAAAAATGCCTTGGTAAAACAATATAAGGCACTCCTGGAAACTGAGGGAATTAAGGTGCGATTTGAAAATGATGCCATTGAGACGATAGCAGAGATTGCCGTACAGGTTAACAAGCGCACCCAGAATATCGGCGCACGGAGGCTGCATACGGTAATGGAAAAACTCGTGGAAGATGTTTCGTTCGATGCGTCTGACATGGGAGGCGCGGAAGTGATTATTAACGCGAAATACGTGCAGGATAAATTACAAGCTATAGCAAAAGATGAGGATCTAAGCCGCTATATTCTTTAGCAGGACTAGAAAGACCTGAAACGAAAGCATGTCTGGCAAAGTTTTCATACCAAGTGCCCATCCACCGTTCGCGATTCAATGCAAATTCAACGGTTTAACACATTAAGAAACTACACGTTAACTGCATGCCGAAGAAACCGTTGCTTTGAGTCAATGCCTACTTCTTGTGCGATCATCTAAAAAGCATTACTCAGATAAGGCAGTGAGGAATTATCTGGTATGAAACCAATAATTGGTATCAATTGTGATTATGAAGAGGAAGGTAAACAGCCCTACTCTTTCGTTTACAGAAATTATGTTGAGGCTATTATTGCAGGGGGTGGCATTCCCTTGTTGTTGCCTATCATGAAAGATGGCGACGATGTTCGCAACTCCTTGAAAAGGATTGATGGCTTACTCCTTACCGGAGGCAATGATGTTCCCCCTCACCGATATGGAAAAGACCAACACAAAAAAACTATATGCGTTCATCCAGACAAGGATATTTCCGACAATTTCCTGGTAAATATCGCCTTTCAAATGAAAAAACCGATTCTGGCTATTTGTTATGGTGCTCAGCTGGTAAACGTTGTTTTCGGTGGTTCTCTTATTCAGGATATCCCGTCACACGGTACGTCCTGTCTTGTTCATAAAGATTTGCAAAACAAGCACTATACCCATCCGGTAGCGGTGGAAAAGGGGTCTCGCCTGTATAAGATTGTTGGGGCGGAGCATCTTGAGACGAATAGTGTACATCATCAGGCAATAGATAAATTGGGCAACGGCCTAGTCGCTACGGCACATACTGAAGATGGTATTGTTGAAGCTATAGAACTCGAAGGGTATCCATTTTTTGTGGGTGTTCAATGGCATCCTGAACGCTTGATAACGGATCCTTGTCACGCATCATTATTTAGTGCCCTTGTTATTGCATCAAAATAATGTTCCGAGAATAACTGCATCGAAATTGATGCTGGAAATTTGCAGGCAGAGATATGAGTTAGCTTTGTACCGCGTGGGCTCTTTCTGTTTCAGTTGCATTCCTTACAGATACCATGGAAAAATATCTGAAATCCAGAGACGGTGTAGTCCTTTTTTACGGCATCTGGCAGTTTGACGTAGGGTGAGAAATCCTCAAATACATCGAGAATCCTTTTACAGGAAGAGCAGACGACATGGTGGTGTAAGTTCGTATTGGGATCGTAATGTTTGCGGTCATCGTCAATGACAAATTCCTTCACTTCTCCCAATTTTCTTAAAGTTTCCAGGGTTTTGTAAATGGTGGTAAATGATACGCTGGGATATATTCTTTTTACTCTTTTGTAAACATTTTCCGCAGATGGATGGGTGGTGTTATTCTCTAAAACCTTGAAGATCATCAGCCTTTGTGGCGTAATCTTCATACCGTGGTTTCTCAGCTTTTTTGTAAGTTTTTCTATAGTTTCCATAGTAGAATGAAGTCAATAATAAACAAAAATGATTGTTAATTAAGGTAAAATAGTATTTAATTATTTACCATTAGTCAACAAAAAAGTATAAAGCTGTATTTCAGGTTTTGCTTAGATACATAATTTTATTACCTGAAAACTTCATTCTGCCACATTTTCACGGAAAATATCTGTTTTTGTTAAAATATTTCAGATTGGTTGGTTATGATGTATTTTAAAAATGTATATTTTGTGTAAACATTTTATGATAAATTTTTGTTATATGTTCTGAAATTGTCATATTTTATAAAGTTCAATCCAAAGGCAGGAAGATCTTAAAATGAGTGCATTTGAATATAAAATTGATCACTTAACTGACGAAAACTATGAAAATTATGCTACCGAAGATGATTTGAACGAAGTAGAAGTGCTCAAAGATCAGATAAAATATAAAGACTACGACCCCGTCCGGCTTTATTTAAAAGAGATGTCAAAATTGCCTCTGTTATCTCGGGAAGAAGAACTCTATCTTGCAAAGAAGGTAAAAATAATGAGCCGTTTACTCCACCGGAGGGTTTTGAGGTTTGATTATGGGTTGGAAAGGTATGTGCGCATTCTTGAGCAGTTAGTCAGTGAGTCAGACCTCGTTCAATTTGTTGAAACGTCAGCAACAAAAGACCAAAGCAAAAATGAAATGGTTGAACAAATCCAGGGCGTTGCAAAAAAAATTAAAGAAATCCTGGGGAAGAATCTGAGAGATTATGAAAAGATAAACAAGCAATCCGTCTCTAAAAATTTGAAGATTAGAATCCTGAAAAAGATAGCTGCGAGGAAGAGATCTGCGGTGAAGGAGTTAGAGGCAGTGCACGTTCGCTCGGAAACGATCCTGCCGGTAATGAGAGATTTATTGGAAATTTTAGAGAAGATTGTGTCCTATAAGGAAAATTCCAGGGGATCGTTTTATAAAAGCGAAATTCTCGGGAAATGTTCCTACCGTGCCTATGATATAAAACTCTTATCTGCGAGAAATGTCAGGGAAACGGAAAAAACTATTTACGCAATTAAGTCGATTAATAATGAGTATGAATCTGCCAGGAATCAATTTTCCGAAGGCAATTTGCGGTTAGTGGTGAGTATCGCCAAAAGGTACAGGAAACGAGGCCTGGTCTTTCACGACCTCATACAAGAAGGGAATACGGGCCTCATGCGGGCTGTTGACAAATATGATTACCGTATGGGTTTCAAATTCAGCACGTATGCTACCTGGTGGATTAAACAGGCAATTATCAGGGCAATAGATGACAAGGCAAGAACGGTGCGTATACCCGTACACATGACCGATGTGATCAACAAAACCAACATGGTATTAAAAGCGTCCCAGGGAGGGCTTGAAAGAAAGCCAAAGATTGAAGCTATCGCAAAAGAGGCGAAAATCCCTGTTTCTGAGGTATATCGGGTATTTCGGATTGCATCGCAACCGATATCGTTAGAGAGTCCGATTGGTGAAGGTGGCGAGACGATGTTTGAGGATTTTATCCAGGACAAGAAGACTGAGTCGCCGGTTACGAATGCTCACCAAACGTTACTAAAGGACCAGTTGGAAAAGGTTCTGGATACCTTGAGCTACAGAGAACGAGAGGTTATTAAATTGCGTTTTGGAATTGGCGATGGGTATACTCATACCCTGGAGGAAATTGGAGAGCGTTTTAATATAACGAGAGAGCGAATACGCCAGATTGAAAGTGTAGCTATTCGTAAACTCCAGCATCCATTGCGTAGCAGAAAATTAGAGGGTTTTATTGAAGGTATAGCGACAAACTAAAAGTTACTCGGGCGTAGAAACCATACGAAGGGGCATCCTGATTTTCATGATGCCCCTTTTTTATTACGCTTAATAAGGGCACGGCTTGAAAAATGGTATTGCTATTTAACCTTTTCGTGTTTTCTTCTTCGCCTTTTTAAGAGATATTTTTTCCTGTTTAACCTATGCTTCTTCTTTCCGCTGAATCCATTTGCCATATCATTCTCCTAAAAATATTCAGTTACTTATTTTTACCCGAAGGAAAAGAATAAAATGTTACCAGTAACAAGGACAAAATGCAACAAAATATTATCTGCAACAAGCAGATTCTTATAAGTGAGTGATAGTGTGTGGATTATCTCCTGATTCGAATGAAACGACATATCATTTCTTGCAAACCCCGGGAAGATTACTGAAAATATGCCTTGGTATGAGGATGTACCTCTTGCGCGTGCAAGAGATCGGTTACCGACCACCACCGAAACTGGCTATGCTGATCCCGTGGCAAATCGTGGAGGGGGTTGAATTGTTTGACTTCGTAAGCCAGCACAACATAATGGGTGTCAATCCCGGGTTTTTGAGCAAAATTTTCCTGATAGAAGTGTTCAAATATGCCAAGGAATTGAGCATCTTGAATGGACAATTGAGTGCCGAGTTCCTCACAGGAAAGACGCTCAAAAGCCTGTGAGATGCGTTCGCTTTTACAAATTCGGGAGCCAGGCACAAACCAATAGTTTCTGGCCGGCTCGTTATTTCGAAAGCCCAGAAGTACCTGTTTCTGGACGTTTCTTACAATTAAATCAAGAGAAACCAGGGGCGTGTTCCTGACCACATCAATAAGAGTAGCTCTATCAAGTTTCATAGATTTTTCAGTTATAATATTACCGTGTAAAAACTTCTTTTTTTGTAAGTTTTTTCACAACCCTATTTATCCCTTATCGGGAGGTACAGATTGTTTAAGAGAGAAAGATTGCTTCGCTTCGCTCGCAATGACAACGCACAATATATCATCAAAGGCATAGCCTGTGTCATTGCGAGGGTCTTTTCCGAAGCAATCTCCCGCTTTCACAACGGAGAATTAGATGCGGCTTTGCTGCGCTAGGGAATTTATACTCTGGACCCATTACGATAGAAACGTCCGGGTTGGCAATCTGCTCACTTCGTAAGCCTGCATACAAACAGGCATCTTCCGAACCCGCATCTTTGAGATACGAGAGGGTTGTGTGCTGTGGCAACTCAGGAGCCACAATAAAAAATCACATGCTCATATCCATTCTGGCCGTGATAATGACAGCGCTGCGCCAGTCAATTGAGCACGAGTTACAATTCTTCCTTGTCCTTCAAAAAGGCATCCATTTCTGCCTTTATCCGAGGAGCATCGACCTCTTTCGCCTTGTTATAGCACAGGATGCAGATGTCTCCCTTTGTGGTCGTCATCTTTTTCCATTCATCTTTTTCGCCGAGAAAGAGACCGCATTTCCAGCAATTTGCCATAAGAAATTCCTTTACCCTTTAGAGTAAAAGCTTAAAGAAAGTTGTCATTGTGAGGGCACTAGCCCGAAGCAATCTCTGCTATGACTGTCATTCCGAGCAAAGCGAGGAATCTCATGGGTTTGCTTCGCTTGGGCTCGCAACTTCGGCATCTCTGTCGCTCGCACGTGTCAACTCATTTAATACGTTTACTCTAGTCATGAATGAATAAATAATTCAACAAATCTCTCCACAAGATAGGCAAGATATTCTATGTCGATGTAGGCTTCCGCACTGCTGTCTAAAAAGAGTTTGCAACTAGCTGCAAACTCTTCGTCCGCATCCCAAAAGCATAAATATAAAGGTATCTGCGGTAAGAGGTCAAAGCGACAGATATAGTCCGCCCTCATCTTTCCTTGCGTCTCAATGCCTCCCAGTTCTCGGCATCGCGCCTTCAGACCATGCATATCTTTATTAAACGCTGACGCAACCTTCTCTTCCGCATTCCGTTGAAACGCCTTTACATGCGAGGCGGTATGCGGGAAGTACCCCAGGGTAACCCAGTCTCCCGTGAAAGGTTTGTTTCCTTTTCTGCGTATATAATCGTAGATAATGATCTTCGCCCATGAATCGTGGCAATAGGTATTGTTTTCAAACAACCCCTCCTTGCGCATCTCGTACGGTTTGTTCATCATGGTGAGTTTTATCACTTCCCCATCTTTGCCGGTATCGAAATAGCCCCCTGTGGCAAGCGCTGCTTCCCTGAAATTCGTATGTTTGGCCTCGGCTTCTAATTCGCTGCTCACACGTTCGTAGTTATCCTCCATGGTGGCCATGGGTTTTGGGGTTGTCACTTCCCTATTTTTTTGTGTGACATAAGGGCAAACCTCAATCTTGAGTTGTGCGTTTTTTACCTTAAGTGCAAAGGCAATACACGTAGGAACCCCACATTTACCACAGTTTGTCTTGGGTAGTTTTTTGTAAATCTCAAGCATCAAATTCCTGTCTTATATCAATATCTCAGACAACCAGTCGGTTTGTTATCCAAAAAATAGGGGGGCAAACAATCGTTCACCCCCCTTACGATTACACTTCAAAAGCCCGTTCTTTGGATAAGTCTTAACTAATCCTGGTAAACTTTGACTTGGGTGCCCCGCAGATTGGACAGGTATCTGGTGCATCCTTCTCAACCGTATTTCCGCAGACCTGGCATACATAATAATCTACGGCTTCATTTTTACCTAAATTTTGTAATGCCTTTTGATACAAATCGGCATGGATCTTCTCCACCTTGCTGGCTATTTCAAAGCTCTGCAAAGCTTGTTTGTTTCCTTCCTTCTTGGCTTCCTCAATCATTTGCGGGTACATCGTGGTAAACTCATGCGTTTCGCCGCCAATGGCCTCCTGGATATTTTCTTTTGTTGTTTTAATACCGCCCAATACCCGTAAATGGTTGTGAGCATGCACCGTTTCAGCATCAGCCGCAGCACGAAAAAGTTTTGCCACCTGCTTGAAACCCTCTTCGTCAGCTTTTTTTGCAAAGGCAAGGTATTTCCTGTTGGCCTGCGATTCACCTGCAAAGGCATCCTGCAAATTATCTTTTGTCGACATCTCTTCCTTTCTCCTTTCTATTGAGTAAAAAAATCATGATACTGGCAACATCGTTTTCTGAAAATATGTGTCGAATAATACTATAATACAACCTCCTTAATGTCAATGGCCTCGTTTGGCTATTTGAGAGGCAGAGAACGGGAAAACAACTTTTTCCCCTGAAAATAACACCGTATGGTCCTTCTGGGCGGAGCGAAGAATCTGGTCTTAGCAAGACCCTTTGCTTTCGGCTCAGGGTGACATTTTTATTATCTCTTGTGAGCCAGAGGCTCATGGATGTTTCATAATCATTTAGAACGGATTCTTTGAATTTTGTCCCGCAACTCGGCTGCACGTTCAAATTCCAATGCCTCTGCCGCCTTGAGCATCTCTTCCTCCAGTTCGTTCACAAACTCCTGGGTAATGTATTCTTCTTCACTTTCCGCGACGGTTTCGTAAACGAGCTTATGCGATGAGACCTCATCTTCAATACCCTTTTTAATCTCCTTTTGTATTGTCCGTGGGGTAATGTTGTGTTCCTTGTTATATGCTGTTTGAATTGCCCTGCGACGGTTGGTCTCGTCGATAGCCCGTTTCATAGAGTTTGTTGTCTGATCCGCATATAAGATTACCTCCGCATTCACATTCCTGGCAGTCCGGCCAATGGTCTGTATTAACGAAGTCTCAGAACGCAGAAACCCTTCTTTGTCCGCATCGAGGATCGCTACCAGCGAGACCTCCGGTAAATCAAGTCCCTCCCGCAGGAGGTTGACACCCACCAGCACATCAAATTTTCCCATCCTCAAATCACGCAATATGGTTACCCTTTCTATCGCGTCTATTTCCGAGTGGAGGTACATGCCTTTGAGTCCTTCTTCCTGGATATATTCGCTCAGGTCTTCGGCAAGACGTTTCGTCAACGTCGTTACCAGCACCCGTTCCCTCCTCTGTGCCCGCTTCTTAATTTGTTTCAGGAGGTCCCCTACCTGAGTTTTGGCAGGTTTCACATAGATTATCGGATCGACAAGACCGGTTGGACGAATAATCTGTTCGGCCACCCTGCCCTTGCTTTTCTCTAGCTCATAGTGGCCAGGCGTTGCCGAAACAAGCATGATCTGATGGATCCTCTTTTCCCATTCATCAAACCGCAAGGGGCGATTATCGAGTGCTGAAGGCAGGCGGAAACCATAGTTGACAAGCGTCTCCTTGCGCGCACGGTCGCCATGGTACATACCGGCAATCTGCGGGACAGAGACATGGGACTCATCAACAATAAGGAAAAATTCTTTGGGAAAGTAATCGAACAGGGTGTATGGCGTTTCGCCGGGCGCACGGGCACTGAGGTGTCTCGAATAATTTTCAATACCGTGACAATACCCCACCTCCAGAAGCATTTCCATGTCGTAGCGTGTTCGGGCCTCCAGACGTTGAGCCTCGAGTAGCTTTTCTTTTGAACGAAGTTCTTTCAACCGGTCATTCAGTTCGTCTTCGATAGACCTGACGACTCCTTTGATCTTTCCCTCCGGCATAACGAAGTGTTTTGCCGGATAAACAGATATTTCCTTTACCTCCTGCACCGTATTCCCCGTTGTAGGATTAATTATGGAAATCCTGTCGACTTCGTCACCAAAAAAATTCTATGCGATACGGATCCAAACTCCTCGTAGGCGGGAAATACCTCCACAACGTCTCCCCGCACCCGTAACGTGCCGCGAATGAACTGTATGTCGTTTCGTTCATACTGGATATCAATGAGACTCCTCAGGAGTTTGTTTCTTTCTATTGAATCACCCTTGCCCAGATGTACATACATTTCCTGATACTCTTCAGGCGAGCCCAATCCATAGATGCAGGAAACACTGGCGACAATGATAACATCCTTCCGTGACATGAGATTACTGGTGGCAGCCAGGCGCAGACGGTCAATCTCCTGATTGATCGTTGCTTCCTTTTCGATGTAGATATCCCGTTGTGGGATATATGCCTCGGGTTGATAATAGTCGTAATAACTGACAAAATATCCTACAGCATTTTCCGGAAAGAAGCTCTTGAATTCACTATAAAGCTGGGCTGCCGAGGGTTTTATTATGGGTCATGACAACGTAGGCTTTTCCAGGGCAGCAATCACGTTTGCCATGGTAAAGGTCTTTCCGGAGCCTGTCACACCCAATAAGGTTTGATACCGGGCATTTTTTTTGTAGCCATCCACCAGTTGCTGTATGGCATGAGGCTGGTCGCCCTGTGGTTCAAAAGAAGATACTAACTTAAATATAGACATTTTTTTCCTCGACAACTTAGCCAATTTTAAACGACGAAATCTCTTTGCCTGTAACTGAAATATCCGCAAGAAGCCTTTCTATGTTTCCTCCTTTTGCGGCATAAGCAACAAATATTTCGTCCGCCAGTTCTGCCATAAGACGATTCCTCTGATTAGCTGTTTCTATGGTAGCCCGTTTAACATGCTCGCCAAATGGGGAAATAAGCAAGAGTCTGTTTTTGTTTAAGGCTTCTTGTAATGCTGGCTCGAGTCTTTTTTTCAGCCCTCTTGCCAGTGCCAGTATGATAGGTTGATTCCCTTTCAGCAGGTAGTGCAAAACGTCGTTCTCTATTTTAGAATGAAAACCTGATACGACACAGATGCCTTTTTCTCTTTGTTCAATTGCCCAGTCATACGATTTGAGGATTATTTCAGCCGGACATTTGCGGGAACACAAGAAGGCGATTTTGTATTGCTCGAGTATCTGTTTATTCCCTATATAATTTGAATGATCGGTCAATTTGCTTTCCATATACCCACCTAAGTCTCCTCTCTGGAGGGATTTCTTAATTCCCCTCTTGAGAGGGGTAAGGGGCATAAGCGTTAACTTAACAAAGTCCTAAATTTTAATTAAATTTTCCAACAATTGCATCTGCGAAGCTCTTTTTCTTGGATTTTCAGTTAACATAAATGATATCCACTCCCAATCCTTAATACATTTCGCCAGGCCAATACTAGGATTTACTGTTTGACTTATTAAATGCAACATCATTGATGCCTCTCTCCATAAACAACGTTTTCTCTTTGATTTCAATTGATATCGGGAACCCCCAAGGGAAAAAACGCTCGCCTGCACGTATCAACGCCTCTATTAAAAATGCAGCAAATATTTTTCCGTGAATCCAAGCTTTCGCTCCTATAGGATCTTGCTTCGGTAGATGCCCCAAGCCTATTATGGATTTCAACCTTTTAAAAACGAGCTCGATTTGCCAACGTCCACGATAAATCTCTAACACTACCGAAGGTTTAACTAATTTTTCTGGCAATGTAGTGAAAACAAAAATGTAACCAGCCGATTCAAGGGTTTCCGGTTACACCTTTCTGCCTTTTTTTCTCCCTTCCTGTAAAACCTTTTTCTGCGCTTTCTCTGCGTCTGCTTTGCTTTTCTTTATAGCACATAAACGCCCCTCTATAAACCCTTTGTCGCCTTGAACGCAAACGGGCCAATCACCAACCTGAGTTCCACGTAATGTTCTTAAGCGTCTTAGCAAATGAATCTTCTTGCCATCCCTTTGACACAAGGGAGGGTTTATTAAATTGGCACGAACCAACACATCTCCTCCCGATCCTACTACGTATTCAATCCCCCGGCGATGACAGTAACCCCTGTCTCCAATTAACAAATCTCCTTTGCTTACTGCGTACCGCTTAAATGATTCTCCTACTTTTGCATCCGTTACTTTTAACTCATCACACTGCAGGGAAAACAGTTTTATTGAATAATGTATTCTCCAATCTGTTCCTGTGCTGCCAGGCTCACTAATGTGAGTCCCGTCTACCACTCTAACATTGATATCCGCAGGAAACATTTTGGGTCATCGTGTAGTCGTGTGGGTTCTTTTTATATCTCCTTGAGCATACAGGTAAGGATTTTCAGTCGGAGATACTCCTCGTCACGTAACCCGTAAGCCCTTCTTTGGATCACTCGAATCTTATTGTTCAACCCTTCAACAAAACCTAAGGAAACTTTATTCTCA
>AYTS01000204.1 GCA_002009475.1 Candidatus Brocadia carolinensis | reverse complement strand
ACGCTGCGAAATCTTGCCCGGGGGCGAGCCGCAGGGCTGACGTCTGAAGCAATTTTGGAAAAACTATCGAGCATGCAAATGATTGATGTTCATTTACCGACAACGGATGGCCGTCATATTGTCATGAGCCGCTATACCCAGCCGGAAAAGGATGTTTCACTCCTTTTGGCACAATTGGGATTGACGCTTCCTGAACAACCGCCGCCCAAGGTTTATGCATCGGGACAGGTCGGTCTGTAGTGCCGACCTTTTTACATGACCCCTTGAATTTACTGGCTTAGCGGGTTGGCTACCCCTCGAATTGCGAAGGTCGGGTTAACATGCAAAAAATATCAACGTAAATACGCTTTTTATTATCGTGTGTTCAAAATTACTTTTTTTGTCTTGTTGAACGTATTGTTGAAGAAAGAAAATAACATATCATGGAGATTTATCGTGCCTTTTTTGTACTCAATCCGTATTTCCTCAGTATTTTAATCCTAACATCAGGTTATTTCTCCATTTGTAATTCTTGCATTCATGCATCTGATGTTGTCGCTCAAGGACATCAGGGGAAAAAAGATTCCGGAGAGGGAAAAAATGCAAAGTTTGGTAAGGTTGTGATGCAGGACAACCCAGTTTTTGTTACCTCCGGTACTACTACAGATTCGAGAAGCGCTAGTTTAATATTTGAATATTTAGAAGCAACATTTGACATTAACCGAACTTACGCAAAAAGTGTAGCCGAAGCGGTACTTTTGCATAGTGAGCAAGTCGTAAGTGGTAGAATAATAAGGGTCGAGAATTTTTGCCGGCGATGTAGTGTATGAATAGTGAGGATTGTGTTGACATTTTCATCTTCTCTGGTATAATCATGGTATGTATATCAGAGATGCATACAAAAAGAGAGGTGATAAGAAATATTCTTGTCTGGTCCTGGTTGAGACCATAAGGACGAAGAAAGGTCCACGACAGAAAACGATTCTTACGCTGGGCAATATCGATGTGCCGAGAGAGCAGTGGGCGC
>AYTS01000203.1 GCA_002009475.1 Candidatus Brocadia carolinensis | reverse complement strand
GTATATCGCATTTTCTATAAACATCTCACCCTACGGGGCTGTTTTTCAAAAAACGAAAGTGTTACGCATATTCAAGACTTCGTCCTTTAACTCTCCATACAGAATTGTGCAGTAAACAGGTACTATGCATATCAAAAAACACCCGAATCACAAGCTATACATCCAGGCGCTTCGCCGTATGTCACCTGAGCAGAGACTGCTTAAGGCATTTGAATTATCTCAATTTTCCAGGGAGCTCTTTCTTCACGGATTGCGTAAGAGGTTTCCTGATCTAACGGATGATGAAACCAAAAAAAATATATCTGGAGCGCCTGAATAAATGTCACAACAGGAATTATTAAAAAAAAATTATTCAGATACTTGACGAAGCTGGGATTCAATATATGGTAACAGGATCTGTCGCTTCAAGTTTGCAGGGTGAACCACGATCAACCCATGACATAGACCTCGTAGTTGCCATAGAAAGGACGGATGCAAAAAAGCTGGTTGAGGCATTCCCATCGCCTGGCTTTTATCTGGATGAAAAAAGTATCATGGATGCAATCAGAAGACAGGGCATGTTCAACCTCATTGATGTAAACTCAGGAGATAAAGTCGATTTCTGGATGTTGACGAATGACCCTTTTGACCAGTCACGGTTTGCAAGAAGGTATACCGAAGAAGTATCAGGGATGCGAATTGCTGTTTCCAGCCCTGAGGATACCATATTGGCAAAATTGAGGTGGGCCAAATTATCCGGTGGCAGCGAAAAACAATTCACAGACGCCTTGCGGGTCTATGAGGTACAATTTACGAAGCTTGATATGGATTATCTCCATAGGTGGGCAAAAAAACTCGATGTGGCATCCATGTTTCAAACACTCCAGGGAGAAGCTGAAGTTATATAGTGTTTTATAAAACCTATTTTGATATTTTCAGCAAAAATATTTTTTATGAATAAGGGAAATACTCACCTGGCGCGGCCTCTGGCCGCAACCAAATTCGAAATACGAATATCGAAATACGAAACGATTTCCGA
>AYTS01000202.1 GCA_002009475.1 Candidatus Brocadia carolinensis | reverse complement strand
GAGATAAATAGGTGTGAGTCTACCCGGTGTTCCTTCTGATGATAGATCGGTCGTAGACCGAGATTGCTCTTGAGATCCCTGAACGCCCTCTCTACTCTCGTCAGCATGATGTAAAGGCTCCATATTTAGCTGGTAGACTGGAGGCAGAGCCTCCAGCCCCCAATCGTCGCCAAGTACATTGGACAACGACCACTGCACCTTTTTAAACCATACGTCTTTCTCGTAGTTAGCGACCCCAGTAGCGTTGCTCTATACCAGAGAAGAGGTAACCTATCATGCCTTAGCACACGCCTAAGAAATTCTCTTTCAAGTGAGAGTAACCCCATCTTGAAGAAACGGTGTACCGGGAAACGTTTGTTGTCAGTTTTCCATTTTCTCGAAAACTTGAAGCATCGAAGCCTCATTCGTACCCAGCAGTCTAACCTAAGTTACGCATTTAAGAGCTTAAGTGGTTGATATTCTAGCGGATGTTCACCCCAGTCAAGAGGGAGGACTGGCAGAACCAGGAATTTCAGCAGATTCATAATCTGACTATCTCTAATCATTTTAGACCATGGCGCACTTGCAACGATTGGTGAATCAACTCCAGGGTAAAGGTAAAAATTCGTATCCATGATAAAGGGGTAGTGAAGCTGGAAGGGAAGTCCGATCTACCCACGATAACCCAGCCAGTGGGGGGGGACAATAGAAAGATACCAGATGAAGACAGACGGATGCTGTACGCATAAGGGGTTACCGGGGATTGTTGTTCCGTAACTTAATACGTATGGGATAAAGGTGAAGAAAGGGCGTGGGTATTGACCGAACTTACGCTAAAAGTGTAGGCGGAGTTGTACTTTTGCATAGAGAGCAAGTCCTAGTATATTGACAAATTAATTGCGAAACATTATACTGTGCTTCATGAGACAAACAAAAATTCAACTTACCGAGGAAGAACGAGCAACCTTGAAGTCATTTCGCTCCAAGGGGCAGCACATGACAAGAGAAGTCAATCGCGCGCATATATTGTCGGCTTTAGACCA
>AYTS01000201.1 GCA_002009475.1 Candidatus Brocadia carolinensis | reverse complement strand
GCGGTTAACTCCAGTCGTCCTACGGACTCCTTCCGTTAACCGCTCCTTCCCGCAATTCTGTTAACTATTTTAGTTGACTCTTATAATATTTCAATGAATTATAGACACCTTAACATATAAGGGGTGAGATGTTTAGAGAAAATGCGATATACAAAATCTTAGCTCCATCGGAGCGTCATGTGGGACACAGAAACAACATACCGCTCCGATGGAGTTTGATTACGGCATAATGGTTTGTCTGTAAGCATATCGCTCCGAACGGAGCTTTTCCCGATACTTTTTCAAAAAACGAAACTGTTCCGACCACTCTCTGTTTGCACATTGTTGTTTTCCTTTTTTCTGAAATCAATCCGTGAATTCCATAAATTATAGTGAAAGGCGGGGGTATTCCCGATGGTTTTGCCAGCGAAGGATTTTAACCATCTGGTACGCGCTTAGCCTGGCTAAACGCGTACCCACTGTCATAATTTACTCTTTCTGCCCTTTCTTTGTTATCATTTTGCGATGATACTCGCGATCTCTTCTACATGCAATTCCTTCTCACTAGATTCTTTGAGATTGATTTTGAAAATCACACCACGAACGCCAACGGCTATTGGTCTATCAAAGAGACGCCGCAAACCAACCGCAGTATCTGAGACAGAAACTACGTTAACAGACCCCCCTGGAACGGATTGATTCCCTATGTTTTTATTATACTCGTTTATTTTCTTTGCCAATGCGAACGCATCATTTCCTTCTGTTATCTCTTTGTTCTCAACAATGGTCCGCCCTTCTGTATCTTCTATCGTGGGAGAAGGTATTGATGGCGTTGCCGTCCCTCCATCCGTTGATGTTGTTACCGCCTCTGTATCTGACAGCGTCTTTTCTTCACCCTTTTTTGGCAGTATTTCGGTGGTTTTCGTCTCTTTAGATGCCCGAATCTTCGTTAGTCTGTCTAATTCTTTCAGCATTTTTGTTGTAATTGGTTGAACATTCGCAGCGCCACCGCCAAACCTTCTTTTCCGAATATTCATATCAATTGCCCTGGCATAATACACTTCATTAACTACTGCTATCCATATATAATCGCTTTGTTCGTCAATCTCTTCAGACAGAGGTAATAGTTTACTGCCTGCTTCATTAAACTGTGACCGAGCCAATTTCAAGGTTGTGTAGTTTATACCAGGAATCCCTGGAGACGCGCTAGTTCCATAATCATAAGGTTTAAGCATAAACCAATTTCCCTTGGCGTCTTTGATTTCTTCTATTGACTTCGTTTTAAAGAAATCTTCTGTAAGTATCTTAATGGGAATACAATAAGATTCTGCAGAAGGAATTTTTAAAGAGACCTCACCTATTTTGTTAAATGAGAATCCGAGGGCAACATTGAGATATTCAATTGGGACTAATGCATTTAAATTGCCTTGCGTGATATTAGTAACGGTAAATTCAGGAAAAGCTACTTGCCTTAAACGGCCACAATCACCTGCTGCAAAAACATCTACCACACTTGTTGCAACCGGCATTATAGGGACATCCGCTAAGTGCGCTGCATTCTTCGTAATGGCATTTTTAATAGCCTCCGTTGTGCTGGGAAATGAAAAACGGTTTTTATAAAAATCACTGGCCGTTGTTGACGTACCTTTCGTACGCACCTCCTCATAGAGAATATTTGTAACCCAAATCCCCGTCTTACCTAATCCACCAATCTTTTCAACTGATTTAGTTTCGTATGGATGCATTGGAAGCAACCAAATGTCGCCTGCCTGCACGTCTTCACGGGGAGGGAAGACGGGAAAAATGCCTTCTTCAGACATCGCTATGGTCCACTCTCTATATACCATTCCACGCTTAAATTCACGGGAACATCCCAAGAATCCTATAATAATGGCTAAACTGAGAGGCAAAATAATTTTCTTTGTAGCTCTAAAGCAATTTACAATACCCTGCATTGAAATTATTGAGTTCTTCACAATATCCTCCGTCCCATAAAATATTTGTTATGTTTCTTCTCAAGTAAAAACACACGTATCTTCAGCAGATTTATTTAATATGCCAACGGTTCCTTTCTTAGAAAATGCCCACTATCTTTTTTTTAAAGTTCCCAAAAATCTTTTTCACAAAAATCTTGTTCGGTAAATTCACCATGCCCCTGAGGATCACCTAGATTCTTCGGGGTTTTTTGTGAGGAATTACGATGACATTCCTTACGATTATTATCCTTTTGAGAATTACTCTGACTCTTACAGAATTCAAGGTACAGGAATTTCAAACCCTTCCCGTTTACGTGAGGGAAACAGGGGGGGAAATCACCAAAGGCCTAATTGGTTGCGATAGTTAACCGGGAAAATATTACTACCGCAAAAACTGCGATAATTGCTGAATCAGTGAAATTGATCCCATACCTCCTAATGGGGTTAAAATAGCCATTATGATTGGATTATTGAAAGAAAGAAGGGGAGAATAAGCCCCGCTTTTCAGGTTCTGAATTTCATTCATAACATACCCTTTAGACCTTATTTGCTGTTCTATAAGTTTTGATTTCTTATCATTAAATTGATCGACTTCTTCGGGCAACTGAATATTTATTAATACCAGTTGTTCTTCGCGTAACCGGTTTATCATTTGCTGACGGGCAATTTTTGCTTCATAAAAGAGGATAATCGTACAGTACAGCGCAACCAGTGCCGTCAATCCGATAACGATCGATAAAGGAACGGTCCACGTCCAATTGTCAAAATATTTGTGGCGGGAAACCAGGAGTAAAAATAAGATCAGAAATGGATACTTTATCATTTCTCCAATAACCTTCGTTTTTTCTCCAATAATCTTCATGGTAAACCAGTAGCCCGATGTGTCATGAGTCATTTGTTTAGCACATTTATTCAGGCATTCACCGTATTTCTCCTGACACCTTTTACCATCCTTCCCACAGGTATCATCTTCTAAAGAGCACCGGGCGCTTAATAGTTTTGGTATATTTACTGTATTTTTTAGCCCTGTTACGACAAATTCCTTGATAAAATTTCTGCAAAGCCAGGTGACATTAATCACGAACATTATGAGGATCAACATAAAGAGAAGGCTGGATATGAGGACGCATTTATCGACATAAAAACTGATTCCACCACGAAAAGGGATCAGTGGTTTACCACATTTGAGAATGAAGAGATAGCCTGCGGACAAATAAGCTACTGCTGCAATCCCAATAAACCACCAGTTGTTTCTGGATTTTCTACCGGCCTTATATTTATTCCAGATAGTAGCCACAACAAGAATCAAATCGGTTTTTTCATCTGACGGATTTGCATCAGGTTTTGATTCCGGGCAAAACTGATTTATTTGTTTATCGATAAGCACGATGCTCTGAACAGAAAAAAAGCAGGAAATACAGGGCAAGTAATCCGCTAAAAAGACGAAGCAGTTCCGTTGGCCAGATACTAATACCGTCAAAAAAAGTAATCGGCTCACCAGTTCCATTCCATGATGATCTGAACAGGCAAAATGTTAGGCCTCCAAAAGACAATATACAGGCAATGAAAAAACCCACCCAATACTTCTTCCATGTGTGATATATTTCAGCTTTATTAGTTTCTTGTCTATTGTAATAAAACAACCCGCCAAAAACGCTTATTGGAAGAAAAAACATGAAGACCAGATAAAACCAAAAATCCTTCGTTGGAATGCTTTTCCAACAGTCATAGCGAACTGGATGTAACGACTTTGCTCCTGACGAGTCTGATTTGCCAGCAGAAACAGGAGTTAAATCGTATGCCCCCCGATGTCCTATTTCAAAAATCCTGGGTGTATTAACATGGTTATCAAAATCGATTTCCTCTTTCGGTATGATTTCCAATGCCTGCAGTGTAGCGGTAAACAGAGAGGTTTGATAGGTAGAACGGAACGGCGGGATTGCCCGTTGATAATCAGGATGCAACTGAAGCCCATAACTGGATGCCACAATAAGATTCCGAGTCCAGGGAAGTTCTGTATGATGAAATAGTCGGGCATCCAAATCTGTGGTAAAAAAGATGGCACTGGGGAATTGGTCGCGCAGCGCTCTTAATATAAGCAGCTTGTCATATATGTCGTTGCCAAGAACACCAATGGCGCATACTTTGTCTTTGGAATACTCTTGTTTTATCCTCTCGGTCAGACGGCGTATGTAATCAAACTGATCTTGACCCGCGGGTTGTTCAAATGACGAAGTGAAGTAGCCGGTACCGGCATCATTCTTGTTTTTTTGTGCAGTGCCAGTTGACTTCTTTGTGGGTGAATGGGCACTATCGTCTGCATTAGATGTCATACCATCAATGCCCCGCATGTAACTGAATGTGTGTATCTTTTTTGCCTTTTTTGCGAGGCTGGAAATAGTGTCATCTAAGTTGAAAATTTGCTTGTTTTTTTCGTTACCTTCCGGATCTTCAAGCAAAGATCTGATGAAGGATAAGGGTAAAGCCCGTCCGTAAAAAGTATCCCAATCACTGATGAGGATGATATCGCCGGAATTTTTACTTCTGATGTTTATCCCACGCCGTCTCAGTTCATGTACTAATTCGTTAGCTAATTGATGATCCGTGTGAATTGACCTTTGCAAATCAACCCCCGACTGTCTCAGAATGAGTTTAAAAATAGCATCTTCTTTAATATCCTTAGATTGTACTTCCTTATACTTATTGACAAACATAGGCATAGTTATAGATTTTTTTGCCATCATTAAGCGCGGATCAACCGTTACCCAAGGCGAGTACATCTCAAATTCCTTTTTTGCCAAGGCAATCTGTTCTTCCTTAAATGTATCACCTTTAATACTACCTAAACCTTTTTCTGCTTCAAGATATTTATGCATCTTTTTGAGATATTCATACAGAGAATTCTTATTTAGAATTGCTTCTGAAATAATTTCTTCGAGGGTGGTAGAATTGGTTGGACCAAACACCTTAACGGTTAGCACGGTTAGCGGCGATTCGTTTTTAATTCGTTCCTGAAGATAATTAAACAAATCTCGCAAACCTTCAAGCCGTTTGCCTGAAAAATACTCCTCTCCCAGCCAGAGAACAAGAATGGCGCCATAATTTATTTTCATCTCCTGTGAAGGAAATGGATCCAACTGAAACCATTCATAAGGTATGGTACGGGTCTGGCCATGGATCGCTCTTTCAAAATGTCCGATATGTTCAGCATCCTTTGGCACGTAACCGGCAACATGAAGTGCAGAGAGTACGGCATACCGGCTTCGCAATCGGTCTTCAACATTTTCTGCATAACGTCCTGCTGTGATCATGACGGGTAAAATTAATATGTCCTTAATTTCAGAACCTATGACCGGTCTAAAATCTTTGGGTATTTTTGTATCCTTAAATGCGTCGACGTCTTCTCTTTTGGTTTGCGTGTGTCTGATATGATTTTCGATCGCCTGAAAGGGATCCTGCCACATGCGTGCTACTTACATCTTCTTCACCTAATGACCACTCAATCTCTTTTTCGTTATGAGGAGGGCACATGGTTTCTAAAGGGGCATAGAACCTGAGAATTCCACCTGCAATGATGGCAACAATTAACAATAGGGCAGGAATTGGATACGAAGACTTATTGTCCTGTTGATCAACCATACTGATTTATTTTCCTAACTTTTCAACAAAATAAAACAAAAAAGCCTTACTGCAAAGATTTTGTAAAAACATCTTTGGCAGTAAGGCTGTCTTTATTCCTGCACAATCGGCTTTTTTTAAACCACTTCCGTGTAGGCTTAAAGATCCACTACTTTGCGCCCCCTGATCACCCAGGGTTTACCTTTATCACATATTTTCTAATATACACATTAAGCGAAAGAAATGCCTTTGTGCAGAAAAATGAAAATTTTCAAAAATTATTTCATTACTCTCTTATTTTACATTACTTATAGATCAAACAACACAGGTATGCATAACAATGGATTCAGGGAAACCACGCAAAAAAGTGAGTCATGACACATAAGTGTGACGTCACACAAGTGTGACATGACACACTTTTTTAATATAAAGAAGAAAGGTAAAACAACTCTGTGGAAACAAGAAATCCGCTCCTGCAGGAGATGCAGATTTTTCAGGGATCTCAAGTGCATTGATTATGAGGTATGTCTACATCGAGTGAGTTGGGAGCAGGCAGCAAACCTGCCCCCTCAGAAAAGATTGGATTTACTCTTCTTAACCTGAACGAGTCGGAAAAGATTATCAGCGCCATAAGCCTTTATCAGCTTTTAACAACTCAACGCTCCTTGCAATAATATATCTTTCATTATCTGATTTAGTTCTGGTTAGCTAGTCAAAAACTTAAAGGCAACTGCTCTTTCTTTCTGGTGATGCGTCTACAACGCTTGTCAGGCCTGGCGCTGAAGGAGTAACGAATGGTCTGCAGTCATCATCAGTCTCATTATTTCTCAGATTTTTCCACGTGACCTCCGAAGCCGAAGCGCATGGCAGAGAGCACCTTTCGCGCAAAGTCATCCTCACCGCGGGAACTAAATCTCTGGTAAAGCGCAGCACTCAGCACCGGAGCCGGCGACCCTTCTTCAATGGCTGCGGTAATCGTCCATCGCCCCTCCCCCGAATCCGCTACACTGCCGGCGAATTTGGACAAATCCGGATCTCCGGTAAACTCCATGGCACAGAGGTCAAGCAACCACGAGGCAATCACGCTTCCCCGTCGCCACAGTTCCGTAATATCGGCCAGGTTAAAATCATACTGATAATGTTCAGGATGACGTAGGGGGGTTGTTTCCGCATCAACCGCATGCTCTTTCTTTCCGACATTGGCGTGCCGCAGGATGTTGAGCCCTTCTGCATAGGCTGCCATGAGGCCGTACTCAATTCCATTGTGGACCATTTTGACAAAATGTCCCCCACCGGCAGGACCGCAATGGAGATATCCCTCCTCGGCCGTTCCGCCGGTTTTTTCGCGCCCCGGTGTTTTGGGAACCGATCCCCGACCGGGGGCGAGGGATTTGAAAATCGGATCCAGATGCCGGACGACTTCTTTTGGGCCACCAATCATAAGACAATACCCGCGTTCCAATCCCCAGATGCCTCCGCTCGTTCCGCAGTCCACATAATGGATTCCTTGTGGCGCAAGTTCTTTGGCCCGGCGGATATCGTCAATGTAATAAGAATTTCCGCCATCGATAAGAATATCTCCTTTTTGCACCAGACTCACAACCTCCTTCAGTGTCACATCAACTGCGGCTGCTGGCACCATGAGCCAAACCACCCGGGGTGGTTTGAGCCTTGCCACAAGCTCTTTAATCGACTCGGCTGCGAAAGCCCCAGTCTCCTTCGCAAAGGTTTCCCTTGTCTTTGCCGTAGCAGAATAAACAATAACCTCATGACCGGTGCGCATCAACCGCCGCACCATGTTCCCGCCCATTCTTCCAAGACCGATCATTCCAAGTTGCATAGTAATTCTCCTTCCCAAATCATCCTTGTGTTAAAAGCGTCTCAATACCATTTATCATTGCGTCAAATGATCGTAGAGATCCGCTGGATTAGCTCCAACAACATATACATTATCCCTTCTGTTTCCCCATATACCAGAAAAAGAGTAATTCGTGCCACTTTTATGTGTCTTCCAGGTTTTTCCATCGTAGTAAAGGATCGTTGCGTGATCCCCCACAACAAAAATATTTTGGCCATCGATACCCCAAATTTTTCTCAGCCAGTGGGATGTTCCGCTCATCTGTCGCTTCCATTTTGAGCCATCATAATAGGAAATAAAACCATCCGCACCGGCAACGTATACATTTTTCTGGTCTAGCGTCCATACACTGGTGAGTGTTTTGCTTGTGAACGGTTTAACCTTTTTCAGGTTCTTGCCATCATAGTAAACAACGGTACCGTACTCACCTACTGCATAAACATTTTTCATACTGCTACCGCTAATGTCATACAGAGAATCCATGGTATCAATTGTCCGTTCCTGCCATGTTTCCCCATTGTACCGGAATACCTTGCCAAAATTGCCGGTAACCAGAATATGTTTTTCATCGAAACCCCAGATACCCCTGCACCAATCAACTATGCCAGTATCATATTTTTTCCATTCCATACCGTTGAAATGAAGCATAGTGCCAAAGTCACCACAAACATAGATGTCTTTGCGGCTGCTACCCCAAATCCTGATTAATCTATGCGTGGTTGGGCTTTTTTGTTTTGTCCACGACTTACCGTCGTAATGGAGAATAATCCCCTGCTCACCCACTGCAAAGATATCATTGGAATCAAAACCATAGATGTCATTGAGCCACATCCCGAACCCATGATACATATGATTCCACGTCTTCCCGTCAAAATGAAGAATTACACTGTCACAGGCATCATACTCCTCTGCCTGTTCTCCGAGCCCCCACTCCTCTGCAAGGGTATGATGGACAGAAAATACCAGATATACGGCTAGTAAGAATCCGACAGAAAAAGACAGTACAGTTTTCATAATTGTTTTCCTTTCCCTAGTTCAGCATAGCATTTCTTTAAAGTGTCTACATACGTTACCATTGCGAGCGATAGCAAAGCAATCTTAATTCTCTCTTAGGAAAAAGAGACTACTTTGTCGATGTTAATGTTAAGGAATTTCAATGTTGTTGCAGATCGAAGGGTTTCTTCGTTCTTCATTGAAAAGCAGTACGCCGAATAACGAATATCGAACAAGGAATGTTGAATGATGAAGTATTTTTACTTCACTATTCGATATTCCTTGTTCTGCGGTTCGATCTTCTCTTTAAATAAGCCGCCAAAGGTATAATTTATTGGAAAAGGATTCCCTTTCCATAAGGTTTATTCCAGTTTTACAATTTCCACTGTAACGTTCGCCAGAGAGAGCATCTCCTTCGCAAGGGGATCGGGATAATCGGTAAGGGTAACGACCCGTTTGATCCCGGCATTCACCAGCATTTTAGCACAGAGAGAGCAAGGATACGTCGTACTGTACAAGGTCGCCCCGGAAATCTTTATGCCATAATGCGCTGCCTGAATGAGGGCATTCATCTCGGCATGGAGGCCGCGGCAAAGTTCGTGTCGCTCACCGGGAGGAATCTTGAGCTGTTCCCGTAAACAGCCGATCTCCAGACAGTGCGGAAGTCCGCTTGGTGCCCCATTATAGCCCGTCGCCAGGATATGTTTGTCCATCACCAGAAGCGCCCCCACCTGTCTCCTCAAGCAGGTAGCCCGCTGAGCCACCTCGCGGGTGATTCGCAAAAAATACTCATCCCACGAAGGTCTTTTTGACATCCGGTTTACCGCTACAAAATTCAGAAAATCGTTTTACTATCATATTCAAGGGTTTTTTCCTGTTTTGCCGTTTTTTAATTCCATTGATTCTATCAGTAATTTCAAGCCATTCAAGAAAAATGATTTTTGGATCGACTCGTTACTTTTGACAGTCATTTAAGATTATCTACGCCTTATACACGACTTGAATTTCATCGTCAAATCAAACAGAAGGACAAATCGAATGCGTGCAGGGATGACTGCTGCCTTCCGGAGAGATAACAGGATGGCCGCTCCCTAGATGAGCCTATGCACCGGGGAAACACTCCTGGCTGTGGCTGCCGGAATTGAACATTGATACGTGGGTGACACGGACGAGGATAGCTTGTCCGTACCACCCCGTTAGATTATGGCGACTCTATATCAAGTTTAAAAATCACAAATTGTGAGCCACTTGAGTATAATTGTCTTGTGTAGAAAAAAACTGGCGTTACAAGTGCAGTGTTTATAAAATCCATATTAATCACTGACTTTCGTGATTCTCCCCTCTATGTCCGTGGTAATCATTTTCCCTTCTTTTACTAATTTTTTTATTGTCTCCGTGGTTTCATCACGAAAACTGATGGATTTGTCCAAATGTATACGTTTTGGGCTTGTCCCTTTATTGTCCTTATCCCCCTGCGAGAAAATAGTGTAGCCGTCTTTGTATCCCTTCTCCCAGAGATAGTCGACAGAACCAGCAGTATACGTTTTTTCACGAGCCAGAGGGGTAAAGTTTGATTCACCCCAATGCTTGAGGACAACATCTTCCTGTTTAACTTCATATCCGGGTTTTCCTTGCGAGCTTTTATCGTGGTATTTGAATTTGATACCAGATACCTGGAGAAAACGCCCATCACCTTTGTCTACATTTTGCACCGAGATATTTAAAATATCCAGAAGCTCTTCGCCGGTAAGTTCAAAGTCAACGAGATTATTCTCGAAATAAAATATACCTTCCATATCATATACCGTGATGGTACCATTTGCAGGAATATCGTCATTGATACGGATACCGCCGCCGTTAATAAAAGCAATATCAGTCTCCATTTTGTCACGAATAACATCCGTGAGAAAATTACCCAGGACTGTCTCTTTTTTACGCACCGCCGTCTCAACCCCTTCAAGTTTGTACTTTGTATGGCCGATTGGCTCATTTAAATCATGTCTTTTCAGATCATGAAACCTTTTTGAAAGCTTGTCCATCCAATCATCCACTTCCTTGTCGATTACCGGATCTTCCGCCTTCGTATTTTTGTTGAGATCAACCTTCTGTGGAATTGTTCCAACAGGTGCGTTAGGCGGTATGCTCACATCATAAACGATAGCGCTCCTGGCATCTGCATCTGCCTTCGTAATCCAGGTACGTCCAACTTGCTTCTTGCTGTAAGAGTGATCGTGTCCTCCAACAACAATGTCAATCTCAGGAAAGTAAGAGGCGAGAGATTCGTCTTCTCCCATATCCTGGTGTGTCAAGGCAACAATCATATGGGCGCCTTGCGCTTTCAGGGTATCAATCGCCTTTTTCACTGCGTCATATCGTTCCGGTAGTTCGTAATCGTATTCCACGTAATCCCGCTCTTCTGAATTAATGGTTAAACCAAAGATTCCTACAAGAGCTCCCCCGATATCAAGGACAATCGTGTCGTGAACATTGTAAAACCGGTGCGAGAATGGCAAACCGGCATCTCCCTTTGCAGAGCAATAGCGGACGTTGCTGGCAACCCAGCGGAAATCAGACTGAACAATTCTGTCGAAAAGAATCTCCGGGACTTTGTTTTCAAATTCATGATTGCCAAAAGTAACGATAAGGTACGGATCGAAGGCAGCGGGATCGCCGTCCAGCAGGTTCAGCATATCGACCATAGGCCGTGCCTGGAGGTATTTGCTCATAACCGATGGAAACAGGAAGTCCCCCGCAAGGAGCACGAGTACAGGTTGTCCCTCCTTCTCCAGCTCTTTCCTGAGGGTACGCACCCGTGCAATTCCACCAATATCACCTCTTTCCAGCCCCTCGATCTTATAGACGTCGTTGATCTGGAGAATTTTAAATTTCACCTCATATTCCACCTTGTTCTTCCCGCTTTTTACATCGGAAAAAGACGAACAACCCACACTAAGAACAACAACCGTAAACGACAAGATAAAATAAAAGGCTTTTCTAATCGTCATAAAATACTCCCTCCTTATTTCTTATCAGAGGCCACATTATCATTCACACGCGGATTTTCTCTATCCCCATTATAACAATCCATTAAGAATTTCATAAACGTTTCGCTAATCCTCCACCATGACCAGGCTGAAATGGCGCTGATCCCCAACCCTGTTAGTAAAACCACACAAGCATGCTTCGGGTGGTAATATACCGTTATGAAGGTCATCATACCAAAGAGTACACCGGCAGCAATTGTAGTAGGCTCCCACCACCAAGAGAATTTGGTCTTAGAATGTTTGTTCTTAGAAGATATGGGGAAGTTGTCCACATAGATGAATTTGTATTTATAATAACCTTTGACATTTTTGACTTCCGCGATGTCAATGTCTTCGGTCTTAGGGAATTTTTTCAAGACAAAAGCGACAATGATGAAGCAGAGGAGATAAATCACTGCTGTTGAAACCAAAAAAACTAGAATAGTATCCTTATCTTGCCCTGAATCTCGCAATAATGAGAGTAGCCCTGAAATTGTAAGAGCTGGTGTGAAGATGGAGAGAGCCCTTGAAAGGCGTATCCTTGAACGAAAGTAGTTCATCTTTTCAGTAGTGCCGTTATTATCTTTCAAGATTTTATTCTGAAATTTGTCTTCAGGGTAGGGATCATGGTTTCTGTGTTGTTTACCGTTTTCAATTAAATTGATTGTATATTTAAGCCGATGGTATTGTTCCAGTCGTGAAAGAAGTGTGTCTGCAAAACGGTCGAAGACTATGCCTAAAAGGTAAGCAATTGCAACGATTCCTGCCCCTTCAACGATAGATTTAGATTCAAATAGCTCCTTTATTTTCCCCGTATTGCAATACGGAAGATAGCCTGTTGCTAAAACTAGCAAACCAATCAGTACCTGCTCGACAAAGATCTCTGTGGTCTTCATAGAATCCTCCTTAAAGGGAACTACGGAAAAACGCGTTTGCCTTCCGGAGAATTTCCCGGGCGTCATCGAATGAAAGTGTTGCGATAGCCTCCTCGTAACCGCACCACTTCACTTCACGGTCTTCAAGTGCATCACCGGATTCACGATAGCGCATGACAAAGTAGAGGACACGCACCCGTTCCGTTTCCTTAGCGAAGTTACTCTCACACAGGATAGATAGGATCTCTGCTATAATGCCGGTCTCCTCACGGACTTCTCTCAATGCCGCCATTTCTGGCGACTCCCCCGGCTTAATATGTCCCTTCGGGAATATCCAGCAGGACATATCCGTACTTGATCTCACGAGGAGATACTGAGGGCGCTTATCTTCAAATCTTATGACAATTCCACCTGCATGCGTGTATAATGATTCACTCATCTTAAACTCCTTTATCTGTTGATGTTATTTTCCCGCCTTTTCCATGAGCCAGCACATCACAGCCCATTGAAAGGCGGCAAGCCAGGCAATCACTATGGCCGTGAGAAAAAAGTCCAGCAACCACCACGATTCAAAAAGCCTTGGCTGATAAACTGCCGCCAGCACAAATGCCACCCAATGGCCAAAACAATACCCGCAGGAAATAAGCTCTCCCAGAAAGATATTTCTCCCCTTCACCCACTCCCGTACTGGTTTGAAAATCCTTGTCTCTGTAACCGTAAAAGAGATCGCCGCAGTAATAAAAGACAGATAAATTATCTTTCCCATGCTTAGCAAGTATCAAAAAACCTGACTTACCACAAAGACGCCATGTTCACAAAGAGTCTACGAAGAAAAGGGCACGAACTAGCTCACTTTTCATCACTCTCTCTGCGTCC
The DNA here is from genome assembly GCA_002009475.1 of Candidatus Brocadia carolinensis. GTDB lineage: Bacteria > Planctomycetota > Brocadiia > Brocadiales > Brocadiaceae > Brocadia > Brocadia carolinensis. Next base: position 1,135 of record AYTS01000201.1, on the reverse strand, counting down.
TTTGCGGTGGACTATTCTCTTCGCCTACACACTCTCCTGCAATGCGCCACCGGCCGTAACATATACTTCCCTATCCGGATATTCATTGCCATCGTTTGTCCTCTATTTATACTTATTCTTAAGTTGCTATATTTAACGCCCCGCTTTTATACTCCCGGGATTGATTTATTCAATAAAAATGTTAACCTATTGTTGCTATGAAACCTATAAAATTTGACCGCCATACCAGAAGATGAATGAAAGAGCGGGAAATAACAGAGGAAGATGAAAATGGAATATAGCAAGGAAGTTATGCCTTATACCTAGCGCAGCAAAGCCGCACACAATTCTCCGTTGTGAAAGCGGGAGATTGCTTCGGAAAAGACCCTCGCAATGACACAGGCTAAGCTTTGATGACATATGGTGCGTTGTCATTGCGAGCGAAGCGAAGCTATCTTTCTCTCATAAACAATCTGTTTCTCCTGGTAAGGGATAAATAGGGTTATGAAAAAACTTACAAAAAAAAAATTTTTACACGGTAATACTATAATTGCCCAGAAAAGCCAGGATCGCAGATTCGATGGATATCGAAGAAGGTGTTACCGTAGACCCTGAGGAAAATGGACACATTGTAGGAATAGAAAACCTTGATGCAAGTGAAAAGCTCGAACTATCAAACCCTGTGAATATCTCCATTGAGAACCGCCCCCTCGAAAAGGTAACCGCTTCTCATGTGAATACTTCTTTTCCTCATTCCGCATTCGCACGGAGACCTTCATAAATCTGAAATACGAGGTAGTCAAGTCTTCCTTCGATTTCCGGGATAATTCAGAGGACGCTATTTACATCACCTTTAACAAAGGTGATGTAATACTAATCCATTTACGAATTTTTTTCAGCGACAAAACAATATCCTGCTTTAATAATTTCCTTCGATCAATTTAACAGCAACCATAAGATTAATTCTTGGACGATCTGTCAACAGGCTGTCCGAGAATGTTGCAGTAAATAAGAATAAAAGACAAAGGAAAGGGTGTGTAAATTAAAATACGATCGATAAGCAAGTCAGGAAACGTTTAAGATTTTTCCATCCAAATCATAATTTTGTATTTTCGTATGAAAGGGTACCATGAAACTGCTTAAGGAGGGCTTGTTT
>AYTS01000200.1 GCA_002009475.1 Candidatus Brocadia carolinensis | reverse complement strand
AAAACGCTCGACCAATTCCGGATTGACCACACCTGCGATGGATTTGCCCTGCTTCATTCACACATCGCAAATCACCAAACATCATCCAGCCTCGTATTAATCGCCATCGAAACAAGCCGGGGACTTCTGGTGCATGAACTCTTACAGAAAGGCTATACCGTCTATGCCATCAATCCAAAGGCAGTCAATCGTTATAAGGATCGGCACGTGCTTTCAAAGGCAAAATCTGACGTCCTCGACGCCCTGTCGCTCGGCCATCTCTTGCGAACCGACCGACACCTGTTTCGACCGCTCGAGCCCCTTCCCGAAGATTACCGACTTCTTGATAGGCTTTGCGGCGACCTTCGGAAAGCGATTGATGAAAAATCAAGAATTATCAACCAGGTTATCTCCTGCTCGAAAGAATTTTATCCCAAGGCGCTGGAAATGTTTTCCCTGAATTCACAGATATTCATTGACTTTCTCAATGCCTTTCCCGACCATGACGCCCTGAGCGCCTGCAAAAAAAAGACCCTCCTTGCATTTCTCAGGAAACATCGTTACTCATATCCCGATAAAGCCGAAGAACTCTGGAAGACCATTCAATCTCCTTCCCTCCAACCTGACAAAATAACCGCTCGTTCCGGAAGACTCCGCCTGGGTATGCTTCTCGGCCAACTCGAAAATCTCAAAAAACACATTACCCATTATGAACGGGAAATTCAGCATATCCTCGATCATCTTCCCGAATCAACCCCGGTCAAGAGTTTGCCAGGCGTAGGAGAGCGTCTTGCGCCAGAACTGGTCGCTATCCTTGGGCCAAACAGCAAAGACGGCCATCATCGCTTCCAGGCTGCTGCGGAAATTGCAAAACTCTCTGGTTGCGTGCCGGTTGTCAGAGAAAGCGGAAAATGGAGAACGGTCTCTCTGCGTTACGCCTGCGTAAAACCCTTCAGAAGGACATTTCGTGATTGGGCTTTTACCAGTATCAGCCGCTCACGCTGGGCAAGGGCATTTTACGATTACCACAAGCAGAGAAACCAAAATCATTCTACCATC
>AYTS01000199.1 GCA_002009475.1 Candidatus Brocadia carolinensis | reverse complement strand
ACGCCAAATTATCGTACAGATTATTCTCGTCAAATCCACGCTTCATATCCAAAGCATCACCCGCTGCATGTACCTGCGCCAGCCTTACCGCCGACAGTCTTGACCCCTGGCCTATCACCCGCGCCATCACCTGCCACAGCGCCAGCTTCCCTTGAAAATCCTTCCCTAATGCCTCCTCTATCCCGATTTCCTTTGCCACCTGGTATACGCTTCAGACCGCACCCACTGACAACCCCTCCTGGAGTTCCACCGATTCTGACAATGCACCCAATGCACTGAGATCCTCTTTGTGGCTGAGTGCAAGCTTTATCGCTACTATCTCCCGGGGAGTGCAGTTCGATAGATTTGCAATGGTACGTTTCCTGACCCTTCGCCCGCATTTCTCACCGAGGGTAATTTGTGATGTCAAAAGGTCACAGGGGACGTAATGTTGTTGTTTCACAAGACTGATTTTTCTGTTTTTATGCATCAACATTGAATGTCCTGATCGTTTTGTTGATAAAAACCCGGAATGGTGCTGTCAAAAGACATATTTTGGGCATAGCGCTCCCCTCCGGCTGAGCAATCTACTACACGGGCAAAGCTTTTCTGAACCTCAACAGAGCATGGGATACGCTTTGCGAATATTTTGGAACGCAAGCTGAAAGATTTCTTTATAGGGATAAGCGCTGGACAAACAAACGGCTATTCTCCTTACGCTTACCTTCACCTGTGCGCCAATCTTGAGCAGTTTTGTGCGGATTGTGTTGCACTGTGCCTGTGAGAATTCTGTTGAACAAAGCCCTACCCGTCTTAATTCGTTGAGTAACACATAAGCCACTGACGAGAACCACAGCCTCAGTTGATTGGCACGCATCGTCTCGGTGCTTGTCCGGTCGGCAAACAAATGCAACTGCTGTTCCTTGATCCTGTTTTCCATCTCCCCACGTGCACAATACTCTTGCTCGTAAAGACTCCTGGCGTCTCTCTCCTCCGATTTGAGTGATGTTACTACAAACCGGGGATTTGGCCCCTTCTCTAAATGTTCCGCCTTGCCCACGA
>AYTS01000198.1 GCA_002009475.1 Candidatus Brocadia carolinensis | reverse complement strand
TCCAATTGCTACTGATTCATCAGGACAATAATAAACATGGTACAATCAATGGCGCTACGTGGAGTCCGGGTAAAATGGGAGGCGGGTTGAGTTTTAGTGGATTTGGCAATAATGTCTCAATTCCCCGCATGAACTATGACGAGATTTCATTTTCTGCATGGTTCTATAAGAACGTAAATGATACAACCAATGCCGATGCCATATTTGGCGGGTGGTTCTGGGATTCAAATACACAACTTCAGGAGGGATTTGACGTAAGATTCTACATGTCCTCACCGGATACGCTTCAATTTGTGCTGGTAACGCAAAATGGGGGTGGTACCAAAACAAGGAAAACCGTGGAATATAATTTAATGAATTCAGTAGCTACCTGGCATCATGTTGCCGGCACATACAATAAAACTACAGGAGAACAGAAGTTGTACGTAAATGGGCAGTTATCTGCCATACAAACCCATCCGGCAGGAAATACGGTAGTGCCTCTGGTATCATATCCTGATATGAGGATAGGGTATTCGCGGACCAATAATGGTTATTTTAATGGGATAATCGATGATGTACGGTTCTATAATCTTGCTCTCAGCGAACAGGGAGTATTGAATCTGTTTAATATCCAGGCAACTGCCAGACAATAAAAAGTTGCATCTACGATATTTAGAAAAGATCACAAAAGCTATTTCTGGCATCAGGTTTATAAAGTGCTTTTGCTTTCATGTACAGGATTTAATCCTTTTAGTTCCCCTCTAAAAAAGATTACAGTTAGGCAATCTTTGTGTAGAACAGGTTGAGGGATCGCAGATACATACCAGGGGGAAATCATCGGTAACAACAGCTTTTGCCAATTTTACAGATAGATATTGAATGTATTCTTCGTATATAGTAAAATTTTCGTGAAAGTTCGTCATGTCATAGCGATGGAAGTATCACCAAGAGAATCCCAGCATTACAGTCTTCAGTCAAAGACTCACGATTGATAGCACATTGCTGATTTTCGAACCGTCAAATAATTACCTGATGCGGTACAGATGCAACCAAATCATCACTCCTCCCCCTTTATTCCCCTCTGGAGGGGGACAGGGGATGGAAATGGGGTTGTGAAAAAAGTTAACAAAAAAGTTTTTATGTAGTAATACTCTAATAAGGGAACATATTTGTGACCAATAATATTATCATTTTTGATACTACCCTCCGTGATGGAGAACAATCACCAGGCGCTAGCCTGGATATCAATGAGAAAATTCAGATTGCGCGACAATTGGCGCTCCTGAAGGTAGATGTTATTGAGGCCGGATTCCCGGTTTCATCGCCGGGCGATTTTGAATCAGTTCAGAGAATTGCCCGGGAGATCCGTGGTGTTTCCATTGCTGGTCTTGCCCGTGCCGTTGAAAAGGATATTGACAGTGCCGCCAGGGCATTGGAAAGTGCCGATAAGCCGCGTATCCACATCTTCCTTGCCACATCAGAAATACACCGGAAATACAAACTTCTCAAGGCAAAGGAAGAAATCCTTCATCTGGCGGTTCAGAGCGTTAAACACGCCTTGCGCTATGTGGATGATGTTGAATTTTCAACCGAAGACGCATCGAGGACCGAACCTGATTTTCTCGCCCAGGTTGTTGAGGCCGTTATTGATGCCGGCGCAAAAACGGTGAATATTCCAGACACGGTTGGCTACGCTGTACCTGATCAATACGCCTCCGTGATAAGCGGATTAAAGAAAAACGTTAAGAATATTGATAGGGCAATCATCAGCGTCCATTGTCACAATGACCTGGGACTTGCCGTGGCTAATTCCCTGGCGGCAGTAAAGGCCGGGGCGCAACAGATCGAGTGCACCATCAATGGGATTGGAGAACGCGCGGGGAATGCCGCGCTCGAAGAGATCGTGATGGCACTGAAGACCCGTCACGACTTTTATCAGCGCTCTACCCGCATTGTCACGAAGGAACTGATTGCCACAAGTAAGCTGGTTAGTACCCTGACAGGACTGCGCGTACAGAGGAACAAGGCCATTGTCGGTGAAAATGCCTTTGCACACCAATCCGGGGTACACCAGGATGGCGTGATTAAGGAACGATCGACATATGAAATTATGAAACCTGAAGACGTCGGATATTTAAAAACCAGGCTTGTTCTGGGGAAGCTATCCGGACGGAATGCCTTGAAAACGAGGATAAAGGAATTGGGATACGAATTATCAGAGAATGAATTTGAGCACGCCTTTGAGGAATTTAAACGGATTGCTGACAAGAAAAAAGAGGTCTTCGATGAAGATATCGAAGCCATTATTGGCATAGAAAAGATGGATGTCCCCAACGTATTTCTTTTAGAAAGCCTTAGTATCAGTTGTGGACCCAACACCGTGCCAACCGCCGGAGTGCGGCTTAAATTACAGGATGGCCGTCTGGTGGATAATGCCACCAGTGGCGACGGTCCTATTGATGCGCTTTTTAAGGCGATTGATCTGTCTACCGGCATTACCGGCAAATTACAAGATTATAATATCCGCGCCGTTACCAGTGGAAAAGACGCCATGGGTGAGGTGCATGTGAATATTGAAGTTGACGGCAGAACCATCGGAGGACGCGCCGTAAGTACTGACATCATTGAGGCAAGCGCAAAGGCATATTTAAACGCCATCAACAAGGTGGCTGCGTTGAAACAAAGGTAGTTGTTTTACATGGACACGACTCATAAAATCAACGCATCGCACAAATAAATCCATGATCTGTATACCTGTTATTGCAAATAATCTTGATGATGTTCTCCGCGACATAGCGGAGGCATCGATGGTTGCAGATATTATCGAAGTGCGCCTTGATTATCTGAAAAATCCGGATCTGAAACGGATATTGGAAGGACGCACAAAACCAGTTATCATCACAAACCGGCCAGTCAGAGAAGGCGGTAAGTTTGCAGGCAGTGAAGAGGAAAGAATTGCACTCCTGAAACTTGCCATCCAGTTACAAGCGGATTATGTTGATATCGAGCACGACAGCATTCAGCATATAAGCAGAGATACAGCACACGGTATTTCCACAAAGCTTATTGTTTCGTATCACAACTTTAAAGAAACGCCTGACAACTTAATTTCCCTACATCAGAAACTGAGCCAGTATGGCGCCGATATTGTAAAAATTGTCTCTTATGCGAATACCATCACCGATAACGTCAAAGTCTATCGGCTGCTTCGACAGGCACGGGGACGAGTGATTTCATTTTGTATGGGTGAATACGGCATGATCAGTCGTATCCTGTACAAAAGATTTGGCAGTTATCTGACCTTTGCCTCACTCCAGAAAGGGAAGGAATCTGCCCCGGGGCAGATCAGTATTCAGGAATTTTTACATACCTATCAGGCTCAGAGACAAGACAAAGGTACGGACATCTATGGACTGATTGGAAATCCTGTCTCTCATAGCATCAGTCCGATTATCCATAATACCATCTTCAAAGAAATGAACTTCAATAGCATCTATGTTCCATTTAAGGTGGATAATATTGGTGATTTTATCAGGGCGTTTAGGGAATTGGATATAAAGGGTTACAGCGTGACAATTCCACATAAAGAATCGGTAATAAACCACCTGGATGAAATAGATCCCACGGCAAAGAAGATCGGTGCGGTGAATACCGTTATAAACCGGAATGGCGAGTTGGTTGGCTTTAATACCGACTATAAGGCGGCCATTCAAGTGTTGGAAAATATGAGTCAGGCACCGGACGTAAAAACAGGGAATGACCGGTTAAAGGAAAAATACGTAACGCTATTAGGCGCTGGAGGCGCTGCCCGTGCGATCTCCTTTGGATTACAGGAGCGTGGCGCACAAGTGACAATCGTTAACCGGAATTTCGAAAGGGCGCAATCACTTGCCAGAGATGTTGGTTGTCTCTCCAGAAAATTCGAAGATTTGTCGGGTATTAACACAGATATCCTGATTAATGCAACGCCGGTGGGCATGTTTCCCGCGGTTCATGAAACCCCGATTGACAAGAATAACCTCAAACCAAACATGCTGGTTTTTGATACCATTTATAATCCGTCAGAAACACGGCTATTGCGTGAGGCCAGGGCTCGGGGTTGTAGAATAGTCGGTGGTTTGCCGATGTTTGTTAACCAGGCAGCAGCACAATTTGAACTGTGGACAGGAATAAAGCCGCCGCTCAAATTAATTGAGGAAATTGCCTTTAAAAAATTAGTTGGGGAGTGACTGAGTTCACTTGTATCAGTATTGAATATTATCTTCATTGGCTTTCGCGGCACTGGCAAAACAACCATAGGCAAAATGGTGGCCCAAAAGTTAGGTAAGGTCTTTATTGATGCCGATGAGTATCTGGAACAAAGGCAGGGAAGGACTATTAAAGACATCTTTGCTGAAGGTGGAGAAAAATTATTTCGTGAGATTGAGGCGCAAATTGTTCAGGAATTGTGTCTTCTCGACGACAAAGTTATTGCTACAGGCGGCGGTGTAATCCTACGGGAGGAAAATGTAAGAAGGCTCAAGAAAAACGGAATTATCATCCTCTTGGACGCCGATGTGGATACCCTGCACAAGCGAATCCATGAGGATGCCAGGATACAGCAGAAAAGGCCAAACCTTACCAATCGTGGTGCGTATGAGGAAATTGAATATCTCTTAGCATACCGGAGGCCGCTGTACGACAGGGTCGCAGATTTTGTAATAAGCACCGTCAACCTATCCAAACAGGATGCTGCAAATAAGATAATAGTCTTTATTAATACCTATGTAAAGGACTTGAGAAAAGACTGATTTACTTCTTTTGGAAGATTTTTACCATTTCAACAGAGGCTATTTCTTGAAATCGGTGTCATCAGAGGAAATGATCATGTTCCTTTTCGATCTTGCGTATTTCTTCAGAATCAGACATCAAGGATCCCGCCCCGGCTTGCACCTCGCCAACAGGATGTCAGGTGCGTTTTGTGGCCATTCCACCAGCGTAGTTGATGAAATGATTAACTCTAAAAGGCATCGTAGCTAGCATCGCTTAAGGAATTACTCCCATATTCTATTTTTTTAACAAAGTAATGTGGGTGCTTATAATAGCACTTTATTGGAACAAATCAATACAAGATCATATTCTGTTTTGGCATAATTTATTCTTATGCAAGTAGGGGTATTTTTTGATAGCTTTCTGTGATACACCTATATATTATATATTCTCAGTTGGAGATGCTTGTCTCTTCCGGATGCGTTGCAAATATTTTAGTTTTAGGAAAAAAGAGAAATTTACGAGATTTAAATCGGAATAGGGAACAATTAAACAAGGAGGTAAAAAATGGAAGCAAGGTGTATGAAGTGTAAAGCTCAAAAAGAAATGTCTGAAGTACAAATGACAATGACTGCCAAGGGTGGGTATATGGCTAAGGGTAAATGCAAGGTCTGTGGATGTGGCATGTGTAAAATCATGACAAAAGCAGATGCAGAAAAGGCTGTTTCTGATGGGCAGGCGAAAAAAGCTTACTAAATAAGAATGATGACCGTAAATAATAATAGCCTGGTATGTCAATTCCGGCATACCAGGCTACCTTTCCAACTTCCTCATTACGTATACCCCTTTCTTTTTCCATTGGGTTAAGGAAGCATTATTTAAACAGTAACATTTCAAAGACTCCGACGCACTTTTAGTACTTTGTAAAATTTACTGGATGGGTCTTATTTTAATGTTACTGATAATTCAAAGAGCTTTAGGAGAGGAACTAAGAGTGGTAGAATAGTTACATACAACTTACATCTTTTAATTTCATTTATTATATCTTGAGGAACGTTTAACCCCATTTACTCTCTTAATTCCTCTCCGTTTTTATTATACTACATTATTTAATTTTTGCCACTTTCCACTGTTATTTTCCAAAAAAATGTTTTGTGTTCATTGTAATTTTATGACAGCCGTGTCTTAAAATTTATCAGAACTGCTCAAAAGAAATAAGAACTAAATTTCCTTGCATGCCTTGTAAGTGCTGATAAAACCAAAGAGATAAGAATACGTAAAAACCCGCTAGAAAGCCAGAAATGAGACGGGGAATAACTATTTGACATTAATCAGCCACTTTGCTAAAGTTACGTTTTAATATAGACTGAACATTTTCTGTAAGTGATTATAACTACTTTGATAATCAACATTTGTCTCTATCCGCTATTCTAATTGCAAAGGTATCGTGAAGATCAAAAAATTATTCCTGTTTTCTCTCTTGGTTGTTAGTGTACCGATAGCATGCCGAAATCCCTATTATGCCGAGGTGGAACGGAAGCCGTCAACGGGGTATATCAATACGATTGCCGGTAAGCTTACTGGCGCGACCACGCCGGCACAGCATAAGGCACTGGGTATTTCCTGTTTTAAGAAAGGGATGATGGAAGAAGCCCTTGAGGAATTGAAGCTTGCTGCTGAAGGGTTACAGGAAGATGCAGAATTACGTCATTATCTGGGAAAGGCCTATTATGAGAATGATAAAATGGATGAAGCCGTTGCTGAATTGCTTGCAGCCCTATCGTATTATAAACCGGATCAGATGGTAGAAAGGGCTGATGCGTACAATGATCTTGGACAGGCTTACCGGAGGAAAAAGGCGTATCCGGAATCACTTTCGGCATTGAAAGAGAGCCTCGAATTGAACCCATCGGTCGCAGATACCAACTACAATTTGGCACTCCTTTATTATGATGAAAAAAAACCCGATGAATGTATTTTTTATCTGAAGAATGCGATCAAACTCGATCCGAAAGAGGCTGATTTTCATTTTATGCTGGGCTTAGCATACTACAAAAAGAAACTTATTGACAAGGCAATAAGCGAGTTCCAGGAAACAATTGTCCTTAATCCGAAGGATGCTGAGGCGCATAATTACCTTGGTACCTTGTTTTTTAGGAAAGGTGATTTCGAGAGGGCGATCAATGAACACAAATCTGCGACTCAATTGGATAGAAATTATGCAGAGGCATTTAATAATCTGGGAATTGCTTTCTATGCGAAAAGCAACATGAGTGAGGCTGCGGATGCCTTTAAAAAGGCAATAGAGCTAGAGCCAAAATTTGCAGAAGCACACTATAACCTCGGGCTAATCTACAGCGAGGAAGGCAAGCCTGAAGATGCCGTATCTTTTTTGGAAAAGGCACTTGAGCTTAATCCAAAAATCGCCGAAGCCCACTTTAAACTAGGTGAGGTGTATACGGAAGAGGACCTGTTAGAAGAGGCATTGTCCGAATATGACAAAGCCATTACGGTAAAGCCGGATTATGAAGAGGCATATTATCATTACGGTGAACTCTACGCGGTCAAGGGGAAGCTTGACAGGTCTATTGCAGCCTGGAAGAAGACCATTGAGCTTAACCCGCAAAATACCGACGCCTACTTTAACCTGGGGGTAGCATATTATAACCAGAAAAAACTGGATAAGGCCATTTCCATGTGGAATAAGGTTCTGGAGATCAATCCATCAGACTACGATGCCATGACCAGTCTTGCGGATGTCTATGATGCGCAGGGTTTGACAGACAAGGCTATCCTTACCTGGGAAAAGGCCGTTGAAACCTACCCGGACCATGCTGAGCTACAGTATAAATTAGGCAATGCCTATGCCCGGAAAAACATGCATACCACTGCCATTCCATACTGGGAGAAGGCGGTTGAAATTGATCCGGGACTTGTAAATGCCTATTACAATTTGGGTATTGTTTATCAGAAGATTGGCAGACTGGACGAGGCCATTGAGGCTTATAAAAAAGTGTTGGATATCAATGCAGATGATAAGGAAGCCCATAAAAATTTAGGTTTGCTGTACCGGGAAAAGGGAATGCATGTTGAAGCGGAGGCAGAATTTGCTATCTACAGTAAATTAAAATCTGTGCAACAGCGTAAGTGATTTTTCCCGGTGACTTGAGGATTTTTATCGTTTTGCCCTTTCCACCATAGGTCTTTTCCCGCCCATTTTCTTTTTGAAAATATTCAACATAATTTCCGCTTCTTCAAAAGGAACCGTTACAAAAGAAAATTTGTCGAATATCTGAATATCTTTTATTTTTTCACTGTGAACTTTGGCTTGCTGTTTGATAAACGTTACTAATTTCCTGGGAGTCATACCATCGATTTTTCCCAGTGCTACAAAGAGCCGTGTTGTCCCTTTCCTGTCAATGGAAACATCTCTGATTTCATTATAACTACTTTCATCCAGTTCATCTTGAAAGGAATGCTTTAAAAGGGCTGCCAGTACCTTTTCTGCTTCGCCTTCTTTCAGCATTTCTTGTGCAAGTTTTATATATCCCGTCATATCGTCTGTGGTAATAATATTGGCAATTTCTGCTTTTATCCTGGATTTTTTTCTGATTTATTACGTCTGCTATTTTCGGTAGTTTCTCTTTCCGGATATCCGTCTTCGCGATCCTTTTAATAAAGATAAGCCTTCTATATTCATCATGCGTAACAAAAGTTATGGCAGTTCCTTCCTTTCCAGCCCTCCCTGTTCTTCCTATCCTGTGTATGTACGATTCGGGGTCCTGAGGCAAGGAATAATTAATGACATGCGTTAAGTTTTGAATATCAATGCCTCTGGCGGCTACATCTGTAGCTACCAGAATATTAATCCGTTGTTTTCTGAATTTATTTAAAATGATCTCCCGCTGGTTTTGAGATACATCGCCGTGCAATGCCTCTGCATCATACCCTCTTTCTATAAGCTTGTTTGCAAGGGTGTCAACATCAATCTTTGTCCTGCAAAATATGAGGCCATAGAATTCATGCTCAATATCTATGATCCTGCATAATGCGTCAAATTTATCTGAAGAAGCCACTTCAAAATAGATCTGATCCGTCAGGTTTGTGGTAAGCTGCTCTTTTTTTTACCCCAACCATTTCGTAGTTTTTCATATATTTTTCCGCGATGTGTACGATCTTTTCCGGCATGGTTGCGGAAAAGAGCAGCATTCTCTTCTGGGCACTGGTATTTTTTATAATTTCTTCAACATCATCAATAAATCCCATATTTAACATCTCATCTGCTTCGTCAAGGACTAAATAGGATATATTCCCCAGCCGTAAACTCTTTCTTCTGAGATGATCCAATATTCTTCCGGGGGTTCCGACCACGACGTCAATCCCTTTTCTTAACCTTCTCAACTGCTCTTCCATTGACTGGCCACCGTAGATAGGCATGATCTGCAGATTCTTTTCCCCTTTTAAAGAGTTTAATTCTTCTGAGACCTGGATAGCCAACTCTCTTGTGGGAACAAGGATAAGCGCCTGAACCGTCTTTGACTTTTCCTGTATCCCCTCAAGGATGGGGAGTCCAAATGCAGCGGTTTTCCCTGTTCCTGTTTGGGCCTGCCCGATAATATCAACCTCGCCTTTTAAGAGGAGAGGGATCGTCTTTTGCTGAATTGGAGTAGGTTCCTCAAAGCCCTTTTTCTCCAATGCATGCAAGGTGTTTTCAGATAACCCCAGCATCCTGAATTGTTCTAATTTTTTCATATAATCCTTATTGTATTTCTCAAGTATCCGTAAATGTTAATATTTGTGAAAAAGTGTAATACCGATGAAGAGCACTCAGTATGTTCAGCAGAACGCTCATTTGAATGACAACGTGGTGTGTAAGTCGGCCATAACGCACGCGTCCCCTCTTTTTAGCGGGAAGGGTGAAATACCCTCCGGTCCATGTAAAGCGACCAGTCTGGTCGCTTTACAATGAGGGGAGATTAAAGTCACTGCTGAAGGCAATCTGATTCATGACCGGTATTTTCCTAGAAACGCCGTCCACCTCCGCCCCCTCTTCCACCCCCCGATCTTCCTCCACCCCTGCCTCCCTCCGGGCGAGGGCGAGCTTCATTAACGTTAAGCGCTCGTCCCTTTAAATCTTTCCCGTTTAGGCCAGTGATAGCGGATTGAGCTTCTGCGCGAGCCTGCATCTCTACGAACCCAAATCCTTTTGATTCTCCGCTGAATAAGTCCTTTATGATTTTGACGGATTTAACCTTACCGAAGGCCTCAAAAGCTTGTTGCAAGTCGTTATCGGTGACGTCGTGGGATAAATTACCTACAAAAATATTCATCTTAACCTCCTTGTTGATCTTGAAATGTTCACCCACAGTTCAGCTTTCCTCAACAGCTCAGGAAGAGTCAGAGGAGAGGTGAACTATGAAAAAAAAATTATAATAGAATTTTGCCTGACTCGTTCTGTCCGAACCTGTACTGTTAAACCATTTTTTTATACCTCCGTTCTTCCCGCATGTTTATCCTTAGTCCGGCAGTGGCATATGCATGACAATTGCACGTATGCCGAGGAACTGGATGTCGGGATTGATGTGGTTTCGCTTTATATTGACGTATCGTTATGGTGGGTGAAAGCGGCGTGTCGGTTTGCATGATTCAGTCCCAATGGAATTTTTTTCCGGTAAAACCCTGATAATCCTGCAGGAATTCCATTGGATTTAGGGAGACTCCCTCATTTCTCTTGAGGACGCAATAGGTTGTTTGAAATATTTGCGTTTTAATTTAAGTTGTTGGCTAAGATTCTATAAGCAAGGTTGCGACATGCAGCAAGGACATTCCTACGCGAAGAATTGCTACTGAAATACTAGATATCCTTTCACGGGTTTCAGGGATTATATCTCAAGATCCTTTTTATTGCAAGGATTTATCCTGAGAGGATGTAACCAGTTTGAAATGTTAATTAGTTGATAATAGGGAAGGGGGGTCTTGGTGGGGGGAGGAGACCATTCCTCCGCGTCTTTTTAAAATCTGTTTTTGTCACACTTAAATTTATGCTCAAAAATTTCAATCACCCCCCATAGTCTCCTCGTAAACTGGGGGAAACAGGGCGGAGGAGTCGCTGAAGGCCTAATTCAATGTTAAGGAATTTCAATCACCCCCCGTAAACGGGGGGAGACAGAGAGAAGGTCGCCGAAGGCTAATTAATTTCTGTGGGTCAAAAAGCTTGTCAAAAAAAACGACCGTTTGTTTTTCAGGCATAGAAATATACCTTTTTGACATGCCTGGTTACATCGGATAGCATTGAGCCAAAACTGTGGTCACGGGAGGCTACTATGGTATGTACTCAAAATCCGGAACGGCACGGTGGTTGGCATTGAAGAAAGGCAGATTCAGTTTCGGCAAACGTGATATTTCAAGGGAGTACGATACCTGCCTCATAACGCAGCACAGCCGCAACCAAATTCCCCGGGTGAAAGCGGGAGATTGCTTCGGAAAAGACCCCTCGCAATGACACAGGCTATGCTTTGATGACATATTATGCGTTGTCATTGCGAGCGAAGCGAAGTAATCTTTCTCTCATAAACAATCTGTACCTCCTGATAAGGGGTAGATAGGGTTGCAAAAAAAAGTTACAAAAAAAAAGAAGTTTTTATACGGTAATACTATAGAGACATTCGGCACATGGGAATCTTTGATGATTGCATAAACATTTTCTATAAACATCTCGCCCCTTATATGCGTAACCTAGGCTAATATCTGCCGAAGACCGTGATTCTGTCGTTTATAAAAAAAAATCACGGTCATTAGTTGACTTTTGCATTGTAAAGTGGTATATATCTTGTATGTTTTACGTAAAATTTCATTCGCACATCAAAATTCCATATCAATTTTCCAGGAGTATAAAGGTATGAGTGCATTTTTATTAGATTCGATTACCGCCGAATATATCAGATCGGTTGTCAGCAATGGCGTTTACAACCGTGGACTCTCCTATTATAAAGGTGGCCGTGTGCTTAATCTCCGCTACGATGATGACGGAGGATTGACGGCAGACGTTGTAGGCAGCAAATCGGTACCTTACTATGTTTACATCCTTTCGAATAAAGATGAAATATATGAAATGGATTGCGAATGTTTTTATGCCTCGGATGAAGATGTATGCAAGCACATTGTTGCTACTCTCTTAGAATGGATAAAGCTGAGAGATCAAACAAAATACCATAAACCGCTATCCTCCCGGCAAAAAATGCTTTTTGATCCGGATGATCTTTTTCCAAAAGTCCTTCCCTTTTCAGCTTACCAGCCTGGTCCTGCGGATATTTTAGGCGAAATCTTTTCTGACTTTGGCCACTTTAACATCAAGGTGGATTTACTCAACGGCGGGCCACAACTCGAACTCAAACTGGTTTCTCCTCATGGCAGTGGTGAAACGGTGCTCCACATCTCTGCTGAAAAAAGCCCTCATGTGTTTGAAAAATTAACGAGATTCCCCGACAATACGGTAGAATTATCCGAAAAGGCAAGGAAGGTCAAGCTGTATAAAAACCCCCTCGTCCCCTATCTCCATGCCGATATAAACCCGGAAGGACACATAGAATTGTCCCCTATCTTGAAACAAAAGGGCTCCGGCAAAAAAGACAAACAGGCCGTCCGGTGGGAGCAATTGGAGGGAAACAGAATCAATGAACAGTGGGTATGGCAGAACAATGCCTACAGACCCATCGAGTCCATTCCTTACCATCTGCAACCCTATTTCAAGAAACAAAAACCGCTTGTTTATAAAGAAAAGGCTGCAATTGATTTCATCCGGCACGATCTCGACCCGTTACTCAATGACGCTTCTTTTGAACCTTCTGAAAGATTACAATGCGTAGAGGTTCATGACAGCCCGGACGTTTCCCATGTGCAGGTGGAGTCTTGTGGGAATGACTGGATGTGGCTGGATCCTACCTATACCGTTGGAAAATACACCGTTACCCTGTCTGAAATCTTATCGTGCCTTGATAAAGACCATTGCATAAGAAAGGATATGGCCTACATAGAGATTCCCAAAGACATCATGGATCTCTGGCAACGCGGCAGTGGTATTATTGAAAATGGCAGGATCAAGATGCCCAAGTTGGGATACCTGCGTACCCGCGCCGAATGCGGCAAACAGGCTAAGGTAACCGTGTGCAAAGAAACACAGAAATTTTTGGCGAACTTTGACCGCATCACCCCTCCACAGCCTGCGCCGTCTGTTACTTCATACAAAGGGGAGTTGCGCACCTATCAGCAATCCGGATATGACTGGCTCTGGTTCCTCCATACAAACGGTTTTAACGGCATTCTGGCAGACGAGATGGGGCTGGGCAAGACACATCAGGCAATGGTGGTAATTCTTTCTGCGTTGCAAAATGAGCCGAATGTGCCCAACCTGATCATTTGCCCCACCTCTGTGCTGGATCACTGGAAATCCAAATTTCAGACCTATGCGCCCGAGTTGCAGATTGCCCTGTTTTATGGAAAAGACCGAAATACCCTTCTTTCAGGCAGTGCACCATCTGTGGTATTAACCACTTACAGCATCCTTTCCCGTGATATGGAGGTGCTTAACAAGATTTCATGGAACTATGTTGTGCTGGACGAGGCGCAAAAGATCAAGAATCATAATACCCAGATGTGCAAGGCAACCAAGTTTCTTAATGCAAAACGGCGCCTGGCGCTGACAGGCACCCCCATTGAAAACCGGCTGACGGAGTTGTGGTCAATCTTTGACTTCCTCATGCCGGGCTATCTGGGAAGCATCGATGATTTCAGGAAGAGATATGAGAACCCGATCACGAAATATCAGGACCATGAAAAACGGGAGACATTAAAGAAGATCATTCACCCCTTTAAATTACGGCGGCTCAAGAAGGACGTTCTTACAGAACTTCCGCCAAAAACTGAGGAGAAACGGTATTGTACGCTAGCGCCAGCACAAATAGTAATGTACAAAGACATCGTGAGTGAGCGGGGAAGCCAGCTTATTGCGAAATTACGTGATGAAACTCAGCCTGTGCAATACATCCATATCTTTGCCCTGCTTACCAAATTGAAACGCCTTTGCGACCATCCCAGATTAGTGCTGAACGGAAATTCACCGAAAGGCGCAATCTCCGGCAAATTTGAGCTTTTTAAGGAGATTATGGAAGAAACGCTGGAGGCAGGGGAAAAGGTCGTTGTGTTCTCACAATATCTGGAGATGCTGGATATCATGGGCGACTGGCTGGACAGCCTCGACGTCAGATATGAAACCCTGCGTGGCAGCACTACGGATCGCGGCAAGGTCATTGAAAGATTCCAGAACGACCCCGATTGCAACGTATTCCTGGGGAGCCTCATGGCAGGCGGTTTGGGTATCGACTTAACGTCTGCCTCGGTGGTTATCCATTACGACCGGTGGTGGAATGCCGCACGGGAAGACCAGGCCACCGACCGTGTCCACCGCATCGGCCAGACACGCGGAGTCCAGGTATTCAAGCTCATCACCAAAGGCACGCTGGAGGAAAAGATCGACGCCATGATCACCACCAAGGCCGCCCTCATGAATTCCGTAGTCGAGTCGGATGATGCCGTCTTCAAGTCATTTTCAAGGAAGGAATTAATAGAGTTGTTGACGTTTTGAGATTAGGAGGTTATTGTTTTTTATTGTTGTACGGATAAGAAATCGTGATAGTAACAGAATTTTTCTTGCATTTTGTGTTTATTACTGAATAATCTCGTGTAGATATTAATTGTTCAACAGGGATTATCACGGGAACTAAAAAATACTAAATTTATTCAAACGCATCACTACTGTCCGGACGTTTGAATAAATATTTGTTGTAAGTATTATAATTCAAGAGAAATACAAGCAAAAAAGGTCGTAATCGATTTGAAATTCAAAGTATACTATAGCCATTCTATTCTTCATAACAAACGGAAAGGAATGGCTCATGAATATAGGAAAAACTGTTTTCTCACAAGTAATCGATTTTTT
>AYTS01000197.1 GCA_002009475.1 Candidatus Brocadia carolinensis | reverse complement strand
TTGTCTAAGGAGTATCTAAGATTGAATTTCTCCATAGCCTGGGGCGCTGTCCATTGTATGGTAAAAGTCTCCCCTGAAGCTATAGATTCTCCACCGTTCGGAGAAAGCAAGGTTAACGAAGAACCTAATTGTGTAACCGGATCACAAAAGAGTACAAAGGTTTCAACCAACTCCCCCCAGAAAGGGTCCTGGCCATAGGTAGCGATTTTAGCAGCAGTAGTCGCAGCACCAAGGCCATATTGTTTATTCTGAAAAATAGCCTTATAGAATTCAGACATCAGTATCTGGTGACCGGAGGTATAGCTCAGGGCAGTGGGCGACCAGACAGCCACAGCACTTTTGCCTGGAAGCCGCTGAAACTGCTCGGCGATAGAAACCTGAGGTTTCGTGCCGGTAAAGAAGCCATTCAGGCAATCTGCTACGGTGACCACAGGAAACTTGTTGGTATTATTTAACGATTGAATGTCAGATAGACTAAAGATTGAATCACCACCATTCCACAGCCCCCATCTATCTACGGACCCATGCCCTGAATAGTTAACCAGCAGGCTTCCGGCATCGATATGCTTTATGATGTCTTTTGTGGGATTCCCGCCAGATGTGTATTTGCTAACATAAACCTTGTTTGCCTTGTAGTCGTCCGGCAGGAGTCCGGCAAGCTGGTTTGACATCGTTTCAAATGAAGAATCGTCATCATCCGCCACAAATAGCGCTTTGTTACTCCAGGTGTTTTTTGGTGGTGATTGTTCATAGGAAATGATCTTATCCACAACGCCATCCGCTTGTGATTTGGTATCCACGCAGAGTCGGCCAATAAACATGTCGGGCAGGATGTCATTACCACTGAGGAGCACAAACCAGTTGTCTGAGGGTGTCTCTCCCAAGATGTCTGTTTCAACGAGCTGAGTTGGTACATAGTTCAACGTACCCGTTTTGAGATTGTCTTTAAAATCCTGGCAAGCATCACCAACTAATAAGACATACGTTGGCTTCGGATCGACCCAATGGTTGTAAGCGTAAGACAGAAAATCCCTGATGGCCTGTGGATTAAATATACCATAATTAAACTCATCGTAAATATCCGTAATCTTAACCGGAGCTACTCTCAAACCAGAATCGCGCCGATGCTTTGCAAGCCTTTGAGCGCTGGCGTAAAAATCTTCATGGGTAATGATAATAAGGTCTGCCTCTCTCTTGGCTGATTTCCAGTATGATTTTTGATCAATTTCAATACTGGCAGGTGGTTTTCGCCGATTTGTTACCTGAGCCAGGTACCGCGTTCCACTCTCAGCAGTATCTTCAAACTTCAGGGTGTAGTTTCCCCCATTATCTAAAATACTGGTATTGGCAATAAGCGCTACGCTGGCTGGATCAGTCACATCAAAAACCTCTATATCATTGCTGCCAAAATCAGCCACCTCAAATTGGAAAGTGCCATCATTTGGCGCACCAAAGCGCAATTCGTTATCTTCTGCCACATACGTACCAAAACAACTAATCTCTATCCAGTTTACAAAAACCTGATCGACAGGCGCACCGGTGTCCCCAACGGATTCCACACGAACAGTATTTGCCCCTTCGTTCAGCAAGGAATGAGAAACAGACACTTCATGGTCAAAGATGTTCATGCCATTCCATAATTGATTGTCTATCTCCGTGGTATTGAGATATATTTTTGTATGGTGGTCGGGGTTCTTGCTGACATCCGTACGTCCCTTTAATCTGACACGCACGGTCGCTGTGCTGGCCGACACGGAAAGGTTATTGAGCGTCAGGGAATAGTTCTTTGCTTTCGGTGCGGTCAATTTATCGTCCCAAAACCAGTGATCTTGTCCCACACCATTGGGCATGGTTTGCCAATAATAGGTGTCCTTCTCAGCATGCAATGTTGCTGGAAATTGATCCGCGACAGGAGCGCTGCCCGTGGGTGTCCCATCGAATGTTTTCATGCGTTGGCCGGTACCGCCACCCGATGTCAGCCAATAAACATTTTTAGAGGTATAGATATCGTTTATGGCGGTGCCATAAAAGAGGATGTAGTCAGAGATGTTGAATACGCCGTCATCCTCGCCATGCACATAAATGGGAATTTCAGCGCCCCGATTGCTGAGCTTGATCGTGCGGGGATCCAGGCCATTCAGATTTAATCCTGCATGAGTAAGGTTACTGTAGGTGAGTTTATATATGCCGTCTTCCGTTACACCGATCTTGAGGGTAGCAGCAGGAGCGCCAGCAGTAATAGTACCGCTGGTTTCTGCCATAGTTTCACCCTCCGGTTCACTGCGCGGCAGCCTTGCTCTTGTAACCGAAGGTCTCTTTAATGCATCGTAGTTTAAAATAGTACCTTTCAACAGATCTTCGTACGCATAACTGAGCTCCTCGCTCTTTGCAGAACGAAGTCCCTCGCTCTTCAAAATCTCTTCTGCAGAAGGGCCACTCCAGGTAATCCTGGCAAGGATGCGCCGATAAAAACGAACTTCACCCGTGGCGGGATTGTATTGCACGGGATAGCATTGTATCTGAGCTACCGGTTGGTCGCGCATATATCCGGTATAACCCAGCTCAACGATTGAATCAGGGTAAAAGTCGTTTGTGCCGTAGATCTGGTCATTCAGGGCAAAGGTCTGCCTGATATCACCCGACGGTATGTTATTCCAATTATCTCCCGACACTTGTATGCCCGGCGCCGGACAAAGATGATATCCGCTTCGTGTTTCATAATCAGCATCCAGGATTTGCACAGATACGCCATTGAGGGATGGAATGCCTACCAGCGAGCCGCACATGGGAACCTGCGGTTCGCCAGGAACAGCTCTCTGCGTCATGTCAGGGATGATTATTTTTTGATACGTCTGCCCTTCCTGTTCTATCAATTCTGTCTGAAACGCATCGGTTTTCAATTCAACCACAAGAGACTGCTCTTCTGAATTTAGCACTTTCAAATGATTTTCTGATTGGGACTGGGCCATAAGCAGGGACGAAAAACTGCTTCCAAAAATAAAAAATAAACTGATAAAGATACCCGGAATAGTTTTGATTGGTAAAGACCTCTTTTTATTAACAATTTCAGCCATAGGTAACATCCTCCTCTTTACACCCTTTTTATCTTATTACAAAACCACAAGATTCGTAATAATTTAGTTTGTTGAAAACTCTAATGAATGGTGCTGTTTGCGCTCAGTGCAGGGACGAAGCATTTGCTATCTTAGGTATACCTGCGTTTATACACAAGCCAGCAAATGCATCGTCCCTGCTTTTTCAAAAACTAAATTGTTACCGGAATTCTTTTTTTATAATTTTAATCACTTTTGTATCCTCCAGGAATTCTTTACGTACCGACAACGCTACACACCAAATCAGCCATCTCGTGGAGGGGACCCACAGAAAGGTGATAACAATTTGCCTGACCCACCATGGCAGACAATTCCATAAAGAGCCGCGCAGAACTGCCACCGAATTCAGTATTCAGGAGTTCTGACATATAGCCTCCCTGAAATCCGTTCAGAAGCTCCATTGCGGCCTGGCTCCCCGGTATCGATTTAAGCGCGGCAGGTGTTTCAAAGGTAGGATGATCCTTTGCCCCCCTGGTAACGTCCAGCACCAGGATCTGATGCTCCCTGCACAACGCTTCTATCTGAGAGAGAACAAAGTTTGCCCGGGTTGCGCGAAATCTAAGCGTTGAGAGATTACCATCTGCCTCCACCCGGAGATCACGGACATCCTCATTTTGCCGGACAGCATCGAGAAAGAATTCATCCTGTCGATCAACCAGCACACACACCTCCTGTCCTGAATTGTCCTGCATCACCCCTTGTGCCTCCGCAGGATCCTGCAGGATAATAATATGGCTCACCGGCACTGCCTCTCCCATACTGCCTGGTTTTATCTCCTCAATATCCAGGAGATACTTCCCCAGCCATGTTGGCGCACCGGCAGCCACTTCTGCAAAACCAGTCAGTTCCAGAGTACCCTGGCGGACCCTGAGACTCCTGGGGAATGGATGCACCTTCCTATCTGCCCTCCCCAGGGCTGCCATTTCATCGGAAAGGAACCTGAACCCCCGACGCACCAGCTCTAAAACCAGGGTAGTCTTGCCATGTCTGGCATCAGCGGCCAGAATTATACCCTGACCGTCGTGGGAAACCACTCCCGCGTGAATCAGCACATGGCTGCGCACCCTGGTTACCATGCCGATAAGGATGCTTTCGTAAGCATACCCTTCCAACAAACCAGGGTCACTCAACGACCGGACTTCCCCATCGAGGATCATGATGGGCCTGCCCTGGTGGTTATCAGGGTTTGCCTTCAAAAAGAACTCGATCGGAGGTTGAGTTGCCACTGAAGACCCATCCCCTCTGAATCTGCGATACATTTGTGCAAAGAGATTAATAAAATCGCAGGAATCCGATTTAATAAGGGTATTCAGGTCAAAAAACCGTAAATTTAATTCGTGGATGCTCAATTTTTTGTCAGTACTTCCATAGCACAACAAAGCCAGGAAGCCAAGTTCAGGTATAGGAATTTCAATCACCCCCCCATAGTCCCCCCGTAAACGGAGGGAAACAGGGAGGAAAGTTGACGAAGGGCTAATTTATGTATAGGAATTTCAAAGTTTGTTGAAATCACAGAACACTGTCAGGGTTCAGAACCCTGACAGTGTTAATTTTCATTCGCCCCTGTGTGTGACTTCAAACAAAGTCGCCGAAGGGCTAATTTAAATGTATAGGAATTTCAAAGTTTGTGTTATAACGTACCAGACAACCCCCTGAATCCCCCTTAATAAATGGGGCAAGGGGGTTATTTTAACCAGTATTTGTCGCGTATCTAAAAAGTCGCTGCCAAAGGCAGCCTGATTAACCGCTATCTGTGGGACAAGCGTCCCCGCTTGTCATTATGATGTCAATCGGGGACGGTTGGCACACCTCAGAAATATCGTGGTGTATATAAAAACGTACACAAAAACCGTCAAATGCCAAATTTGTGAGGGATGTCTGTGCGGCAATACCGCACAGACACCTTCCTCACCAGGTATTCACCTTAGAATGGGCGATCGCCACCCTTCACATACCCTGTATGCGCAGGTCCGAGCTTCTCAAATATCTCCTCGTCGGTATAAGTAATCACCTCTGGCGCTTCGTATACGGGTAACTTCTTGTTTTCCATTACTATCTCCTTTCTCTGATTATTTTGATGTCTGTCTAATCCGTCCGGTATCAGGGTCAGCCTCAGCCTGGTTGCTGAAAGCTGACCTCTGACCGTTAACGACTTTTTTATTCCAACTTTCAACTACAGTCAAGCATCACCTCGCACACATTTAACGCCGTGCCTTCTTTGAGCGACGTGACGCATTACCCGCTGGCTCCGCTTTCACCTTTACAGGCCCATGCAGGGTGCTTACCCCATGGTAGTCCACATCCTCCAGTTTGTAATAGAACGTACCTTTACTCGGACTATCTGCAAACCGATACGTGGCTCCAGACGTTTCATTGCCCTTCGCAGGAATGAGAGCGGCATTGATCTTCCTGTAATTCCCATCCTTAGATCTGGCCCGATAAAGGTTGAAACCGGCATTATCGATCTCTGTGGCCGTTTCCCAGGAAATGAAAACTCTACCCTTGGAATTTGCCCTGGCATTAAAGGACTTGAGTTCGATAGCGGTGCTTCCTTCCCACGTCTTGGTCGCCTGATTCGATGTCTTCGTTTGTCCGTTACTATCGACAAAGCTTGCTTCAATGACATCCGTACCAGCGGTGGTTCCTGTGTAGGTAAAGGTTGCATGTCCACTCGCATCTGTTGTATCGCTGCCCGTAAGTCCTGCATGCGGGCCAGATACGATTGAGAAGTCCACATTGCGCCCTGCAACCGGGTCACCATTGTCATCCTGCACGGTTGCGGTTACCGTATGCTGTGTGCCCACTGGATTGGTGGCAGTCGTTGGCCCTAAAATGATGCCTTCTCCTACGATGGCAACGGCGGATTTGATAGATAATCCGGCAAAAAAGATGCTGTCATCGTTCGAAGGATTGAAGGTGTTTATCACCATATTCGTATCGCCCGTATTGACAAAGGGCAGGATATTATACAGCTCATCATCATAATCAAAATTGCTGGCACTCGCATTTGGATCCGCTGGATTTGCGTTACTATCGCCAACACCACCGACAGTAATCAGTCCTCCATTACTAGAATACCCGTCATCCTCACCACCGGCAGAACTGGTAAGTCTCTGGCCATTGATATCAATCTGGCTCTCTTGCCCGGTCGGGCCGTTCTGGTAGCTGAAAGCAATTCCCAGAGAGAAATCCATCCCCAAACTCGGGTCACTCTTGTCTATCGGGGCAGAAAATAATACGTTAAAGGTATCCCCGGTAGTATCCTGGGCGCCAAACATCAGCACGATGGTATTGCTCTGTGTTTGGCTGGGATCATCAAAGATTACCGCCAGAATGGAACCGTCCAGCTCGATTGTCTCGGTTACGCTAAGATCGACAATCCCTGCCGGGGCGGCATCAACGACTGGTTTTACAATACTCGTGACGTCAGCCCATGCATGGTTCGGTCCTCCATAGATAGCGTTCAGTTTCACATGCAAACTCCAGCTTACAGGTGTACCATTGAGCTCGACAGCACCATCAGGCAACGGGCCACCATTGCTGCCCCACACGTCGGCTGCTGCCATGTAAGCGCCTCTTACCGTGGCGCCTGCCGGCTTCTCAACCTGAATTGTCCCGGAGGAATCCGTGCCAAGTCCATCAACAGACAATGAAATCAACCCGGTTTCCGTAACCACGGGTTGCAGCGCCGTGGCTGATGCTAGTGCTTTTGCTCCGGATATCCGTGGAGCAGCGGTGATTTGTTTACCAACAGTCCCCGGTACAGAACTGTCACTTGCAATAGCCTGCACAGAGTTCGCTGTGATCAGTATTGCAAGAAAGAAAAATGCCAAAAGTAATGTAGATTTAAATACCTTCAAGTTTGTCTCCTCCTATGTCAAAAAATAAAATACCATACTTAAGAATTTCAGATTATTTATTTGTTTACACCTCCCATCTTTCATTAACGTTTACAAAAATCTATTCGCACATGAAAACTGCAAATTTTATTTACCACCTCCTTCTTTTTAATTTAAACGTACTATAATATTACCGTGTAAAAACTTCTTTTTCGGGTAAGTTTTTTCACAACCCTTTTTATACCTTATCAGGGGGTACAAATTGTTTATGGGAGAAAGATTGCTTCGCTTCGCTCGCAATGACAACTCATTAATTAGGCCTTCGGCAACTTACCTCCCTGTTTCCCCACGTTTACGGGGGGACTATGGGGGTGATTGAAATTCCTTAATATTTTAAATAAAAAAAGCCCTACTACCGACGAACACTTTTTTCAGCAGTAAGGCTATCTTATTATGATACGTATTTCCATATACGCTAGAGATTCTTTATTTCTTTGTTCCTATACTTCCCTGTACAGTAAAGACCCTTTCCTTTGCGTCCCCCGATCGCTCAGGGTTTGCCGTTGTTGGAATGGTTCGATTATTCTCTTTTTCGCTACAACCTTTTTTCCTCCACGATCCCTTTCGTTACAAAAACCTCCAAGGTATGTCGGACATCTTCAGCGACATTATGGTCATCAGGGATAGCAAACCTTGCCCTGATCACCTGTTCCATTTCTGCTCGCGTGTGTCCACCATCGCACAGTTCCCATAGGAGTTTTGCCGTGGGATTAAGGACATGGACTGCCTTTCCCTTGGCGCTGCAAAGCAATGTCTCGCGCCCCATATCCTGCATGATAATGCCTTGTTTTCGGATAAGTTTTGTTGTATTCACAGATTCTATCGCTCCCTGCATTTCCTCTGCTGACAACCGTCAGGTATTTGTACAACACCTTGTTGTAAATACCCGTATAAACAAAAAAAAGCCTTGCTGCAGAAATGTTTTTACCCATTTTCGGCAGCAAGGCTATCTTTTCGTTCAGCGTTAAATCGGTTTACACCGTTTAAACAGCTACATAAAGACCCTTTACTTTGCGCCCCCTGATCACTCAGGGTTTGCCTTTGTCGTGTGTTTCAGTGTTCTACAGTAGCAGTAGCTTCAACTTGAAAAATGTCACAACAAACTAAGATGCTTTATTGTAGCATTAACAACATTATATGTCAAGAATAAAAATCAAAAATATTTTCAACAGACACGAACAAATATAGTATCTGCCCTATCTTCTCTTTCCTGTACTCAAGTGGTAACTATTTGTTATTTATAAACTTGACACAAAGTTCCATATTCCAGACGGGGTGGCACTGACAAGCTATACTTGTCAGTGCTTTTTCATGCCTTGAAAATGTCACGATTAAAGAAATTGGTATACCGTATATAATCTCATCGCGCAGCAAAGCCGCACACAATTCTCCGTTGTGAAGGCGGGAGATTGCTTCGGAAAAGACCCTCGCAATGACACATGCGATGCCTTGATGACATATGGATTTCCGTATGTGTAATCGTAGCCGCTCTGCCTCTCACAATGACACAGGCTATGCTTTGATGACATATGGTGCGTTGTCATTGCGAGCAAAACGAAACAATCTTTCTCTCATAAACAATCTGTACTTCCTGATAAGGGATAAATAGGGTTATGAAAAAACTTACAAGAAAAAGAAGTTTTTACACGGTAATACTATAAAACGTTTCTCAAGTACGATCCGAGCGGGAAGTGTCTTCACTATTACTTTATCCGTGAAGTTCTCGGACTCTGCTATGTCCGTGTACCGACATGGATTCCCTTTCGGCTTCAAATCTATTTTAATGGCCATACCTGGTTAGCATCACAGTTGCAAAAACAGAAAATCCCTTACGCCCTGTGTGATAATGCGTTTCTTGATATTAGTGGTTTTCAAAAAGCACAAGAAATTGCCAACGGTTTTTCATCAGAACAACTCCATACCATCCTTGATGAGTTCTCCCGGAAGTACCGCCCGTTTCACAAGGAGTTTCACCTTTCGTATCATGGAGATGTTATGCAGATTGAGTATGCAACGGATATTGTCTTTCGGCAGCAAGGCTATTTACCGACCATGTACGAAACCCTTGCCAGAACAGCTGTCTATACCGTAAAACCGGAGAACATAGCAACATTTCTGGGGAAAAAAAACTTCATGGAAATTATCAGGACGACATGGGCAACAGATTTAACACCCGTATTGAAGGCACTCGGATCAAATCCATTCCGAATCCCTGAGGTAGGTCAACCGTCCCAGGTTGATATCATAATGACAAGCGGGGACGCTTGTCCTACCGATAGAGATGTCTTTTTCTTGAGGGGAAATGCTATTTTCCAGTATTCCACGAACGAAGTCACGAGGGACTTGAAGGGTTGCCGGGCTTCCCGTTTCTTCCATAGGCATCGTCAAACCTGACAATATCATCTTCGCCCAGATATTCGCCATTCTGCACTTCAATGATTTCAAGAGGTATCTTGCCGGGATTTTCAAGACGGTGCATTGTTGATTTTGGTATATATGCCGACTCATTTTCATGGATAAAGCACTCCTTGCCACCGGTCGTTACCTTGGCGCTCCCTTTTACCACCACCCAGTGCTCTGACCGGTGATAATGCATTTGCAGGCTCAGCTTTTCATTCGGGTTTATTACGATCCGCTTTATTTTATACCGCGGTCCATTTTCAAGCACGGTATAGTTTCCCCACGGACGGTACGTCGTAACGTGGTCAACGGCCTCCGGTCGCGCATTTTCCTTGAGTTTCTTTACGATGTCTTTTACCTTTTGCGCCTCTCCTTTCTTTGCTATCAGTATGGCGTCGTCTGTTTCGACCACCAGGCAGTTTTCTAGGCCTACGGCGGTAATGAGTCGTTTTTTTCCCAGGAGGAAGGTGTCTTTTGTGTCTATCGCCACGACGTCCCCCTGAAGCACGTTGCCGTTCGCATCCTTATCAAGAATATCAAATAAAGAATCCCATGAACCGACGTCGTTCCAGTATAAATCAAACGGCAACGCCACCACCTTGTCTGATTTCTCCATAACCGCATAATCGATAGAAATATTAGGCATGCGCTGAAAGTGCCGCAACATCTCTTCATAACCCTGATGGCATATTTCAAAGATGTCCGGCGCATAGCGCTGAAGTTCTTCCAGGATAGTGCGTATACTAAAGGCAAACATGCCTGAATTCCAATAATAGTTGCCTTCATAAATATAGCGTTTTGCCGTGTCTCTGTCAGGTTTTTCCGCAAATCTTTCTACTTTAAAGAATTTTTGGGCGCAATCCTCTGAAGATGGACCGCCGAACTTTAAATACCCATAACCCGTCTCGGGTTTATCCGGCTTTATCCCAAAGGTTACAATATAGCCTTTTTGGGCAATCTCTTCTGCACACCTCACCCGTTTTGCAAATTCATCCGGCGGTTTTATGATGTGGTCAGAGGGGGACAAAAATATGATTTCATCCTCCGGGCATCCGAGCCTTTCCTGACAGTATTTCACTCCCAGCGCTATCGCGGGCGCGGTGTTCCTGCTCAAAGGCTCTAGTATCGTGTGTGCACCGGAAACAGAGCCATTCATCCCCGGCAGCGAATTCAGCGCCGAAGAAACATGAAATTGGTAGCTACTGTTGGTTATGACAATCATGTCCTCAGGGGAAACAGCGCCCAGAAGCCGGCCAACGGTCTGCTGAAAAAGGGACATGCTCCCGTTTAATTTTAAAAATTGTTTCGGAAAATTATTCCTGGATAGAGGCCAAAGTCTTTCCCCTCCGCCACCGGCAAGGATGAATGTCTTCATATTACCCTACCTTTACATAAAAATTCCTGTTTATGTGGTAAATTATTTTCTCATACCTTCTCTGCTCAATGCCAGTACTACGTCAAATATAAGTACAAGCAACTATCGTGTCTAAAAAATATTTTTATCATCAACTGGGTTTCGGTATTATACAAGACGCACAACTTAATTGAAAGAGGCATGAAGTTTTTGCGTAACTAACCCGAACGTACTCAAAATAAAAAATCAGAGACATGAGAAATGTTTTTTGTTGAAACAACAAGGAATCGCACATGGTTATTAACAATCTTTTCCGACTCGTTCGGGTGAGGTTTGATTAACATCCTTTTCTGTTGTAGAATGTTGCTCCTGGAGTAAAAGTGATTAACTGTTTTTCTCTACCCAGGTCTTCCGAATCATCAGACAACGAGTCGCGGTTTTCGTAAACCCTGCAAACAGGGGGAAGCCTTGTTGCAGGACTAGGCGAGAAATGGTAGAGTCTCCAGGGTATTTGTAAGTATTTTGAGAAAAAATACCTAAAAGGAGGTTCCCCTTTTCTGTGAAGAATATAGCACAGATAGAGGAAAGAAAACAACCGAAAATCAAGACAAAGATGAACGGGAAGGGATTAACGATGCAGGCAGGGCTCTTGCTGGTACTAACCGAACTTACGCAAAAAGTGTCGACGGGGCTGTGCTCCTGCATATTGAGCAAGCCCTAAGTAGTTGAATAATAAGAGTCGTGAATAGGGTCTCTTCTTGTGGTATATTCCTCATCGAAAAGGTGAACCTCCTTGAAAATGTTCTATTGCCTCATTTCCCTTGAAGATTCAACCATTTCCAGCCTCTCCTGCAACAAAGCTTCGTCTTGGTTGCAGGATTTAAGTTGAAATATTTTGCTAGTTTAAAGTATATTACCAGCAAACTAGCCGTAAAATAAGACGGCTAGTTAGTACGGCTAATTCAAGTTGAACGAAACCGCTTCGCGGTAGCATTTCATCGAGTAGAGATTCGATTGTTTGTTCTTTGAAAACAAGCATTTCAAGAGTTCGCCCCTGAGATTTCCCATTATTTGCTGGACAAATAGAAATTCCCATACTAAGTTACTTTCGTAGGAGATTAATTGAATAAATCAGGAATAACGAGAGGAGGAAGAGTATGGGGAAATTACGGGAGCAGATGGTGGAGGAGATGGAGTCAAGGAATTTTAGTCCCAAAACAATCAAGGCGTATCTGGGACATATGGTTGCCTTTACTAGATTTTTGAGGAAATCACCAGCAGAGATGGGGGAAGATGAGATTCGAAGATATCTGCAGTATCTGAGGAAGGAAAAGCAGGTCAGTTGGTCGAACATCAACATTGCCTATTGTGCCCTCAAGTTTTTTTTATGTGGAGACACTGCACCGGGAGTTTCCGATCAAGAAAATTCCCCGGCCCAAAGGCGAGAAGAAGCTGCCTGTGGTGTTATCCCTTTGCGAAGTAAAGGCGATTTTTGATGTGATTGCCAACCTGAAGCACCGGGTGATTTTGATGACCACCTATTCGGGTGGATTCCGGGTAAGCGAGGTAGCGCATCTGAGAGTTACCGATATTGACAGCAAGCGAATGCAGATACGGGTAGAACAGGGGAAGGGGAAAAAGGATCGCTACACCCTGCTGTCACCTGCACTGCTTGAGCACCTCCGTACGTATTGGCGATATTACCACCCAACCACATGGTTATTTCCGGGAAACCGTAACGACAAGCCCGTAGGTATTACCACGATTCAAAAGGTATTCAAAAACGCTAAAAAAAAAGCCCGTATAAATAAGCCGGCAACGGTTCATACCCTCCGCCACAGTTTTGCCACCCACCTTCTGGAATCAGGGGTTGACGTCTTTACCATTCAGAAATTGCTGGGGCACACGAGCCTCCACACCACCAGCATTTATATCCATATCCAGCGAAAGAACCTCCAGAAGATTGTAAACCCGCTTGACCAGATACTGGAGGGGCAACCACGAACACTCCTCATCGGTCAAACGGCATGGAAGTAGCGGACGTCTTTCGTTGCTACGGCCCTGCATATAGGACAACGCACAAGCTTCCGCTGCATATCCTGAAAGCCATGAGTGCGATAGAGCGTTGTCGCACGGCTCTCCTGGGTGGGCATGTAGAGAGATGCGACACCTGTGATCATATACGCATATCCTATAACTCCTGCCGCAACCGCCATTGCCCCAAGTGCCAGAGTCTGGCAAAGGAAAGGTGGTTGGCTGCCCGCAAGCGGGAGCTACTGCCGGTGTCCTATTTTCACGTGGTGTTAACGATACCGGATGGGTTGAATCCCTTGGTACTGGTGAACCAGAAAGTCCTCTATACCATTCTTTTCAGGGCAGGGAGTGAGACACTCCTTGAGCTGGGAAGGGACCCCAGGCATCTGGGCGCAGAAGTCGGACTCATTGCTATCTTACATACCTGGGGTCAGAATCTCATGGATCATCCCCACTTGCATGGCGTCATGCCTTGTGGTGGGTTATCTCACGAGGGAAAGGTGTGGCTGTTGCCCAAAAAGTCTTCGAGAAAAAAGGAATTCTTTGTTCATGTCAATGTGATCTCGGATCTCTTCAAGAGGAAATTTCTAGATTATCTCAAAGAGGCCTACCGCAAAGGTGCATTGAAATTCGTTGGGAAGGTTGAATATTTACGGGCAGGGCAAGAGTTTCAAGCCTTTTTGAACACCCTTTACCACAGGAAATGGATTACCTATTGCAAGCGGCCATTTGGCGGCTCGGAGCAAGTCCTTGAGTACCTGGGAAGATATACGCATCGGGTAGCCATCTCCAATGATCGCATCGTAAAAATGGATGATGGCACGGTGACGTTTCGTTACCGTGATTACCGGGATGGCAATCAGGTGAAGCAGATGAGTTTAGAAGCCTTTGAGTTTATCCGAAGGTTCTTGCTGCATATTCTCCCTGATAATTTTGTGAAGATCAGATATTATGGTTTGTTCAACAACCGGAATCGGAAGGCAAAGATAAGACTCTGTAAGGAGGTACTCGGGGCTTCCGCTGGTGATGAACACGAGCCAGCAGCACCAGAGAGCTGGGAAGAATTATTTATCAGGCTTACCGGGATTGATCCCCGGATATGCCCTTGTTGTGGAAAAGGCAGGATGGTGAGGGGAGAGACATTACTCCCCCTCATTCATGCACCGCCTGGGAAGGGGTAATTTCAGTCTTGATTTATTCCAGAGGGAAGTGTATTTTTATCATACACAGGGGAGAGGTACGCCCTTTTTGAGCAAATACTTGAAAAAATACCTGAATTTTCAAAATATCTCCGGCAAAACATGATGTTTCCGAAAGCATTATTGCCAAATATCAACTACAGAAGTAACAAAAAAAATATTTTACCTAGAAGCCGCATGATTGAATCCCCATAGGGTGGGGACAGCGGCTTCGTTCAACGGTATTTTATCCGTAATTGAGCTTGCGAAGAGGAAATGATAAACCTCTTTCTCTTTCCGCAAATGCAGACAAAGCAGGTACGTTTTTTCATTCAGCTCAACTACGGATAAAATACTTAATGTTAGGCGAAATCGCACCCTTTATGAAAATCCTACACTCACTGATACTGGCAGGCGTCATAGCCCTCGCAGGTAGCGCGACTGCTCCAAAGATGAATCACCTGAGCGTCGGCATGACGAAGCAGGAGATTGTTTCCACTATGAGGCAACCTGCCAGCACTGCCGCCTCTGGCGGCGGCGTCGAGATACTCCGCTACCGACTGTCGCCTACGAGTGACCGCGCTTTCGATGGGATCACCGAGGAGTATTTCGTCAGGCTCGTGAACGGCAAGGTGGACAGCTACGGGAAGATGGGTGACTTCGATTCGACCAAACAGGCTGTCCGAGAATGTTGCAGTAAATAAGAATAAAAGACAAAGGAAAGGGTGTGTAAATTAAAATACGATCGATAAGCAAGTCAGGAAACGTTTAAGATTTTTCCATCCAAATCATAATTTTGTATTTTCGTATGAAAGGGTACCTGAAACTGCTTAAGGAGGGCTTGTTT
>AYTS01000196.1 GCA_002009475.1 Candidatus Brocadia carolinensis | reverse complement strand
CCTGGAATAGTTTTGATTATCGTGTTCCAGATGTCTTTGTTTCGAAGCTGGAAGGTATCATACGCCCCAGCCGTGGCTGGAAAGTTTGATGAACCAGCACTCCCCGTTACATATACGTTTCCGCTGGTGTCCAATGCGATGGACTGACCAATGTCATAATACCCCCTCCCAGGAACGTGGATGCAATCAGGCTCGTTAATTCATCATTCAACTTCGAGATAAAGACAATACCAACACCAAGATGTGTAGAGGTATCATACGCTCCAGCCGTGGTTGGAAAGTCAGAAGACACAGTTTGCCCCGTTACATATACGTTTCCACGGGTGTCCAATGCGATGGAATAACCATAGTCATCAAAATCCCCTCCCAGGAACGTGGATGCAATCAGGGTCGTTAATTCACCATCCAGCTTCGAAACAAAGACATCTGGAACACGATAATCAAAACTATTCCAGGAGATATCATACGCCCCGGCTGTAATTGGAAAGCTTGATGAACCGGTAACCCCCATTACGTATACGTTTCCACTGGTGTCTATGGTGAGAGAAATACCAGCGTCAAAAGAGTGCCCACCCAGGTACGTGGATGCAAGAAGGCTCGTTAATCCGCCATCCAACTTCGAGATAAAGACATCGCCAGCACCAAGATTCATAGAGGTATCATACGCCCCAGCCGTGGTTGGAAAGTCAGAAGATACAGTTTGCCCCGTTACATATACGTTTCCACTGGTGTCCAATGCGATGGAATGACCAATGTCGTAATCATTCCCTCCCAGGAACGTGGAGGCAAGCAGGGGATCGATGATAAGGTCCTTTGTGTGGTCGTAAGAGGCAACGGTAAAACTGTAGACTGATTTCGGATTTGGGATTTTGGAATGTGGATTTGAAATCGTGTAGTCTACCTCCACATCAATTTTCTTTCCATCGATCTCCTGATATGCCACGGGTTTTGTAAATTTTACCGGGCCCAGCTCCGTCTCTGCCTCGAGCTGTCCGTCCTTGTTTACCCTCAGTGCCCTTGCCCCGCTGAGCTGTATCTTTATCTGGTCAGCATTTGCCCCTGGCCTTACACAAAAGAGCTTTTCCACGTTGT
>AYTS01000195.1 GCA_002009475.1 Candidatus Brocadia carolinensis | reverse complement strand
GGGAGATATACAAAAAACTCGGAGTTGATCCACAGGCGATAAAAAGAAAGCGGATAACCTTCAAAAAAACAGCTTTGTAGTGAGGAAAATATTTGAAGACCCTTGTATACCAGCTACTTATGCTCTTAAATGCGTAACTTAGGTTAGTATGATTCGTTATAAGTGAGAAACGGTGGTGCTCCTGCTTATAATGTATAAAAGTTTTCAATAAACTCCTTCCAAAAGGGTGTAAACAACGAAGGGTCTCCTTATTCTTGGAACAATAAGATTGTAGTTCAGTGTTTCTGGCATATGATTTGATCTTCTGTAAAAAAAGAATTATTAGGAAGGAAAATGTATGGGTAAATTTTTAAATATTAAAGGAGAGATGAAAAGTATGCGTATTTTCTTTACCTTTTTAATAATCAGCATTCTGATTACGGTTGCAGCTATAGTGTTTGCGTAAGATTTGTGAAGAAATTCTCTTGGTCTCTTGAATCTCAGCGCCTACGTTGATTTTCATAATTTCGTTGGAGGATTGCTCAAATGGAGATGTCGAAAGTTGTTTATAAATTAATGGAAAACGAGCTGATGAGAATATTGTTTTCTGGAGTAACCGATCTCACCTATATTTATGATAGTGAAGGAAACATCTTATTCGTTAATAAAGTCTTTGAGAAATTTACGGGTCACAGACCCGAGGAGTTTTACGGGAAGCCATTTGCAACTCTTTTTGACAAAGAAAATTTAAAAAAAGGCGCAGGATGCCTTTGCGGAGACAGTGAAAGGAAATAGTCCGGAATACGAGCTTTATTTCCGGAATACAAATGTGTTATGTGAATACAGAAATTTTCCGTTAAGAGATCAGAGAGGAAATCTCGTTGGCGTAATGGGCATAGCCAGGGATATTACTGCCCGAAGATGCAATGAAGAGCAATCAAAGGTGCTGGACGAAAAGGGTGATTGAACATACCTCAAGGCAGATGGAATTAAATGAAGAGTTGACGAAGGAAAAGAAGGAACGCGTACAACTTGAAAGGGAATTAAAACAAGACATAGAGAAACAGAAAAATCCTTAACCAGGATGATTCAGACCATGACCCAGACCGTTGAATCAAAGGTGCCGCACTCTCGGCTGGCCACAAACCAACCTTGCGTGTTGTATAGCAGAAGAGATGGGTCTCTCACGGAATAGGATTGCTGACGTCCGTTTGTTCTCGTTTCGTGAAAAAGGAGTTACCTATGAGCATGAGTACTATTCAGCTTCAACGTCGTTCAAAGAAGGTTTAACAAAAGGTAGATTTTAAAATTCTGCAGTTTCCCGTCTTGTCCTCATAGGCCCCGCCCCTGTGTCTCCAGAGAAATCAAAGCAATTCAGAATTAACATGCACGTGTTTGCAGACAGTACACCTTCCCCCCTTGTCCGTTGTATGGCAATTGTAGGGTGGTAAATTGTCGTTGACATTAATTTTACAACCCTGTAAAATGCTCTTTTCTCAAATAGATACTTATGATATAAGCAGTTACAATAACTGAAATTGCCAGCCGCCAATAATCATTTATGTATGTTGGTATTGATATTATAGAAATAAAACGTATCGAAAAATTGTTCTCTGCTAATGAGAATTTCTTGCGAAGGATTTATACAGAAAAAGAGGTAGCGTACTGCAACCAAAGAAAGAACAAATATCAACATTTTGCAGCTCGTTTTGCCTCAAAAGAGGCCATGTTCAAGGCTCTTGGGACTGGTTGGGTCGGTAAAATGAAATGGACGGACATCGAGCTCTTAAATGACGAAACGGGCAGGCCCTATTTGAATCTCTATGGAAGTGTAAAAGAAATGGCGGATAAAAAACAGATCGATAATATTTCGGTCTCCTTATCCCACTGCCAGGACTATGCCATTGCCCAGGTATTATTGGTGCCAAAAAAAGAGGAATGTTCATGAAAAGACTTGTATTAATCAATCCACACCCGATTGGAAATGTTGGCGAGGAAAATGTCTCCGTATTAAATCAAATGCCCGTAAATCTCGGCTATCTGAAGGTATTGACGCCGAAACACTGGCAGGTTGACATCATCGATGAAACCCAGGAGCTGGCGATTGACGAGAATACCGGGGATATTACATTTGGAGGAGCGACCTGGTTGGTGTTACCTCAGTAAGCTACCAGGCCAACCGGGCATATCAGATAGCTACCGCCTGTAAAAAACGTGGGATACCCGTGATCATGGGCGGCATTCATGCAACCAGCTATCCTGAGGAGGCGGCAAAATACGTAGACTGCGTCGTAACGAGGGAAGCTGTGACTACCTGGGAAAAGATTGTTGGTGATTTTGAAAAGGGCTGTCTCCAGAAAAGATACGATGGCGTTCTGACGCCCATGGAGCTGTATCAGGGATTACGGCCTGATAGAAAATATCTGAAGGATAAATACAAATACCGGTATTCTGGCATTATAACTACCGCCGGGTGTCCGTTTAGTTGTGAGTTCTGCTCAGTACCCCAGTTTCAGGGCAGGAAATACCGCGAAAGACCCATTGAAGACGTCCTTGATGAATTCGAATCCATCAAGGGTCAATATCGCGGCTTGATCCTGACGGATGAAAATTTTTACGG
Organism: Candidatus Brocadia carolinensis; assembly: GCA_002009475.1. Classification (GTDB taxonomy): domain Bacteria; phylum Planctomycetota; class Brocadiia; order Brocadiales; family Brocadiaceae; genus Brocadia; species Brocadia carolinensis. The sequence goes on along the minus strand of AYTS01000195.1, from coordinate 12,266 downwards.
ACACAGTAAAAAATCCAACGAACGTGTCCGTGCGCTTTTCAAAGGTATGGTGGAAAGGGGTATTTACCAGAACTGGTTTGGGTTTACTTCACTCAACATTTATCAGGACGATGAAACCCTTGAATATATGAGGAAGAGTGGCTGTGTCGGGGTATTAATCGGGATTGAATCCATCAACGAAGAAGCCCTGAAAACCATGAATAAGAACGTAAATTTGCGCATCTCCATTGAAAATTATTTTGAGGCGATTGCCAATATCCGTAAACACGGCCTCGCCGTGTGGGGGACCATGGTCTTTGGCAATGATGCTGATACTCCTGATACTTTTAAACAAGTTGCCGATTTTGTCCTGGATTCTCATGTCGACATCATGACCTGCGGCATTTTGTGCCCCTTCATCAATACGCCGCTGTATCACCGGCTGAATGGCGAAGGAAGGCTCTTCAGGACGAACTTTCCGGAGGATTGGAAGTATTACACGTCTCACCATCTCACCTATGTCCTGAAAAGCATGTCCCTTCAGGAACTCATCGATGGATTTCAATATCTGTACGACAGGATTTATGCCACCGAGGTATTGCGTCAGAGATTCCAGAATGCGAAGGAGGTGCTGAAAGAGAATATGAATGCCGCCATGTTTGCCTTCAGGGTTAATCTGGATTGGCAGTCCGTTTACCAGCACCTGATCCAAAATCTGAAAGAATTGCAGACATCAGGGTTCTATGATGAGGCATTACAACGATATAATCAATCGAAAAAATCCGGGAAAAAAGTGCAAATGACGCCGATTGAAGTATCATCTTAACAGCGGAAATCCCTCTTTTCTTTAGAGGGTTCAGTGTTGTTTGTAAGGTCAACAATTCGCTGGATTAATGTGAATAGTTGACCTTTCTTATTTAATATTCAGGAAAATTCAAGGTTATTGTAGAGACGCAAGATTTTTCATCTCTGCAACTCTAAAATATGGAAAAAGTCGTAATAACAGGATTGGGGTTAGTCACACCCATTGGAGTTGGAGTCAGACAAAGCTGGGAATCATTCATCCAGGGCAGGAACGGGGCTAACGAGATGAAGTCCTTTGACACCTCAAAATATAAGGTGCATCGTTCCTGTGAAGTAAAAAATTTCCAATGGGACTTTGAACTGGAAAATCAGATCAAAGAAAACACGATCCATAAATATGTCTACTATGCAGCCAGAGAAGCGTTGCAAGAAAGTGGTTTGTTAGATGATAAAAAATCCAACCGGGAGCGGTTTGGCATTGCTATCGGGACATTGGCAGCCGAATTGACGCCTTTTGAAAGACTTTTGCGATTAGACACCTCCAAAAAAGACCATGGTTTCGATAAAATCGTCGCTGCCGTTTACCCACCCAACTCGATCACCAACATCCTGTCTAAAAATTTTGATTTTGAAGGTCCAGCCATGATCTCGCTGAACGCATGCTCGTCCGGCAACCATGCCATTGCCTGGGCGTATGACCTCCTTGTGGATAATAAGGTGGATGCGGTAATGGTCGGTGGAGGCGACATGATTCCCCAGACGGAATTTACTCATTTTCACAATCTCAAGGCGCTGGCGCCGGAACGTTGTCAACCATTCGACAAAAACCGTCAGGGCCTCATGATTGGAGAAGGCGCCGGGATACTGATTATGGAGCGTTACGAGTTTGCCAAAAAACGCGGGGCGAAGATTATTGCTGAAATGGCTGGTTATGGGTTAAGTTGCGATGGATTCCACATGACGGCGCCACATCCGGAAGGTGACGGGGCGGTAAAGTGTATGAGCGATGCGTTAAAGATGTCAAGGCTTTCTCCTCAAGAAATTGGTTACATCAATGCACATGGCACGGGCACACCACATAATGACAAGACCGAAACGATTGCTATAAGGCGTGTATTTGGAGAAGACGCATATAAGATCCCCTGTAGTTCCACCAAATCGATGATAGGCCACCTCATGGGCGCAGCGAGCGCCGTAGAATCAGTTGTCTGCTGTCTGGTATTGAGACATGGAGTCGTGCCTCCCACGATTAATTACGAAACCCCCGACCCGGAATGCGATCTCGATTATGTGCCTAATGCGGCGCGTGAGGTAAAAGTGGATCACGTATTAAATAATTCCTTCGCCTTCGGCGGAAACAATGCAACCACAATATTTCGTAGGATGGGTTAAGCGAAGCGAACCCATTATTTACGTTTCTCACGGCTGGTTCAATCCTGCAGATTGAACCATACACTTGAGGTATAGGAATTTCAATCACCGCCCATAATCCCCCAGTTTACGGGGGGGGAACAGGGGGGGAGTTGCCGAAAGTCTAATTCAAACGTTACTCTAATGCGTGAATTTGTGCGGTGAGACGGAATTATACCAGATGTTTCGGATCAATCGAGGACGATTGATCCGGCGAAGAGGAATTTTCATTTTATTTAAGCGGTTTTTTGGGTGGCACGGACAAACTTTGTTTGTCCGTGTTTTGTCGGGTGTGCCATGAAAAAACGAGTTGTTATTACCGGTTTAGGTGTCATATCCCCTCTGGGATGCGGAAAAGAGTTTTTTTGGGACAATCTTATTGCCGGGAAATCTGGCATAGCACCTATGACCACTCTCGATCTCTCTCCCTATACTTGCAAGCTCGGCGGGGAAGTGAGAGACCTTAAACCGGAAATATACCTTGGCAGCAAAGGCTTAAAGTATCTGAACAAAGGCACGCGATTTTTGGGGTCCGCCTCTAAGATGGCAATTGACGATGCAAAGCTTCCTGCGGACGGTTCTTTATCAGAAAAGATGGGTATTATCATCGGCTCATCCCTGGGAAATTTTTCAGAAACAACGGATTACTTTTATGAAATCATCAGGAACAATCCCTCTGAACTCTCTCCCATGCTCAGCTACGACGTTGCCCTGAATTCTTCCATTAACTATGTATCGGTCATCTTTAAAATCAAGGGACTTGCCCGCACTATTTCCGCAGGTTTCACATCCAGTACCGATGCCATAGGAGACGCATTCAAAATGATTCAGCGCGATATGGCAAAGGTAATCGTGGCGGGTGGTGTCGAGCAGGTATCCATTGATCTGTATCTCATATTTTACCTGCGCGGTTTGTTGTCAGGTCTCGATGGCACAAGAGAGGCGAGCCTGCCCTTCGATAAGGAAAGAAATGGCTTTGTCATGGCCGAGGGCAGTTGTGTGGTCATCCTGGAAGAACTCCAGCATGCCCTGGACAGGGGCGCTCATATCTATGCAGAAGTAAAGGGACTTGGAAATACCTTTGTGGGCGGTAAAGACCATCCGGCAGAGGTACGTGTGCGTCGTGCCGAAAAGGCCATGCATGAAGCACTCGAAGACGCTGGAGCCAAAAGAGAAGACGTTGATTTCATTAGTGCAAATGCAAATGGATGCAAGATGCAGGATGCGGTCGAGGCGAAGGCTATCCAATCGCTATTCGGCGCAGGGAGCGATCGTATTCCCGTATCCGCAATAAAATCGAACATTGGCGAATTGTACGGAACCGCCGGTGCAGCACAACTCATTTCATCAATCATGTCAATAAACACAGGTCAAATACCGCACATCATCAATCACAACAATAAAGATCAGGAAATTAATCTGAATCTTATCCTGGGAAAACCGCTCAAAAAAGAAATCAAAAATGCAATGATAAATACCATGGATTATGATGGGAACAATTCATGTCTGGTCATAAGCAGAGTGGATGAAGCGTAAGCGAATCCACCACAAAATAAATAGCCGATCATAAGCGAACATACAGTAACCGTATTAAATAAGTTGACATGTGCTGGTCATTGCGAGCGACAGCGAAGCAATCCCACTATTAAGATTGCTTCAGGCGAGCACCCTCGCAATGACAACTTTCTTTATGCGCTTACTATAGTAAGAAGTGTGCACAATGCGGAAAATCCGGTTTTTATCGTCTATTGTTGACAAAATCTTTTTTGATAACAATTTAGCTTTTTGAAAAATATCTTCACCTTTGGGGTTCGATGATGACCTTGATGGAATCCTTTGCCTCGGCAACCAGCTTGAAACCCAGTGCCGTTTCCGCAAGTGGCAATCGATGGGTGATCAGGTCGCGCACCTTAACCCTCCCTGCACGGATCAATTCAAGGGATGTTGCCGTGTCATCCGGGGGACCGGCATATGACATGATAATAGAGTTACAATTACGCCAGAGGTCCCAGAGATTCATGGGGGTTATTGCCGCAGGTTCCGTTGGGGCAAAAAATAGGATCGACCCGCCCCGGTCCACGGAGCTAAATGCCTGTTGAATGGCTGGAGGAGCCCCCGTGCAGACAATGACGAGATCTGCCAGGCGTCCGTTGTTTGACGTCCGTATGCTGGCGGGAACGTCTTCTTTGGCGTTTATTGCAATATCTGCCCCGCATTGTTTGGCCATTTTTAAACGATAGTCGGTGATATCCACCGCGTAGATACGGCCTGCTCCCAATGCGCGTGCCAGTTGGATATGAAGCAGTCCGGAGATGCCGCTGCCGATGACAAGCAGGCTCTGTCCCGGACGGAAATTTGCCTTCTTTTGCCCGAGAAAGGTACAGGCCAGAGGCTCTGCAAAGGTGCCCTCTTCGAAAGAGATTTCATCCGGCAGGATAAAGGTGCCGCGATCAACGTTGATCTGGGGGATACGAAGGTATTCAGAGAATCCGCCGGGATAAAAGTTGGTGGTCCGCAAGGTATCGCATACCGAGTAATGTCCATTCAGACAATAGTGACAGGTATTGCAGGGGACATGATGGGCAACCGTTACCCGGTCGCCCACCCTGAAACGCTTAACTCCTTCGCCAATTGCTACAATCTCCCCGGCAATTTCGTGCCCTAATACCAGGGGGGCTTTTTTGATACGATACCATTCCATGACATCGCTTCCGCAGATGCCGCTTGCCCGCACCTTCACCAGCAATTCGCCCTGACCGATTTGCGGGGTTTGCATCTCTTCGATCCTGACATCCCTGTTATTGTAATACATTGCAACGCGCATATTATTTTTTCCCATTGAATTTTTACTAAAGTTTATTTACTGCAGAGAGTGCAGGAATCGTAAAGGTGGATGCCGGGAAATTGAGGGGCTGATACAATGTCGTGCAAGTCCAACACGGACAAACGGAGTCTGTCCGTGCCACCCTGTCAATTTAAAATGCACTTTTTATAAGCATCTTGCGTAGAGCAAGTCCAATTCCGCGTCTCGATTTTTGCTGTGCAATCAAACCCGAGGCTGCATCAGGGTATGGGTGTAATTCTTTCGATTTCATCGCCGTGCGGTCTGGTCAGACGGACACGAACAGGCATGCCGGAAGCAACTGCTGCCTGCAGTTTTTTCAGTGCGACCTCATATGCAGGGTTGTGATGCAACAACCGGTAGATGCGCGCACTTTCAAAAAACATCACTTCGGCGAGGCCCTTGGCTTCGCGCACGCGCGCGACAGTCATCCATCGCTCGCAACTGTCCTCTTTGATCACGTCACCCTCAACAGGTAGTCAGATTGGCGTAATTGATCAGTGTGGCCTCGGTGCTAACGTAGTTCGGATCGGTGCTAAAACTTCCGCCATAGGACGGTGCGTACGCTGTGCCTGGCTGTATCGAGTAACTGGTGACGTGTGCATTGGCATGACAGTTCTTATTCTCCTGTGCCGCAAGCCAAGAACTAAGTAACACCGGTTTATCGAACATGCCGGGGTCGATTACCATCGCCAGCGTCAGCTTAACCGGCGGTAAGCCTCCCGGCAACTTAAGCTGAAGCCGCACACGCAGCAACGGAGCTACGTGATACCACCAGGTCACACAACAACCACCCCATTTGTCAGCCCTTACTGCCAGCGTGTCGTTGTTAGCGGTGGCGAAGCTGAACACCTTCTCAACACAATAACCCCATCGTTTCAGGATAATTCGCCGCATCTGATGTGCGCGAGCATAGCAACCATCGCGTACATACTGGAACGGAATACACGGTGGTACTGCGGGTGGACCGGCGAGGTGGCAAGAAAGATTCGCACAGAAATCGAAAATCTCCTTAGCCTTCGCATAGTTTGGTACGATCTTCTCGCACAGCTTAAATACGGGCCATTTCAGGTACAGGCCGGCTAAATTGAAGGTCATCGGGTCGATCTTATCCAGCTCAATAGGCACAATTTTTTGTGGCTTCTCAAGGGGTGGATGCTCACGCATGAGGACTTCGAGTTCCTTTGCGGGTGGTTCGTCCGTGCGTTCGATTTCTCCGCGTTGTAGATTTAAGCTGACCTTGACCGGCTTCCGCTTTTTGAGCGCTTCGTGCAGCCGAGATAGGGTTTGCTCGTCTTTGACTGCCCGTGTACTCAGCGTGTATATACGCTGACGCTCGTGGAAGAGAACCTCACTTCCTGCCTCTTTCGTGCTACGAATTGCAGCAACGGTTAAAATGTCCGATTCACGCTGGGTAGCCATGTCTTACCTCCCCTCGAATAATGATAGGAATTTGCTTTATTAGCTTCAAAAAGTATTTAATCCAAAAGCGAAAAAGATGTCAAGGTTTTTTTAATTCCGTGATGTTATCCCCCTTGAAACGTTCATAGTTATCTGACGATAGAATGACGATCCCGATTCGGCCTGTTGTAACGGTGAGACTGCCAGGAAATGGCAGGAAGGTAAGGTTCATGAATCAGGGATACCTGAGCAGGGAGGAGTGACGGTATCAGGAGTCAGAATGAGATAAATGACGCAAAACGCTGTCATCCATTCTTAGTCGTGGATTGTTCACCGTAACCACATCCCAAGCATGAGTCTGTTGATCCCGAAGGGGTAACCACTGACTGAAGAGCCGTATGCGGGTGTCCGCATGTACGGTTTGGAGGGGAGGTGAAAGCCATTCCTCCCCTGTTTCCCCCAGTTTACGGGGGGATTATGGGGGGTGATTGAAATTCCTTAACATTGAACAAAGAGAGTCTCGGCCTAGTGATAGAGTCCCCAGTCGAATTCAGATGCAAACCCATAGTCTTTTGATTTCATCAGCGCCTCCCGGGGAGGAAAAAGATTGCAATCGCACGTGCTTTTTATTCTAATATCCTTTTGAATAACAGGCGATTGCTCACCTTGCACTATTCCAACAATGTGCTGCATTTCATACACCCAAGTAAACCCTTTACAGGAGTTAATGGAATTCCATGAAGTCATCAGATTTTCTTGTCAAAGATGGCTCTGACATCCGAACGGTTCCCGTAGACGCAATCGCCTTTGTTCAGGGAAATGTCGAGTGGAACCGGGTAAGCTTCCGTATTCAGGACGGCAAAATTCTATCATGTGAATCACGAAACGATCCGGCAGAATTCGTGGTAACACCCGGCTTCGTCAACTGTCATATGCATTGGCTGATGCTTGGCGAACCAACCCTGGAAAGAGAAATTGAATTGATAAAAAACAGGCCGGATGAGATGGTCGGTATCGTTGTGGAAAATGCGCGGGCTATGGTCCGCAAAGGTATCACGGCGTGTTGTGATAAAGGGCCTCCCGGCCTTGAAACCCCCCGCATATATCAGGGATTGCAAGCAGCAAAATCACGTGGCCTGCCGGTGCCAAAAACCCTGGTGTCAACATGGACGACATCGGTGGATGGTGCCTTTGCAAGCTCGCTTAGCCGGCGTGTCTATAGCCAGAATGAGCTGGAACAATTGATTCGTGAATTACAGGAAACGGGGGCCGGTATCATGAAGATCGTACCGGAATCCGGATTGCACCTTGCACCATTTACGTATGAGTGGGTATTCCCGGAAAATTATTTTGCCGTGGCCAGGGAGATAACAGCCAGGCTCGGATTGCTACTCGCCATTCATGCAAAAAGCCCTGAGTCCATTGGGATGGGATTGAAGTACTCTGTGGATTGTATCGAACACGCGACGGAAGCCTCAGGAGCACAACTCAAAGAGATGCAGAGCAAAGGGATTTATCTCTCACCAACCCTGGAAGGCCTGTGGTGTCGCCTGAACTATGCAGTGAGCTCCGGTTCCGGCATTGCAACGGCGGCCTTTGAATGGGGAAGTGCCACACAGATGTTCCGCAATGCCGTTGTCCTGAACGAAGGCAAACCGTTCACCCATTTTCTCTTTGGATCCGATGCCGGCAGTGCGTGTACCCCTCATGCCTCCCTCAGGGAGTTATATCTTATGAGAAGATTAGGCTTACCGGCGGAGTATTGTTTGCAGGCAGCTATGATTAATGGCGCCCGGTTCATGAGATTGCACAGGTCTGTCGGGCAGTTGATGCCGGGATATTGCGCCGATATGATCTTCTGGCGCCGGAATCCGCTGGAACTTGATGTGGCAGAGTGGGAACGCCTTGACCAGTATATCGCTGCCGTAATGCTTGATGGGAATCTGATTGAACCGGAATGAAGTAGGCTGCCTTCGGCGCTTTTAATCTCCCCTCATTGGATAGGACAAGTGTCTCCGCTCGTCATCATAAGGCAAGGCAAGGACGCCAGACCTACCGCCGGGGCTTGCTCCACCTGTCGGATAGGCAGGGTTGTTATGACCGATTACGCACCTCTTCATCCCCTCTCGAGAGGGGATGAAGAGGAGTGAGTTCCCTCTTTTTGAGGAGACTTAGAAAAGTTTGAATTTCCGTGACAATTAAACTCTTTGAAAGAGGTAGCGCCGATCCGTCCCGACTGCCGGTAGGCAGATGTGGTTGACTTTTTGTAGGAGAATTCCACCCCCCCTATACCCCGCCAGCGGGGGACACTTAAGCACTACCCATGCTATTTGTTCGGATTAAGTTCAAACGTATGGATTTTTCAAAAACTAAATTGTTTCTTCTTTCAACCTGAGGTGGTATGGAAATCTGGCAGTTCCTTGTCGTCTTTGCCGTTGGCGCAGTAGCTGGATTTATGAACGTCCTTGCGGGTGGCGGCTCAATTCTTACCCTGCCGATGCTTATCTTTCTTGGTTTGCCTCCAAGCGTGGCCAATGGCACCAATCGTCTGGCAGTGGTGGTTCAGAGTGTGTTTGCCGTTGCCGGTTTCCGGAGAAAGGGCATTTCAGACTTCAAGTCAAGCCTGGTATTATCATGTCCTGCACTTATCGGGGGTATAATCGGCGCCCAGCTTGCTGTGTCAGTGTCCGAGCAGGTGTTTAAAAAAGTGCTGGCTATACTTATCGTGTTTATTCTCGGATTTATTCTGTGGGATCCGATACGGAAAAAACACGGCACAATTCAGCGCAAGGAAGACATATCACATCTCAGCGTGAGCCGTCGTATAGCCATCATGTTTTTCCTGTTCTTTGCCGGAATTTATGGTGGGTTTGTTCAGGCAGGGGTTGGTTTCCTGATTATTATGGCGTTGAATATCATTGGCGGGCTAAATCTGGTAAAAACGAACAGCCATAAGGTATTCATAGCAGGCATTAATGCATTATTCTCATTACTTATATTCGTATTTCATAATAAAATATACTGGATTATAGGCTTGGTTTTGGCTGCGGGCAACGGCCTTGGGGGCTGGATGGGCAGCTATTATGCCGTAACGAAAGGCGAACGTTTTATCAGGGTCGTGCTTACTATCTGTGTCATTGCCATGGTAGTAAAGCTTTTGATTTAGACGCGCTTTTCGGGACACAATACCGGAACTGTGCGAAAGTATTTAGTGCTTTTGTAAGAAACTGGGGAGGGTTAGCCAGTGTCGTTTCCTTCGCGCATAAGCTTTTTTCTTAAACCCTTAGATTTCGGAAGGAGACCGGGAAGTGCTTGAAGTTTTCTCAGCAATCTTAGATTGTATTCACTCCTTGTGTCCAGTTCCGGAATTTCTAAAATTTTTGGAATGTCCACGAACCGTGGGTCCCTCATAAGGGCATGGAACGTTTCCAGTCCCAGTTGTCCCTCACCAATACCTGCATGGCGGTCGCTACGGGAATCAAAATCAGTCCTGGAATCGTTGACATGGATCGCTTTTATATTCCTGATCCCGACGATGCTGTCAAATTCTTGCAGAACAGCTTCATAGCCATTATAGCCTCTGATGTCGTATCCAGCCGCGAAGACGTGCGCTGTATCGAAACACACACCAAAAAATTCCTGATGGTTCACTTCTTCAAGGAGACAGGCAATTTCTTCGAAGGTGGAACCTATCGACGTCCCCTGGCCAGCCATTGTTTCCAGCAGTATCTGGGTTTTTTGGTTGCCGCGTGCCTTTGAAATGGCATGGAGAGCTTCGATGGTTCTCTTCATGGCATCTTCTTTCTTTGAATTTCCGCAACTTCCCGGGTGAAGGATGAGGAAATCTACGCCGAATTGGCTCGCCCTCGATAATTCCGTCTTCAACCGTTCTCGTGATTTTTGCCGGAGATTACTATCAGAAGACGCGAGATTTACCAAATAGGGAACATGGGCAACGACCTTTTTAACCGGACTGTCTTGCCAGGCAGCTTTGAATGTGAGGACCTCTTCGGGCGACAACGCAGACACATCCCAGCGGCGGGACAGTGTCACATAGATTTGAATACATTCGCATCTCCATTTGGTAGCCCAATAAAAACCTTTCGGTAATCCTCCTATGGTGGGAACGGTGCATCCTAACATAACCGGTATTTTAGGTGACGTACAATAGCTTTCCAATGAAAATTATCTTCTTTGGTCGTTTCCAATTTTTCAGTCCGGAGAGTACGCTTCGCCCTTTTCTCCGTCAACATAGACCCTGGGTACGCGTTTGCTCACATTGCACGCAATCTCATACGGGATAGTATTTCGTTGTCTCGCAACTGATTCTATTGATATGGACTCCTGTCCCTGTCTGCCATAGACGACAACCTCATCGCCCACGGTTGCTCCTTGCACGTGGCTTATGTCAATAAAACACTGGTCCATACAAACCCGTCCAATAATAGATGCCTTTGTGCCTCGTATAATGACCTGTCCCTGACCCGAAAGCAGCCGGTTATATCCGTCGTCATATCCGAAGGGGAGGGTTGCGACACGGGTAGGTTTTGTGATCTTGTGTGCCCTGCCATATCCTACAACATCGTCCGCATCCATATCCTTTATATGAACAATTCGCGTCTTCAGGCACATGACCGGTCTGATGCCGATATCCCTTGACACCTCATCTGAAGGATAGAGTCCATACAACGAAAGGCCAGGTCTGACCATGGTAAAATGAGCATCAGGATGCCCGATAATAGCCCCACTATTCGCCATATGCCTTAACGGAATGCATATCTTGACCGCATCCAGGCCTGCCAGCACCTCTCTGAACCTGCTAATTTGTAAATCAGTATATGTCGACTCCTTCTCGTCTGAACAAGAGCAATGAGTATAGATTCCTCCCAAAGAAAGATTTTTCATGTCGTGTAAGGATTTTACAAACTCTACGGCTTTATCGTACCTTACCCCAATACTTCCCATGCCGGTATCCACATACACATGGACGTTCACGATCTTATGAAAAAACTGCGCCCTCTTTGATAAAATTCCGGCGAGCTCCAGATCATAAACTGATGGTATCAAGTTGTATTCGATAATGGTATCGATTTGTTCCTCAAAGATACCTCCCAAAAGTAATAACGGTGCTTGTATGCCCTTGTTCCGTAATTGAATGCCTTCCTCGAGAATAGCTATCCCCAGCATTGCAACCCCGTGTTTTAACAAAAGACTGCTCACCTCATAATCGCCATGACCGTAGGCATTGGCCTTGACAATACCCATAATTTTTACCTGTGGACCAATCTTCCTTTGTATGGCAAGCAAATTATGCCGCAAGGCATTCAGGTCAATTTCAACCCACGTTGGTCTGTGCATGACGATCCATACTATTTTAAGAATTATACGATAAAAAGATACCTGGCACTACTATGCCGCAATCAAAGACCCCTCTATCGGTAGGGCAAGCGTCTCTGCCCGTCATTATGCTGTCAACCGGGGACGGTTGATCTACCTCAGGGATTTAGAGGCGTGTTTAAAAAATTGTAAAAAAAGAAAGATTTGATGCGGTAATACTTTAATACATGCGATGGGATTCGGCGCGGTTAGATATTATCACAGAATTAGTACAAATTCCAGGGTTTAAAGATAAAGAGGCTGAAGCGTGTGGTATACGGTTATCAGGAGATTACATACGTCTTGCTTAACCTAAGTTACGCATTTAAGAGCATAAGTAGCTGGTATACAAGGGTCTTCAAATATTTTCCTCACTACAAAGCTGTTTTTTTGAAGGTTATCCGCTTTCTTTTTATCGCCTGTGGATCAACTCCGAGTTTTTTGTATATCTCCC
>AYTS01000194.1 GCA_002009475.1 Candidatus Brocadia carolinensis | reverse complement strand
ACCGTGTGGCTTGGACTTCAGAGGTTAGAGGATATTACGGAAATGTGGAAAATTTCCATGTCTGTCCTTGCCCCTCACTTATTTCATCCGCCCCCTGTATCCAGTATTAAATGTGGGTAAAGATGAGGTTTGCGGGAGGGAAACAGGGGGGGAGTTGCAGAAGGCCTAATTGATTAAAAGTAGAATCAGGCAGATACTACAAGCGCACGGTCGTCACCTTTGAAGGCAAACCCAAAGCGGTTAAGGTGCGGTGTATCGGAAACATTTGTTGTCAGTTTTTCACTTTCTTGAAAACTTGAGTATCAAAGCCTTATCCGTACCCAACGCCTCAGTTTGCGATAGCGTTTTTGCACATCACCCAGCCGAAAGTAGTGGATATGCCCTCGTATACCGGGATTTAATTTTGTAATGACGGCTTGCAGGTTAATGCTTTATCTCTCCAGTCTTGGGATCGATAACCAGCTTGATCTTTTGACCGTCCTTGCGAATTTCGACTTCCCAGAATCCGGCATCGAACTCAACTTCCGTTATGATCCCCAATTTACGAGCTTCAACGGACTGAATGATCGCAGAGAGAGCCAAGGTTTTCTCCGGTGGTAACTCATCAAAAACCGTATTCCTTCGACGTATCTCCTCACCTGATTTAGGATCGAGGTAAAGGATTTGGCAAGCAGCGGCCTTGCAAACCTTCACATCCCACAGACCATCATCAAATTCAGCATCCGTGATGCTTCCCAGTTTTTGTTTTTCCACTGATTGGAGGATTTGCGAGAGTGGCTTGCCACCCTGTGGAGGTATTTCACCGGCTAGCCGAACTTACGCAAAAAGTGTAGCCGAAGCGGTACTTTTGCATAGTGAGCAAGTCGTAAGTGGTTGAATAATAAGGGTCGAGAATTTTTGCCGGCGATGTAGTGTATGAATAGTGAGGATTGTGTTGACATTTTCATCTTCTCTGGTATAATCATGGTATGTATATCAGAGATGCATACAAAAAGAGAGGTGATAAGAAATATTCCTGTCTGGTCCTGGTTGAGACCATAAGGACGAAGAAAGGTCCACGACAGAAAACGATTCTTACGCTGGGCAATATCGATGTGC
>AYTS01000193.1 GCA_002009475.1 Candidatus Brocadia carolinensis | reverse complement strand
ACTCTATTGCATCTGTACACCCTGTTTTCACCTTCATCCCTCCTCTTGTTGTGTATAATCTGTTACTTGCAAACATCTTATACCATAAATATTGAGGTTTGTCTAACGTATCGGTGAGAAATCCGGGTTAGGTGAGTTTTTGTTGTTTTTTAATTAGCTCTTCGTCAACTTTCCCCCCGTTTACGGGGAGACTATGGGGGGTGATTGAAACTCCTTAACGTTAAAACCAGGTTGTGTCTGAACGAAAAACAGCCGAAGGCCGATAAAACAAGGAAAAGAAGGCAAAAAGAGCCGAATAAAGGTGTTGAATATCTGAAGCCGAGAGGTAGAATTATGGCAAAAAATGAGGGTTTCGTTGATAACGAAACGGAAAAAGGGGCAAAGATTCGATACCATAACAAAAAGGCAAAAGGACATTCAATAGAAGATGAGAAAGAGATTCGAGCAGCAACTGAACCTGGCACCATACCCACGTCATGAGTAAAACTACCACATGAAAGAGTCGGGATGAGCTACCGCTGATCTTAAGGGCATTGCAGCATATCTAAGTCACACCGGAGTTAAACGAGGATGTATTCAGGATATTGGAGGAAACGGCACAAAAGGGGAAGAAAAAGACAGGGAGATATGGGATGGATTTGAGGCATATCCTCGTGCTATCGGCAGTGAGGTTGGGGTTGGATGCAAGTTACAACCGGCTGGATAACTTCGCCAACCATCATAAGCTTATCAGACAGATACTTGGGGTGGAGACGACTGTAGAGAGGGCAAGAGATTTTCAAGACAGAGCATCAAGGATAAGATAATCTAAATCCTGCAACAAGGCTTCACCTTGTTGCAGGATTTAGATATAATGTTCATTCCAGTTAAGTTTCAAGCATCACACTTCTTATCCCGAAAACTCATCAAATACTACTTTGCATCAATTGGTTTATAATGCAATATCATAACGCAGCAAAGCCGCAACCTAATTCCCCGTTGTGAAAGCGGGAGATTGCTTCGGAAAAGACCCCTCGCAATGACACAGGCTATGCTTTGATGACATATTATGCGTTGTCATTGCGAGCGAAGCGAAGCAATCTTTCTCTCATAAACAATCTGT
>AYTS01000192.1 GCA_002009475.1 Candidatus Brocadia carolinensis | reverse complement strand
ACCGTGTGGCTTGGACTTTCAGAGGTTAGAGGATATTACGGAAATGTGGAAAATTTCCATGTCTGTCCTTGCCCCTCACTTATTTCATCCGCCCCCTGTATCCAGTATTAAATGTGGGTAAAGATGAGCCGTTTACGGGGGGACTATGGGGGGTGATTGAGATACCTGTACCTAAATTTAATTTTAATAGTACTACCAGCGAGATAGTAGTCGTTCTTAGTGTTTGGTATAATAAGGCATATTAAATTATGAAGTACAACACATAAAAGGGGAGAAAGGGAAAGATGAGGTTGGGTGCATTCGCAATATATCCGATAAATGATGGCGACATTCATCTGGACGGTGGGGCTGTCTTTGGAATTGTCCCCCGTGTGCTGTGGGAAAAGGTTTATTCACCCGACAGCAAAAACAGGATACGATTATCTCTCCATTGCCCTCTGATCGTAACCGGGAACTATAAAATCCTGATCGACACGGGAGTCGGAACAAAGCACAATGAAAAATTTCGTCAGATGTACGGAATTGAGAAAAAATCCCGTCTGCTGGAATCACTGAACCACTTTGGTTATCGGCCAGAAGATATTGATCTCGTCATCAATACCCATCTCCACTTCGACCACGCTGGCGGTAACACGACCGTGAAAGAAAGAGGTAAGATTGTGCCCACGTTTCCAAAGGCAAGATATTTCGTCCAAAAAGGCGAGATGGATGCTGCCCTGAACTCCAATGAAAGAACGAGGGCAAGTTACCTGGCTGAAGACTTTTTACCTTTAGACGATCACAAGCTTCTCTCTGTCGTACACGAAGATATTATCGAAGTGGACAAGGGCGTGTCTCTCATAAAAATGGGAGGACACACCCGCCACCATCAATGTGTAAAGATTGAATCGGAGGGACACGTGGCCTTTTTCCTGGGCGATTTCATACCCACCGTTGCCCATCTGCAATACCCTTATATTGCAGGGTATGACCTATTCCCTCTGGAAACCCTGGAAAACAAAAAGAAGGTGTTGCAACAGGCGTTCGTGGAACGCTGGCTCCTGATCTTTCAGCATGACCCAAAGGTGCACATGGGCTACTTAAAAAAGGCGGAAGGGCGGTTCGGGATTGAGGAGGTAAAAATCTAATATCCTAACGCAGCAAAGCCGCAACCAAGCCTCCCTCTATCGGTAGGACAAGCGTCCCCGCGTGTCATTATGATGTCAACCGGGGACGGTTGACCTACCTCAGGGTTTTAGGGGCGTACTAAGAAACCTCCGAAAAAAGAAAGATTTTGCGCGGCAATACGATAAAAGGTGAATTTTAAAATGATAACAGAGTGGCACGGACAAACTCCGTTTGGAGAGCAATCCCGATTTTTTGTGACTTCTGCCATGTTTTAATGAAACGTACCGTGGTGTTAACCCTGACAGGGTTTGAAACCCTGTCAGGGTTGTTGAATTGTTTTGCCCTGATCCCATGAATGGTTACAATAAATCGGGAATGCTCCCCTCCGCTTGCTCGTGTCACCCCGTTAGATTAGGGCGACTCTGTATCAAGTGTATAAATCACAAAATGTGAGCTGCTTGAGAAGAATACGCCATACACTTGTCATTGCGAGGAGCGGAGCGATGTGGCGATCTGTTGTTATTACAAGGGAGGGGATTGCTTCGGAAAAGACCCTCGCGATGACACTGGCTATGCCTTCGCTGCGTTATAGCATTATGTACACACCCCCTTATCTCCTCTTTTTGAGAGGAAAAACCGGTTTGAGATTCCTGTTCAACACGTTATTATCGTTGTTCACCATGGTTGTTTATGAAGAATAAAGGAACGCGCGTCTATAAAGTCCTCGCCATTGCCGGCTCTGATTCAGGCGGCGGGGCTGGGATTCAGGCGGATATTAAAACCATTACGGCGCTGGGTTGCTATGCAACAACCGCTATTACTGCGCTGACCGCACAGAACACCAGGGGTGTCCATTCCATCCATGAGGTACCAGCGTCCTTTGTAGGTCAGCAAATTGACGCCGTGATGACGGATATCGGTACAGATGCGGTTAAAACAGGGATGTTGCTGAGTAAGGATATTGTGGAGGCGGTTAGCACGAAAATTAAGGAATATCAGATTACACATGTTGTTGTCGATCCCGTGATGCTTTCCAAGAATGGAAAGCGATTGTTGTCGTCTGATGCCGTTCACGCCCTCATTTCCCGATTATTTCCCTTGTCCCTTATCGTTACACCAAATATTCCAGAGGCAGAATGCATTACTGGTTTACCGATAAAAAGCGTATCTCAAGCAGAAGAGGCAGCGAGGTGTATCTATCAGTCGGGGCCTTCACATGTGCTCATAAAAGGTGGGCATGCCGGAAAATCATGGAGCATGAAAAATAAAGACACGGTAATTGATATTTTATACGATGGAAAATCCTTTGAGTATATTGAAGGTGCATATATCCCAACACAAAACACCCATGGCACCGGATGCACACATGCCTCGGCAATCGCTGCACTTTTAGCAAAGGGGAACGATCTTACGGAGGCCGTTGTCCAGGCAAAGAAAGTTGTAACACGAGCTATTCAGAAATCATTTAATCCCGGTAAGGGATACGGAACGTTAGATCAATTCGGGGCGGTACAATTCCCTTGAATTGCATGAGGCTTATTTGGTATACTTTCCATAATATTTTCTTACATTTTCAAGTTGAACTCTCTGGGCTATTCCTTCTCTGGATCGCTGCAATTATTTTTTTCATAATTGAGGGCGTATATGGCTATGCATCACGTTGCCTCGTTGGAATCCAGTGTGTTGGTATTAAACAAGTTTTTCATGGCCCTCCATGTAATTTCAGCAAAGAGGGCGTTTGTTCTATTATGCAAAGAAACCGCAGAGGTGGTTTCTGTAGACAGCGGGAAATTCAATTCTTATGATTTTGATGGCTGGAAGGATGTCTCCCTTTACAAGGTTAAATCAGGTTTGCCCGAAGAGGATGCGACGAGCTGGATAAAAACCGTTTCCTATGAAATTGAGGTGCCAAAGATTATCCGTCTTTTATTCTATGATAAGTATCCTCAGGCCAATATAAAATTTAACCGGCGAAACATCTTTGCGCGGGATGAAAATAAATGCCAATACTGCGGCCGGCGGTTTCCAACAGCTGAACTTAGCTTAGACCATATTGTACCGAAGGCATA
Source organism: Candidatus Brocadia carolinensis (assembly GCA_002009475.1). Lineage (GTDB taxonomy): Bacteria > Planctomycetota > Brocadiia > Brocadiales > Brocadiaceae > Brocadia > Brocadia carolinensis. The sequence continues at coordinate 56,806 of AYTS01000192.1, read as the reverse complement.
TCATGGGAAAACCACCTGGACAAATATTGTGTGTGCCTGTACGGAGTGTAATAAAACGAAGGGGGGAAGAACCCCCGAAGAGGCGAGGATGAAGTTGATACGCAAACCAGCCAAGCCAAAGCACAGCCCCATCTTGAGTCTTAAACTTCGTTCGGATAGGTATCGCTCCTGGAAACAATTTTTAGACGAGGCATATTGGTCTGTTCCGTTGAAATAAAATCTATACCCTGCAGGTGCAGATTTCTTGAGAAAAAACCCTTTTCTTACTTTTATCAATAACTATTTTTAGGGAATATTATTTAAAAGTCCTGGCTGAGGAGTCTTCAGATATGCGCTCGAAAGCGGTGCTGAAGGCATTGTATCCTCTGTCGAAAATATACGGGTTTGTCGTTAAAACTCGTATTTTTTTTTTATGATAAAGGTATCCTGAAAAGCGTTCGTCTGCCCATTCCGGTAATCAGTGTAGGAAATATTACGCTGGGGGGGAACGGGCAAGACGCCGTTCGTTGAGTATATCGTACGATATTTACAACGAACAGGGAAAAGGGTTGCCATCCTCAGCAGGGGTTATGCATCTGGCATAAAACAAGAAAATAGCTCTTTGAATAAAATTATTTGCAATGATGAACATCTCGTGTTCCAGGAAAACATTCCGGATATTCCTCATCTGTTAAATAAAGACCGGGTGAAAGGCGGATTCGATGCAATCCGGCAGTTTCAGGTACAATGTTTAGTATTGGATGACGGTTTTCAACATCTTCGTTTGGCAAGGGATCTGGATATTGTAACTATTGATGCGCTCAATCCGTTTGGTTTTGGACATATGGTTCCCCGTGGCATGTTGCGTGAACCTTTGGAAGCACTCAGGCGGGCAGACCTGTTTGTGTTGACACATGCGGATCAATGCAGCCGCGATAAAATTCAATCAATCATTGACCGGTTGCGCGAGATTTCAAGGCATGTTCCTGTGGTAGAAACCGTTCATAAGCCTCTGTGGTTAGAATCGCCCAAAGGCGTAGAAACGAGGGATGTTGCCTGGCTGAAAGGGAAAAGGGTATTTGCATTTTGTGCCATAGGCAATCCTGAATCATTTAGGAAAAGCATTGAAGGCCTGGGGGGAGAGTTGCTCGGTTTTCATGTGTTTCCGGATCATCATGTGTATACTGCTTCCGAATTGCAAATGTTGAACGCAGAGGCTCAGCGTTTCGGTCCGGATGCAATTATTATTACACAAAAGGATCATGTCAAAATAAAAAATGTCCATGAAACGTTGAATTTCCCGTTATGGACATTAAAGACGGAAATTGGTATTGTTAAGGGAAATGAAATTTTTGAAAAGAAGATAAATACTCTTTTGTTTTGAAAGGAAAAATCTCATGGCTCATAAAATTACAGATGATTGTATAAATTGCGGTGCATGTGAAAGTGAATGTCCTGTCAGTGCAATATCGGAATCAGGAGATAAGAGGATCATTAGTGCAGAGACCTGTACTGATTGTGGAAACTGCGTGGCGGCATGTCCTGTCGAGGCAATTCTCGCTCCATAGCGATATCCCGGTAAGGAAAAAATGAGATGGTGAGACAACGTGATGACGAGACGAATTTTTTCAAGCCGTTAGACTTTGGCAGAATCAAGACATACTCAATAAAGGAACGAAAAAATCTCTCGCATATCAACCTGTTCGCCAAACCCGTCTTACCTGAGGACGGCATGCATGCCTTTTTCGAATCACTGCCGGAATTCCTGGCTTCAGCAAATCTGCGGAAGGTAATTCATGCGATTGTTCTTGCATATCAGAAAAAACGTCCTGTAGTAATGGCGCTGGGCGCTCATGTGATAAAGTGCGGCTTGTCTCCCTTGATTATTGACCTTATGAACCGCCGTATCATCACTGCTCTTGCCATGCATGGCGCTGCAGCAATTCACGACTATGAGGTCTCACTCGTTGGGGCAACCTCCGAAGACGTTGCCATGAGTCTGAAAGACGGCAGTTTTGGTATGGTACAAGAGACGGCCGAGGCGTTTCAGTCTGCTTCTGTTCAGGGAATAAAAGACAATAAGGGATTAGGGCGTGCGCTGGGTGATACCATACTTGAAGGAGAAAATCCGTATAAAGACCTGAGTCTGCTGGCTTGTGGCGCAAGACTCAATATACCCACCACCGTCCATGTTGCCCTGGGAACTGATACCATCCATATGCACCCGAATGTGTCGGGAAGGGATTTGGGAGAGGCCAGTCATATTGACTTTAAAATCCTTGCCTCTGTGGTTTCGGAACTTGAAGGCGGGGTATGGCTCAATGTGGGCTCTGCTGTTATTATGCCGGAGGTTTTCCTGAAAGCAATCTGTATTGCAAGGAATCTTGGTCATAAAGTTGAAAACTTTGTTACAGTAAACATGGATATGATTCAGCATTACCGACCGCAGACAAATGTCTTAAAGAGGCCGACGCAGTATGGATATGCGATTACCGGTCACCATGAAATTATGTTGCCTCTGCTAAGGATGGGTATTCTCACAGAACTTGGTAAAGGAGATGAATAAGGCCAAAACAATTTTTAAAATATACCAAAAGATGTTCGATGCCTTGGGCCCCCAGCAATGGTGGCCGGGAGAAACACCTTTTGAGGTTATTATTGGCGCGATATTAACACAGAATACCAATTGGTCTAATGTTGAAAAGGCTATCAAAAACCTCAAGGCGGATGGAAAACTTTCTCCGGAAGGAATTAAAAACGTACCGTTAGCGGAATTGGCAAAGCTTATCCGTCCCTCCGGCTTTTTTAACGTCAAGGCAAGACGTGTTAAGGCATTCATCCATTGGCTGTTTTCACGATACGAAGGAAGTCTCTCCCGGATGTTCAACCAGGACTTGCAGACACTTCGGAATGAACTGCTTTCGGTGAAAGGCATTGGGCCGGAAACAGCGGATTCTATTTTACTGTATGCAGGAAATATGCCTACCTTTGTTGTGGATGCGTATACCCACAGGATTTTTTCACGACATGGTTTTATTGCCGAAGAAAGCACGTATGAGGAGATGAAGTCTTTTTTCGAAGAAAGGCTTCCGAAAGACGTAAAATTATTTAATGAATATCATGCATTATTGGTACATATTGGAAAACGATATTGCAAACCAAAAAAGGCCTGTGAGCCTTGCCCTTTGAGGGATTTTTTGTAATTTGTATCAGGTAAGGCCACCAAGACAAAAAGCCACAAAGTAAAAAAAAAGCTATCTGTCTTACTGAGTGACTGAGCGGCTTTCTGGCAAAAAACTATCGTGGTAAACTACCACGGGTATTTCTGGAGTAATAAAATGATAGATAATGAGGTATTAATAAAAGGCGGGCATGTTGTAGACCCTGCAACGGGGCTTGATGGCCGCGCAGACGTCTTTATCAAGGATGGCAAGATCAAAACAATTTCAAATGATATTAAGCCAAATAACAATACCAGGGTCATCGATGCAACCTCCCGATATGTAATTCCGGGACTGATCGACTGTCATGTGCATCTTCGTGAACCCGGACTGGAATATAAAGAAACTATTGAAACCGGGTCGCGGGCTGCGGCAATGGGTGGTTTTACAACCCTGATATGTGAACCCAATACGATTCCTCCCATCGACTCGTTAGAAATGGTGGAATCACTCATGGAAAGGATTCGCCAGAAAAGCGTCGTGAATATTTTTACGAAGGCGTGCATTACCAAAGGATTGCTGGGAGAAGAACTCACAGACATTGACAAGCTGGCAACAGATAAACGGGTGAGGGCACTTTCGGATGATGGCAATCCGGTATTTTATGAGTCATTAATAAAAAGGGCATGTAAACTGGCTGCACGGAACAATCTCATCATCAGCCCCCACTGTGAGGATTCCCAAATTTCTTTAGACAAGGCAAAAGGAGATAGCAATGTAGCGCATTTCCCTGGTAATCCATTTTGTCACGAAACCGATTTCATCATGCGTGAAATCAAATATACCGAGGAGGCGCATGGATGGCTGCATGTTTCACACGTCAGCCTGAAAAAATCCGTCGAGGTTATTCAACAGGCAAAGGAACGGAAGCTTGCAAAGATCACCTGTGAAGTAACACCCCATCATTTATTACTGGACGATACTTTCAGAAATGAATCCGGAACGGTGCCCAAGACCAATCCCCCTCTCCGGTCTCCCGAAGACAAGGAAGCGCTTCAGAAGGGTTTGTCAAACGGGGTAATTGATGTGATTGCGACCGATCACGCCCCGCACACACATGATGACATAAAGAAAGGATCTTCCGGGTTTGTTGGACTTGAAAATGCACTGGGCGTCATTCTTACAAAATTAGTCCATCCAGGTATTTTGTCATTGAAGGAGGTTGTCAGGAAAATGTCAACCAACCCTGCACGAATATTTAATGTTCCCGGCGGCAGCCTGGCAGTAGGGATGCCTGCAGATATTGCAATTATTGATATGAACAAGCAATGGACCGTAGAAGCTGAAAAATTTGTCTCGAAAGCCAGAAACTGTCCCTTTCATGGTTGGAATTTAACCGGACAAGTGATAACCACGATTGTCGGTGGAAAGGTAATCGTTGAAAACGGTACGATAGCATGTTAATCGTCATTGACGGTTACAACTTTATATTTACGGTACCTGCTTTAGAGAAGCATGTGGAAATAAACCGTATTGAACCGATGCGGGACTACATCATATCTCTTTTTTCAAAATACAAAGAGGAAAAAAAGTATGATATCACGGTCGTATTTGATGGTAATTATATCCAGGCAACTTTACCAAAAAAGCAAATCTATTCCGGCATTACCGTAATTTATTCAAGATCAGGCATAAATGCAGACACCGAGATAAAAAATATTACAACCCTTTGTCAAAACCCTAACGACGTCTACATTGTTACCTATGACAACGAGATAAAAAGACACGTCAAAAGGTGTGGTTGCCATATTATCGAGCCAAAAACAATGTATCAGGAAATCCTGGAAATTTTAACAAAGGGAGAAAACAATACCTCCGATGAGCCTGAAGACAAGCAGAAAGGCCCATCGGAAGATGATGCAAAATACTGGATGGATGTTTTCAAAAAGCTCCCTCAGGAAGAGATACCATCTTTTGTACCAAAAAGAGCTCTACCAAAAATAGAGAAAAAAAAGAGCCCTTCACATACCCGTAATGTGGATGAGCCACATTGCAAATACCAGGGTCCATCTGCCGATGAAACACAATATTGGATTCGTGTCTTTAGAGAAACCGAAAGGAATGAACATCAAGATTAACGTGCATTGGATTTTTAAAAGTATCTTAACCATCGTTTACGCCTCTTTTATCTACTATGAATCATCTCAGGATACCTCTTCGGTTCCCCTTCCAGCGTACAGTGACAAACTTATTCATTTTATGGTGTTCGGTTTCTTATGCCTCATGATCTGCTGGACATTTTCTTCCGTTACCATAGGAAATAAGCGGATATACAAAATTATCCTGGCAATCGGCATCACTTCTCTCTTTGGCGTATCAGATGAATTTCACCAGTTTTTTACACCACACCGTTCGGTGGACGTCTTTGACTGGATGGCAGACACGGCTGGCGCTGTTGCTGCAGGTTTTCTATGGCTGATGATAACGAATAAATTCCACATGAAAGAGAAATTACTGAATGTGGGAACTACCTCGTATCAGGAAAGAGAATAGTAACTCTTTTCCTTTTCTTGACAGACAGAAAGGACAACTCATTATTGCGGGGATTGCCAACTGATTTCCTTCAGCTTCCTGAGCGCATCCTTTGCCTGGCCCGTGTCGATAGACTGTGAGGCGATTTCTATTCCTTCCGCAAAATCACTTGCCAATCCGCCAGCTATGATTGCCGCAGCCGCGTTTAGGAGTACTACATCTCGTTTGGGACTGTGAATGCCTTCCAGGATTTCTTTAATCGCCGCAGCGCTTTCCTCGGCGGTATTTACGGTCAAATCAGACAACGTTGATTTTTTTATACCATAATCTCCCGGATTTAAATAATAACTTTTTATAATATTCCCGACAAGCTCACAAACTTTTGTTTTGGTTGTTGTGGTGATCTCGTCTAGTCCGTCTAATCCATGCACCACGAATGCGTGATTGTCTCCCAGCATTTTTAATGCCTCTGCCATAATAAGCGTCAGATGCTCACTATATACGCCAAGGACACGATGCGTGGCCCCGGCAGGGTTCGCTAAAGGGCCAATGATATTGAATATCGTGCGAATTCCAATCTCTTTTCGGGGGCCAATGGCGTATTTCATTGCCTGATGCAAAAGCGGTGCGAAGAGAAACCCAATATTGGCAAGGATAATACATTTTTCTACCGTTTTTGCGTCGGCTTCAACATTAATTCCTAATCGCATCAGGACGTCTGCACTGCCACATTGGCTGGTGAATGCCCTGTTGCCATGTTTGGCAACCTTCAGGCCGGCTCCTGCAACAACGAAAGCGGCGGCAGTAGAAATGTTAAAGGTGTTTTTGGCATCTCCACCCGTTCCGCACGTGTCGATAACCATATCATTCCCGGTCTTTATTTTCATAGCCCTTTTCCTCATGGCAATGGTGCATCCCGTAATTTCTTCAACCGTTTCTCCCTTCATGCGCAGGGCAGTAATAAAAGAGGCAATCTGCGCATCGGTAGCATTCCCTTCCATGATTTCCGTCATCGCTGCCAGGCTTTCATCTATGCTGAGATGCTGGTTATTTATCAGCCGGGATATCGCACTTTTAACGGGCATATAAATACAAAAATGAAGTTTTTCCCTTGACGTAGAATCTGATATAAATTACAATATTCTACTCGAAAATGAGTAAAAAATAATATTTCTTAATCATTTTGAAGAAAGGAAGAATAGGTTATTTATGGCAAAGATACAAATAACATCTGACGAAAATATACGGGAGGCATTAAGAAGATTTAAAAAAAATGTGTGATAAAGAAGGCATCATTAATCACTCGAAGCGTATTGCTTATTTCGAAAAACCTTCAGAAAGGAAACGCCGGGAAGAAAGCCGGAGGATCAAAAATATTAAAAGGGCACAAAAATTAGGCATCTCTGGCCTGGCAAGTCCTGCCCGTAATCAGAAGAATACGTATGGTTCCAAATATTCGTCATTTTAGGTATTGACTTTCCACGGTATTTTTCGTGCATCGCCCCACAAGAGTTCCAAATCATAAAAATGACGCATCTCTTTATCGAAAAGGTGCACAACGACATCCCCATAGTCCATGAGTATCCATTGGGCCTCCTGATACCCTTCCATACCTATCCAATGGATACCGTAACTATGCAGCATTAATTCAATCTCACGCGCAATCCCCTGCAATTGCCGTTTGTTGTAGCCACTGCAAATAACAAAGAAATCAGCAATAGAGGTTAAACCTTGCACGTCAAATATGCAAATATCTTCCGCCTTTTTGTCGTCGGCAATTTTAGCACAAAGGTTTGCAATTTCTTTCGAATCTATCGTCTCTTTTCCTCCTAAGCGTCTATCGCTGTTTTGTGCCAAAACTTTCACCAAAATCTGCCTCATATTGTACAGAGGGTTTTATTTCTGACAGACTGCTTCCGCAGTAATAACAAAATCTTGCGTATCGAGGGTTCACATCAAGACAATTTTCGCACCGATGGTATAAAAGCGTGCCACACAGGACACAGAAATTTGCGCCTTTTACATGATTGTCGTATTGACAGTTTGTATTGGGGCATATCCTGTCATCCCGTTCCGTACTTATGTTGTCAGGCATAATGACCTCCCATTTTTAAAAGTTTTTCAAATCCTAACCACAGGCAGGAGAGGCGAACGGTTGTTCGCCTCCGCCCGGTGTGTCCTCTGTGGTTTGCCTTTTTCTCATATTAGTGAAGATGCAAAAGGGCACCGATTTTGGGTGAAAATTTAATGATAATTCCTGCAAAGACAACGGATACAATTGACATAAGTTTCAGCAGGATATTCAAAGACGGACCCGAGGTATCTTTGAAAGGGTCTCCCACCGTATCGCCAACAACCGCAGCCTTGTGTGCCGGAGAACCTTTCCCGCCCAAAACCCCGCTTTCAATATACTTCTTTGCATTATCCCAGGCACCGCCGGCATTCGCCATAAAAACCGCAAGCAGGAACCCGGTGGTTAAACTGCCGGCTAAAAGCCCTACGACACCAGGCACGCCCAGGAGCAAACCTGTTATAATGGGCACCAATAAGGCCAGGAGAGAAGGTACAAACATTTCTCGTTGTGCCCCCTTTGTACTGATTGCAACACATGCGGCATAATCAGGTTTTCCCGTTCCTTCCATAATGCCTGCAATTTCCCTGAATTGTCTCCTGACCTCTTCCACCATACTTCCGGCAGCACGCCCGACAGCCTTCATCGTCATGGCGCTAAAGATGAACGAGGACATGCCTCCAATGAACAATCCAATGAGTACCTTTGGATTAATCAGGGTAATATCCAGATAGTTCATAAGATCAGATAATTTTGCACTAGCCAAATCTATTGATGTGCCGGCAACTTGAATGACCGTGGTCCCCGATCTTTCCAGTCCTACTTTTATTTGTTCAACAAAAGAGGCGATCAGCGCCATGGCCGTCAGAGCAGCGGAACCAATAGCAAAACCCTTTCCGGTTGCTGCTGTGGTATTTCCCAAGGCATCAAGCGCATCGGTTCTTTCTCTGACAAAGGGTTCAAGGCCGCTCATTTCTGCATTTCCGCCCGCATTATCTGCAATCGGGCCGTAGGCATCCGTCGCCAGGGTTAATCCCAGCGTGGAAAGCATACCGACTGCTGCTATGGCAATTCCGTAAAGACCCAGCGAAATATTGGAGAAGCCACCTGCAAAGGCATAACTTAGGAGAATCGCTACAGAAATAGTAATAACGGGAATAATCGTAGACATCATACCTGTGGCAATACCATCAATAATCACCGTTGCGGGACCCGTCTTTGATTGCCCGGCAAGGCCTTTCGTCGGTGAGTAATTCGAAGAGGTATAATATTCCGTTCCCTTACCAATAATAACGCCCGCTATCAGTCCTGTAACAATCGAGCCCCAGACACCAAAGTTTTGAGGTAGCATATACTTGATGATCACGGCTGAGGTAATCAAGATCAGGATGGAACTAATGTTAATTCCTTTTCCCAAAGCCTTGAGAAGCTCCTTCTGGGACGCCTCTTCTTTTGTTTTAACCGCGTAAATTCCGATAATGGACAGGAAGATGCCGAGTCCGGCCAGAATCATAGGCACCACCATACCGGCAATACCGAGACCGGCGGTTACACCCAGCGCCGCACAGGCCAGCATGGAATTGTAATACGATTCATATAAGTCTGCGCCCATACCTGCCACATCACCGACGTTGTCCCCTACATTGTCCGCAATGGTAGCGGGATTTCTTGGATCATCCTCAGGAATACCCGCCTCTACTTTACCCACTAAATCAGCGCCCACATCGGCAGCCTTGGTGAATATCCCGCCGCCAACCCTTGCAAACAAGGCTTGAGAGCTGGCTCCTATGCCGAAGCATGGCAGCATCATGGCCATGTCCAGCAGCGATACATTGGTAAATTTACGTAGTACGAAAAACCACAGGGAAACATCTAGAAGTCCCATGCCAACAACGATCAGTCCCATGACTGCACCGCTTCTGAAGGCCACCTGGAGTCCCTGGTTCAGGGATTTCCTTGCCCCTTCCGCTGTTCTTGAACTGGCGCTGGTAGCAGTCTTCATTCCCAGGAACCCGGCAAGGCCCGATAAGAAACCGCTGGTGAGGAATGCAAAAGGAACCACCTTGGACTGGGCATGTAAGCCAAATGAGATCAACAGGAGAACAAGAAAGGCACCAACAAAGAATATGCTTACGACCTTATATTGCTGCTTCAGATAGGCATAGGCGCCTTCCCTGACATGTCCGGCAATCGATTTCATGGTCTCGGTGCCATCGGGTGCCCTCATAACTTCCTTGTAGAATTTTCGTGCATAAAGAAGAGCAAAAAGAGCCCCGATTGGAGCAATCCACCATAATTTAGGTATGGTATGTGACTCCTCTGCCGTTACCTTCTGGGCTGCACCGCCCAACTCAAACAAAGGTTTGTCTTTTTGAGTGGCTTCCCCAAGTTCAAGCTGAGGTTTTTCGCCGCCACTCGTTACCGCACTCTGCGCATGTGCGTTGTGTGACAACAATCCAGACTTCGATACTCCCAGGATCAGGGTTGTTAGCATTAAGAGTATCATGATAATGCTGACCCGGTTATTTTTAAAAATAGGTTTACGAAAAAAGCTATCCATCAACTTACGTCATTCTCCTTTCTGTTTTCTCTTGGCAATATTCATTTTATTAAGTTACAAAGATTCCATCATGTTTCTACCACGTGTCTTTTTTTGGTACGCTTTGGAGAAAATCCCTTTTCTTTTCCATCGTGTGAATCAATTCATTTACCTTGGTCGAAGCATCCTCCGGATGGCTGGCACGGTACCTTTCCCACTCCTGCATGGCTGACTCGGTATATTGAAGCGCCCGGTCAATGTTTCCCTCCCTTTCAGCACATAACGCCGCATGCCACAGGGCATGACAAATCGTTCTTTCTATGGCCAGCGTATTACGTAATTTCGGGGTATGCAAAAGAGACAGCCTTAGCCAATAAAGCGACTCCTCGTAATTGTCTTCTCCCGCATCTTTTTTTTAACTGCTCCCGGTAATACGGCGCGTATTTAAAAACGCGCTGATCGAACAAGTGAAAATACATGTACCCCAGCTCAAAGAAAAGGTCGCCATTCTCGGGATTTTTTACGGCCCCTTTCTTTGCAAAGTTTAACCCCGTGTATATCCATTTCCACTTGTTTTGCGGCGCATCCCACTCATTCGCGATATTATATGCCATATTCCATGCCTGAAAAATCCAAACCGCAGGGAAGTTTGGCTGTAATTTAGCGATAAGATTGTTTACCGTTAAGAGTTCATAGTATTTTTTTTCTTCATGCCGGGCAATGGCCCTTGCCCAGAGAAAATCCACGGCAATTCCCCGAAAACCTCCTAGGAGAAGCAAGGGAATGCTTTCCGTGGGGTCATAACGAAATGTGCTGGTTTCTGATGTATTACGAAAAGAAGCGATCCACACATTTACCAGGAGAATACTGCACAGCAAGAGCAATAAAAAAAAGGTTTCTCGTTCGGCGTCCCAAGATTTTAGAAAAACTCTCTTTTTTTTTAATACGCTGCAGGATATAAAAAGGCAAATAACGGCATATACGATGGTATACCCGAAAGAAACCCCAACGGTTTCCAAAGGGATGTCTATACCGTTTAAGAGAAATTTCAAACTGTCAAACCTTCTAAAATCCGGCAAAACAAAACAGATCCATTCCAAAGGCTTTTTGACAAGATAATCCATATAAACCAGAAGAATATTAGGGGTTTTGAGCACAGCTGGTACGGCATGTTCATGCATATCATGGTGTTGAATGAGCAAGGAGAAATCTTTGATAAATTCCAGGATATGCCCGCATAAGAACACAACAAACGCAGATACAATACTCACCGGCGCCGATAGATAAGTGGATCCCATGACGGCAACGATTAATATCAGCAGAAATTTTAAAAAGGTAATGAAGACGGCTTTTGCATAATTCGACAGAAAACTTTTTTGTACCGAAAATACCTTAATATCCCTGTGCGTGACACCCATATAGTCCGTTGCCAGAATAGGGAAAACTGTAATATTCAGGGTGCTGTTTTTCAGAACCATTTCAGGATCAATTTTAAGAATAAATGGCTTGTCGACCTTTGCTGTAACGACTTCAGATTTTCCACGATTTACCCTATCGTTCTCCATTCGTATCATTAACGGGATCGTGTCACTAAGCCCCCGGCCACTCTCAAGCTTTAGATTGCAATCTGTTTCAAACCCTGAAGTGTTTTCATGAGTCTTCTGTATATCAGAAAAGCTCCATCGTGCAACTCCTGACCGGCCCCCGGCAATCCATGCAATTCCCTCGCGCGTGTGGTGTAATTTGCCTTCAATAGAAAAGTCCGACGCGGCAAACTCCTTCCTTGCCTTTAATATACCACGATATTCTTCCGGTAAATGTGATGCACGATAGTAAACAGAGACGAGATTGAACAGGCTCAAAATTACCAGGAGGATGGCAGATAACAGGGCAAAGCCCGTGATTTTGCCCACAATAATTTTTAGCCGTGATACAGGTTTTGATAAAATGCCATAGATGGTCTTGTCTTCTATTTCATACGGCAGGGACGTGGCGGAGAGGAGAATTACTCCCGAGATGCATAAGAGCACGACCACTTGAAAGAACACGACCAGGATCATCTTAACCCCTGCATCCGGTTCATCCGTCGTTGGTATCACCGGTAAAACAGCCATAATGAGGATGCCAAGCCCAATCAGGACGTGGAGCGTTTTCTTTCGAAGTGACTCGCGAAGGGTATGGATTGCAATGGTTTGTATCATCAGAGCCTAGGGAAAAGAACTGTCTGTCAGCGACGCTGAATAATGCTTATAAATAAATCTTCCAGGGTAGATGACGGGTGATCGACGGATAAAACATTTCCATTTCTACTCTCAACAAAGGCCTTTACTGCCTGAATGTCGTTTTCGGAAAGATTTTTTACCACAAATTCGATGGCATCGTTTTGAGACAATAACTCTTTTACGGTTCCCGTCACTTGCAAAACCCCCTTGTTGAAGATTGCAATCCGGTCGCAAATGTCTTGTACATCGGCTAACAAGTGCGAGCAGAGGACAACGGTCTTCTTCTGTCGTTTAAATTCCAGAATAAGGTCCTTCATCTCGCGACTGCCAATAGGGTCTAAACCACTGGTCGGCTCATCCAAAATTACCAATTCAGGATCATTTATGATGGCCTGAGCAAGTCCTATCCTTCGCAACATGCCCTTCGAATATTGGCTTAAGGGTCGTTTGCGAACGTGATCCAACCTCACCTCATGGATTAATGCATCAATCCGACGTTTTCTTTCTTTTTTTTGAATATCAAAGAGCTTTGCGTAAAAATCAAGAATTTCTTCTGCATTGAGGAATTTATATAGATACGATTCCTCAGGTAAAAAACCTAATTTCCTTTTCGCAGTTATATTACCCGAAGGATAGCCTAATACCCATGATTTGCCGCTGGTGGGGAACAAAAGACCAAGTAATAATTTTACCGTGGTTGTTTTACCCGACCCGTTAGGGCCGAGTAACCCAAATATTTCTCCCCTCTCGATCGTTAAATTAAGATCTGTTAGGGCAGAGGTACTTTTGCGTCTCCAGAAATCCTTATAAACCTTCGTAAGTCCTTCTGTCCTAATTGCGTAACTATCCAAAAAATTCGTAATCTTCCACCTTAATAAAATAACGCTTATTTATTAAAATATGGAATAATCGGTAACCTATTTAATCAAAAATAATGGATAAGTCAAACACTATTTGAGGATTTACGGTATCTGCTCATATTCCTGTGAGAATGAGCCCGTGCGTTTGAAATAATTACCGGGAAATGCCAGTTTTCAGGCAAGAAGTGAAGAAATCAGGAAAAGCGAAAACTCCTATCCGCAAAAATACTCTACTGCAGGAATTTTTCATCCAGTATGCTGCGGATTTCCTTGAGTTCCTTGAGGGTTCCCGTTGGCAGAGCAGAAGACCTTGTCGTCAGAAGTTTATAGGACTCCTCGGCGTCTTGCCGGTGCTGTTCCCGAAGTCGCTTTCCGGCGGCATCTTTACCCTGGAAATCAATCGACAGAAACTCGTTGAGCGCAGACAGGGTAATTCTCGCCAGTTCCTCCGCGGTAATCAAATCCTTAAGGGTTTCCGAATGCAGATATGCGGACACAGCCGCATCGATGTAGTTTCTGAAGACGATTACCCCTCGGCCTGTGGCCGACGTCTTCCCGACTACAACATCAGGTCTGAGTCTTTTAAACGCCGGACTCACTGACTTTGTATCGACATCAGACTCCCTGATGTCATGAATAAAGGTGGTGACAACCCTCGATGCATTTTCCGCTGACCCATGCGTAATCATCATTTGTGCTGTCAGGGCGTCTGCCTGCCCCGAATCACCAACAAAAACGTAGCGATACTCAGGATAGACCTTTGAGAATTTCTCAAAATTCTCAAACTTCACTCTACCAATCTTGTCTTCCTGGCCATGGGGAATCTTATCGTGGAGAGAATCCAGTTTCTCCCGCAAAAGGGTCTCGGCGGTACCTATTACCGAACTGCCGAGGTTTCCCGACAATGCACTGGGACGCAATTCTCTGCCCGTGCTATCCTTGAATTTCGCCAGGCGTTTAAGACGGACTTCCTCCAATATGCCGGCAATAGGATTGGGCCGTGCAGACAAGATTGTTACCGGGATAATCTGCAGCGCAAAGGGTTCATGCTTCAGGGAATCGTAGAATTCCAGGACTCCCGGATACAGGGTCTTCCCTGGATACCGGTCATCAATGAGATTGGCGTACATTGTGTCATCAATATCGGTGAGAACTTTGATACCGGCCGGTTGCTTCACGGTTCGGAAGTGCCTGATAATTCGGTTCTGGCACTCCTTATCGTCTATATCGCTGAATACATACTCCACCATATCCTTGTAATCTCCGTCATATTCCAGGATAAACTTGAACAGAGGCAGGTCCTCCGGGGTAACCGAAAGGAGCAGGCGTTCCATTCGCAGCTCATCCCTATGGCCGGTCCTATCTACAGGTGGCGCAAGCCTTTTAAAGACTTCAATTTTTTCGGCCAGGTTTAGCCTGGCATTGTGGATACGATTGTCAAGTTCGCGAGTGCGTTTCTCCGGGGAAAAAATATGAAATGTAAATTTTTTAAACTCGCGAAGAAATTCATCAACACGCCTTGTATCAGCTTGTCCGCAATCAGGCATTTGACTTATAGACTTCTCTCCGCATTCAATATGCTGGGCATTTCCCGTTTCATTCGTGAAATACCAGATTAAAAGAAGCAGTACACCGATGAAGATTTTAGCGGTTTTCATGTAATTTCAATTCGATGTGTGGTTCATTAGAAGTATACTCAAAATGCTCATAGAAGGTGAATGTTAAATCGATACGATTGAATTAGGCCGCCCGTGACAGCGACTTTAAGCTTCCTTCATGGTAGGGCGACCAGGCTGGTCGCTCTCCATGAGTCAAAAAGAGTAACTATTCAGCAAAACTGACGAAGAATGTTTTTTCAGAATGGTTAAGAGCCAGCGGGGGGGGTGGAAATTTTTCGTTTGAAATTCTTTCACATTTAATTGGCCTTCGGCAACTTTCCCCTCTGTTTTTCCCCGTAAACGGGGGGATTATGGGGGGTGATTGAAATTTCTGTACATTGAATCAGGTAGTCGCAGGTTTTTTAGCCTGCGTGGAATTGTTGGTAAGCAGAGCATAGTACGCCATGCCGGAGCGCAGACTGAAGTCTGCGGCTACCTGAGATCTAAAAAACCTGCGTACATAAAAAGGAAATCTTACACGGCAAGATTAGACAAGAGAAAGTGATCAGGAGGAGGAGTATTATATTATCAATAAGCCGCGTCTTGCCAATCCTGACCGCCAGGGCAACAACATCACCGCCTTGTGCCTTTGTCACCGCCTCAAGGGTTTCAGGATGCACGACGGAAATATAATCAACCGTGGCTGACTTACTTTGGGAAATAATTTTTTCCATTTCCCGGAGAATTTCTCCGGCGTCGGTTGTGCCCGTATTTGCCAGAGTCTTTGCCCGTGTCAGCGCCGTGTACAAGCAAAGAGCCTCATTCCTTTCTGTTTCGCTAAGATACGCATTTCTGGAACTCAAGGCCAACCCATGCTGATTCCTGATCGTTGGAAGCACTTTTATCGTAACGCCAGTATTTAGATCAGAAACGATTCTTTTGATAACAACGGTTTGCTGGAAATCCTTTTGCCCGAAATAGGCAATATCCGGTTGGATGAGATTGAAGAGTTTCAGCACAACGACAGCAACACCACGGAAATGCCCCGGGCGCGATTTGCCGCAGAGCTTATCTTCCAGGGATTCCGGAATTACTGATGTGCAAAATCCATCCGGATACAACTCCGCTGCACCTGGATTGAATACGATGTCTACCCCTTCCTGCGAAAGGAGGTTACAGTCATTGCCAAACGTCCGTGGATACCGCGCGAAGTCCTCGTTTTTCCCAAATTGCAGGGGATTTACGAAGATACTCACCACCACCGTGTCAATATCTTTTTTTGCCTGCCTTACGAGGCTCAGATGTCCTTCATGCAAGGCGCCCATGGTTGGGACAAGACCAATCGTCGAACGTTTCTCTTTCAGCGTTTTGATGCTCTCTTGTATCGCGTGTATTGAAGTGATTACTTGCAACAAAAACTCCCGCCTTTTTGTAATGATGCTACCCCAAATTCAAATCAAGACGATATCATTTGCGCTCATAATACGTTCACAGTAATGGCATTGTAATCTTATAGGATTTTTGTTTATTACATGTTGTTTTGTTTTAATATTATTATGATTGCTGACACAATTAGGATTAAAACACTTAACCATGCCTTCGATCGTCTCCGGAATTACCGTCTTGAATTTTTTAACAACTTCGTAATCCTTAATAATATTGACCGTCGCATTCGGGGCGATGAGGGCAATCTTGTTTGCTTCTTTCTGGTCAATAATTTTGCCTTCGATCTTTATAATACCTTTTTTCTTGAGAAATTTACTCGTTAAATTCATGCCTACGAGGACTACCTGCTCTTCATTCTGGATATTTAAGATATCAGCAACCTTCAGGGTGCTTTTACTGCCTATATGGTCAATTACCGATCCGTCTTTAATTGCAGCAACATCCAGATGTTTCATGTAATGACCCCCAAAACGGCGGCTAATATGGCCTTTCTCACAGGAATACCGTTGCGTGCCTGATGAAAATATACCGCGAAATCAGTAGCATCCAGGCTGTCATCCATTTCGTCTACCCGTGGCAAAGGGTGCAACACCTTTAAATTGTCCTTAATGCCAACATCTTCCAGCATGGTCTTGCTCAACCGATAGATACCGCGAACTTTTTCAAATTCGATCGGGTCTGCAAACCGTTCCTTTTGTATCCTGGTACAATAAATTACGTCCAGTCGTTTGCTTATTCCCATGAGCGATTCGTTTTCGTGGCATTTTACCTTCCGGTCTTTCAGCGCTTCCATAAAATCGCCTGGAAGACGTAAGCTGGGTGGTGAAATAAAATACATTTCTGCGCCAAAATGCGCCATGGCGTAAGCAAGTGAATGTACCGTCCTGCCATATTTCAGGTCACCTAAAAATCCAATCGTTAGTCCTTCGAGCGTTCCTTTCGTCTTCTGAATGGTGTAAAGATCCAAGAAGGTCTGTGTTGGATGCTGATTCGCACCGTCCCCGGCGTTAATTACCGGCACTTTTACTACATCTGCCGCCAATTGGGCAGAACCTTCGAGATAGTGTCGTAAAACGATAATGTCGCAATAGCCTTCTACAATCTTTACAGAATCACTCAAAGATTCACCCTTGGCTGCCGAAGAGACCCCTGACTCTGCAAAGCCAATTACCATGCCTCCCAAACGCTTCATGGATGATTCAAAGCTTAATCTGGTTCGTGTTGAAGGTTCAAAAAATAAAGAGGCGAGCACCTTACCTTTTAGTATCTCGGTATGGTCTGTTTGTTCCATCCGTTTCGCCAAATCAAGGATATATAATATTTCATCCTTGTCGAAATGTCTGATAGAAATAATATCTCTCTGCTGAAAGCTTGACATATACTCCTGAAATTCTTGTTTAAAATCACCGGAGATACCTTTTGCGGAATAATGTAACAGACCTATTCAGACATTACAAGGAAAATTCCCCCCCCAGGGATATAAGGCACACTTTATTGTTTACAAAAGCTATTGACAACAAACAAATTTTTTCGTTATAGTAATATTTTAACGATACAGAGAGATGTCTGGAATCTCCTGAATCAGCTATCTGGTAAACTCAGGCATACAAGGGAAATATGTGCCCTATTTCACATGCTACGCATGGTGTGCCACTATTTCCTGAGAATGGAAAGTATAAAGGAACCAATACTTCATGAAAACATTCAATGTTGGGCTCATAGGCATGGGAACCGTGGGGGCAGGAGTAGCAAAAATTCTTCTGGAAAAGAATTCACCCCTTCTGGAAAAACTTGACTGTGTACCGGTGCTCAAAGGCATTGCTGATCGTAACCCTGAGGTAAATACCAAATTAAAGGTACCACCAGATGTTCTCTTTACCACGGATGCCAATGACCTTCTGAATAATCCGGATATCCAGGTTATTGTGGAGCTAATCGGCGGAGTACATCCGGCGAAAGAACTTATTACCACAGCCCTTGAAAAGGGCAAAGATGTTGTGACGGCAAACAAAATGCTTTTGGCCCTCCATGGCTCAGAACTCTTTCATAAGGCGCGACAGCACGGCAAGAGCATTTCCTTTGAGGCAAGTGTGGGAGGCGGGATACCTATCATTGCAGCCTTGCGGGACGGTTTTATTGCCAACAGGATTGAATCCATCTTTGGTATTGTAAATGGAACAACCAATTACATTCTCACCAAGATGACCAAAGAGCAGGTGAAATACAGCGATGCCCTCGCTGAGGCACAAAAGATGGGGTATGCGGAAAAAGATCCTACCATGGATGTCGAAGGCATCGACTCATCGCACAAGCTTGCTATTTTGGCACGGATTGGTTTCGGGGTAGACTTTGATTATAACAGCATCTATCACGAGGGTATTAGCGCGATAGACTTGTCTGATATCTGGTATGCCCATGAACTGGGATATACCCTAAAACTCCTGGCAATCGCAAAAAAAAAGAGAAAACAAACTTGAACTTCGTGTTCATCCGACCCTCCTTCCTCATGAACATCCGCTGTCATCAGTTCATAGTGTCTTTAACGCTATCTGCATAACCGGGAGCGCTGTGGGAGAAGCGATGCTCTATGGTAAAGGGGCGGGTCAGATGCCCACTGCCAGTGCAGTGGTTGCAGATCTTGTGGATGTTGCACTGGGAAGGGCGGGCATCACGTTTGCCGCCATGAAAACCTTTTCCGGGCGTCCCGAACGTTTTCCCATAGCGGATGTCCTGCAGTTTAAAACGTGTTATTATTTGCGGTTCTCTGTTGTCGACAAGCCTGGGGTGCTCGCAACAATATCCGGCATTCTGGGAAGGTATCAGATTAGCATTGCCTCGGTTATTCAGCATAAGGCCGGAGAAAATGGCACTGTTCCCTTGGTAATGATGACTCACCTTGCGGAAGAAGGCAATCTGCAAAAGGCGCTTGCAGAGATTAAACAACTCGACACCATAAAAGGCCATACAAAATTTCTCCGTGTAGAAGAGCAGGAGGACTCGTGAAATACTGTATTATTGTTCCTGACGGGATGGCAGATTACCCCATAGACAAACTCGGCGGCAGGACCCCCGTTGAAACTGCCCGTACCCCTAACCTGGATTATCTCGCTCAAAATGGTCAACTTGGCGTTGTTCGAACCATTCCAGGCGGATTTCCCGCTGGCAGCGATGTCGCGAATCTTACCTTACTGGGCTATAATCCCAGGGAATACTATTCGGGACGCGCACCCCTCGAGGCGGCCAGTATTGGCATTCTGTTAAACGAAGGCGATTGGGCGTTCCGTTGCAATTTCATTACTGCCAACGCAGATATTCTGGAGGACTTTTGTGCCGGACACATAAAAACCGACGAAGCGTCTGTCCTTATCAAGCTGCTCAATGAACGTTTGGGTAATGACATTATCCGATTTTACACGGGCAAGAGCTATCGCCATGTCATGGTATATAAAGGCACTCAAAAAATGGACGCCAAATGTTTTCCGCCGCATGACATTATGGGACAGTCAATTCAAAAGCATCTCCCAAAAGGAAATGGGGGAGAAATTCTTACCGATCTCATGGAAAGGTCCCGGTCGTATCTGTCGAATCATGAGGTAAATAAGGTTCGTATTGACCTGGAAGAAAATCCTGCGAATATGATCTGGCTATGGGGGCAGGGGCATCGGCCCAATATGCCCACCTTCAAGGAACGATTTCACCTCACGGGCGCCGTCATTACTGCCGTAGATTTGATTAAGGGCATTGCCTGTTATCTGGGATGGGACATTATCCAGGTGCCTGGTGTTACCGGGTATCTTGACACGAACTATGCCAATAAAGGGCAGTATGCCATCGAAGCGCTGGAAACCCATGATCTTGTATTAGTTCATATTGAAGCGCCCGATGAAGCGGGTCACGAGGGAAACGTTCACGAAAAGATATTGGCTATTGAACAAATAGACAGTAAGATAATCGGGCCGCTTCTTGAGGCAAAAAATAGATTCAGCGACCTGCGCATCCTGGTGCTTCCGGACCATTATACGCCTATTGTTAAGCGTACCCATACCCCCGAATCAGTTCCTTTTGTGGCTTATGGTACTGGGATAGAGAAAGGTATCGGGCTTTCTTACAGTGAAACCAATGCCAAGTCCTCCGGCCTCCATATCAAGGAGGGCCATCGTTTGATCGAGCATCTTATCTCAGGCTCCTTTCGGTAAGCAGCATTTGTTGGCAAGGGAGGGGGGGCTCTCACAACGAAATATCCGGCGGCAAATCGTGACAATCATCGGTATTGTTGGAATTTTTCAAAAAAGCGAGTGGGTAAGACAAAAGTAAGTCATCATTGCGTGGAACAAACCGACGAAGCAATCATGACGATAACGTAAATGCAAAAAGAATGTTGTCATTGCGAACGAAGTGAAGCAATCCAAAACATAGAGATTGCTTCGGGCTATCGCCCTCGCAATGACAAATCTTGTATACGTTGACTAAAATTATTATTTCCATAATTTCGATTTTAGGAGTCCAGCCATGAACTGGAAAACAGCTATGTTACTTAAGTATGGGTGAGCATACCTACTGAAGTGGCGGTGCCATTTCCAGATTCAGAGGATAAGGTGCGGACTCTGGGTAATCCATTCATAAATAGTCCCCAGATTGCAGAGCAATCTTTTGCCTTGCAACGCGTCTGTTAATCCGATAAGAGTTCCTTCCTTTATCCATCTCCGTATTCTTCTGCAACGAAAAAACACCGTCCTTCTTCCAATAGTTTATTGGACAGTTTTTGAATTTTTTCAAGATAACATCAGGAGGTGTCTATGCACAGGGAGAAATCAGATATTTTACAGAATTTGGCTCAAGCCGTGATTGACATGGATATGACGCGTGCCAGAAAAACGGCTGCCGAAGCCATAAACGCCCATATGGATCCCTATGAGGCAATAACGGATGGTCTCGCAAGGGGGATGGATAAGGTCAATGAGCTTTTCGAGACCGAGGAGTACTTTGTCCCGGAAATACTCCTTTGCGCCGATGCCATGTATGCAGGCATTGAGGTGCTCAAGCCTTATCTTCCCAGGGAGGCTGCGTATCACAAAAAAAAGGTGGTTATCGGTGTCGTAAAGGGTGACACCCATGATATCGGGAAAAATCTGGTAAAAATCATGCTGGATAACGCCGGATTCGAAATCCATGATCTCGGCAGGAATGTTCCTTACGCAAAGTTTATTGACACTGCCGGAGAGTTAAACGCCGACCTCGTTTGCCTTTCCACCCTCATGACCACAACGATGGATGGCATGCAAGTGGTAATTGAAGACATGAAGAAAGCAGGGATACTATCCAGAGTCATGGTTGGCGGTGGCCCCATATCTCCTGGCTTTGCAAAAAATATTGGCGCCGATGGATATGCAAAGAACGCTGCCGAGGCAGTCAAGGTTGCAAGAGGTATGTTTCAGGGCATTCAGATACCCTTGGTCATAAAAACTCCGGAGCTCGTGAGCATAAGGAAAAACCGTGGAGGCATGCAATGAACCCTGCCGATGAAATGACACCAAAAGAAAGGATGCAGGCAATCCTGCAAGGGAAAAAGACTGACCGTCTTCTGGTAAGTCCCCTGATTCTTAACTTTGCCGCCAGGAGTTTAAACCTCAAAGTAAAGGATTTCTGTACCAATGGCAGGAACATGGGAGATGCAAATATTGCCTGCTTTAAAAAATATCGCCACGATATCGTTTACATCTTTTCTACAACGTCAACCCTGGCTGAAGCAATGGGCACGAGGATGTATTTCCCTGAGGACGATGCTCCACAGGTAGAAATCCCGTTTCTTCAAACACGGGAAGACATCACGAAGCTTAAACCGGTAAACCCGGAAAAGGACGGGAGACTCCCGGTGTACCTTGAGGCGATAAAGCGTTGTGTCGATGCCATTGGCAATGAGGTCTTTATTGTGCCCGTCATTGGGGCGCCCTTTACAACCTCTGCAGCTTTGCGGGGAACGGAGACCTTTATTAAGGAGCTCTACACAGACCCGGAACTGGTTCATGCGGTAATGAAGGTTACTACCCAGTCGGTGAAAAATCTTATTGATGCCTTTGTAAAGGCGGGCGGTGTGCCGGTGACCGTTGAGCCGGTCGCCACGGGTTCTATGATAAGTGAAAATCACTTTCGGGCATTTGTACTGCCCTATCTAAAAGAGGTATATGCCCATATTCATTCGTATGGTCTTCCTGGTGTGCTTCATATCTGCGGAAAGACAAAAAGGGTAATACAATGCATGGCTGAGAGCGGGGCGGATATTCTCAGCATTGATAATATCGATCTGAAAGAAGCAAAGGATCTGGTGGGGGACAAGGTGTGCCTCATGGGGAATGTCAGCCCTGCGGACGGCATGCTTAAGGGAAATCCTGAGATCATTACCACCATGGTTAAGGATTGTGTAACAAAGGCCTCTGATAATCCCAAAGGATTTGTCCTGGCCACAGGATGTGAGGTTCCTATTAAGACACCACACGAGAATGTGATTGCCTTTCTTGAGGCAGGGAGAAAGTTTGCACGGCTTCCGATTCATTTCAATTAGGCATTCTGCGACTTTCCCCCCGTTTACGGGGGGATTATGGGGGGTAATTGAAATTCCTGTACATAAATTGTGAATTAAGCCTGCCTTGTGCTTGCGAAAGACAAGCAAATTCATCAATGAATTTTATTAATACTATCATGACAGAAAAAGAACGACTCCTGAAAGCCCTTCGTAACGAGCAGGTTGGCAGACCTCCGGTTATCGCCCCGGGAGGTATGATGACCATGGCCAGCAAAGAAGTGATGGAACAGACGAATTGCCGCTGGCCAGCGGTACACAGAGATGCAGGAAAGATGGCAACGCTTTCGATTTCTATGCACCATGAGACAGGGATTGAAAACCTTGGTATTCCCTTCTGTATGACGGTTGAGGCCGAAGCCCTTGGTGGTGAGGTTGAAGATGGTGATGAGGTCACCGAACCTCATATGGTAAATTATCCGCTGAAATCCGTTGAAGACTGGAGGTTTTTGCAGGAATTAAATCCTGATAAAGACGGCCGTCTGCCTTCTATTCTCGCCTGTACTTCACTGTTGAGCAAAGGACATCCGGATATCCCTGTAATAGGAAACCTGGTGGGTCCCCTAAGCCTTGCAACTTCTCTGATAGAAGCATCCCTGCTCTTCAAGGCGCTCAGACGGGAGCCCGAAGAAGTTCACCGTATGCTTGGTTTTCTGACGGACAACAGTATCAGGTATGGCGAGGCGCTTGTCAGAAACGGCGCCGATCTTATCGTAATATCCGATCCTTCTGCAACGGGGGAGATACTTGGCCCGAAGATGTTCACTGAGTTTGCGCTTCCCTATCTCAATCAGATGATACATCGTATGCATACCCTTAGCAAACCCGTTATCGTGCATATATGCGGAAATGTAACTCCCGTCTGCGAATCACTCAAAAAGCTTGATGCGGAAGGTATCAGTGTAGACTCCGTGGTAAACATAAAAGAGATGCGGAAGGCAGTTCCAGATAAAAAATTGATGGGTAACGTAAGCACCATACTCCTGCAAAACGGACCGGTTGACAAAATACAAAAGGTATCAGGGAATCTGTTACGTTCCGGTGTCGATATCCTTGCGCCTGCCTGTGGCCTCAGCGCCAGGACGCCTGTCAGGCATATAAGAGCTATGACGGAGACAGCAAAGGCAGGTATTCAATAATGATTGTGAAAATAACCTTTTATCCTTCACGAGTGAGCGGGGAGGTGCGAAAAGGAGTCAGTATTTTAGAGGCGGCAAGGAGCCTTGGTGTTGAGATCGAGGGTCCTTGCGGTGGTACAGGCAAATGTGGAAAGGACTTGGTGCAGATACGGAAAGAGGGAATCCTGCATACGGTTCTCGCCTGCAAAACTCCGGTAGAAACGGATCTTGAGGTCATCTGCCGGCAACATGAAAAGAAATCGCTGAAGATCATTGAAGGTTTTTATGCTGCCGGCGACAGAACCTATCGTATCGACCCTTCTATAAAAAAAGAGTTGACTCATGACGAACATGGCCTGTGTTCCACAAGGGTGTATGATGCCGGCAATCCGCTTCTGCAGGAAAATGGCGATACGACAAATCATACCTATGGAATTGCCTTAGATATCGGAACCACTACACTGGTGGCATCGCTGGTTGACCTGAGGAGTGGCGAAATTCTGGGGAGTTCCTCATCACTGAATCCACTGGTGCATTATGGCCATGATGTCATGTCTCGGATAAAGTACTCTGTCTCTCAACAGGACGGTCTTCGCGGCATGCACCGTGAACTTATCTCTGCTGTTCGTTTTTTGATACAGGTTTTATCTTCAGAGAGTTCTGTAAGACCAGAAAACATCTATCAAATCATCGGGGCGGGCAATACAACAATGCAGCACATTCTCTTAAACAAGGCGGTAAAGGGCATCGGTGAGTATCCCTATCAAGCTGAAACTCTTGATATCGCTACTATGAAAGCACAGGAACTTTCTCTTGATATTGCTGTAAATGCCCCGGCAATGACCTTCCCGTGCATTTCTGCCTATGTGGGAGGCGATATTGTCTCCGGACTTTTGGCCATTGACATGAAATCCCTGGAGACGCCTGCCCTCTTTATCGACATCGGCACCAACGGTGAGATTGCTCTTATCCTGAATGACACCATAATTGCTTCGTCTACTGCGGCAGGTCCCTGCTTTGAGGGGATGACCATAAGCTCTGGCATGCGGGCGGGTGAAGGTGCGATTGAGCACGTCAGATTTGATGAAGAAATATCATGGGAGGTTATCGGTGGCGGTCAGCCTGGCGGTATCTGCGGAAGCGGGCTTTTGGATTTGGTGTCGGAACTTGTCAGATCGGGCATGGTAAATGCCAGGGGGCGTTTGCAGTCCCCTGATAATGAAAATACCATAGCACAGCAAACCGCGATCGCATCCTCCCTGCCAGGCGGTACTTCAGCAAACGGATGCTCCCTATCCACTTTCCCTTCAAAATCCGTTCTATCAGGCTCCAAGGTAATCCCCCCTATCAAGGGGGGTGAAGAGGGGGGTAAGGGTCGTGGTACAAACGAAAAGCTTTTACAAAAGTATAAAAGGAATCTCTTTGAAAAAGACGGGAAGCGTCATTTCCGTCTGACTGACACGGTGGCAATTTCTCAGGAAGATATCCGACAGGTTCAACTGGCAAAGGCCGCCATCAGGGCAGGTGTTGAAATTCTTCTTGCACGATGCAATCTTACCGCTGAAGAACTGAAAACCATTATTATTGCAGGGGGATTTGGTTATCATCTGAACGAAAAGAGCATCTTTGGTATTGGCCTCCTTCCTGAAACAAAAAATGCAAAGATTTCTTTTGTAGGCAATGCAAGTCTTGAGGGTGCTGTAAAAGTCCTCCTGAATAAAAAATTGGTACGTGAAGCAGTTCGCATTGCCAGAACTGCTCAGGTGGTAGAACTTTCCCAAATCCCTGAATTCGAAAGTGTTTATATCAGGGAGATGCATTTTTAATGGAATAAATCGGTGTCTCCTGTTTTGAGTTCTGTTTTATCCACCGGCTGATTCAGATTTGCAGTCTGAATCAGGACTTTTGGAACGTTCAAGGCTCCGGCAGTTTTATGCTGTTGAAGTCTCAAAACATTTCGGTTCAATCTGCAAGATTGAGTCAGCCTTGAGAAAGGGAGTGAAGTTGGTCCGTCAGGAAGATCTCCAACGTCTTGCTTCAATAACAATCCTGGCACAGGCTTCTGCATCGGAGACGGCGTCATGGTGTTTCAAAGGAATCCCAAGAAACGAGCAGACGCTGGGCAAATTTGCCGGGCGGAGGTTCCATACCTTGCGGGCAAGGCGTACCGTGCATTGGAAAGGGATTGCCGGTGGTGATAAGTCTGCTGCATGACAACACGCCATGAAGACCGACCGATCAAAGGACGCATGGTGTGCCGCTATAAATTCGGCACCCTTAAGCTCACCGGCGAGACTCGGCCACAGTTCGCGGAATGTAGGTTCACCTGAGACGTGTTTCCATGCTATACCATGCAGATAGGTAAACACAAATCTACGACGCGGCGGGCGAATGAGGTGGTGTGCCCGGCTGACTATCTGGTTGTTTAATACCCTGACCAGGCCAACGGAACAGGCGCTATCAGGCCCATAGTCTGCAGTCTCAAAGTCAATGGCAACAAAATTGCCGTTAGAATAAATCATACCTGGAGCATCAAAGAAAGGTGATGTGTCGTGAACTCCGCCGAGTGATTCAGCGTAAAAAACAATACCTTAAACCATCATGCCAGACTCTTTTTACCTCCGCACGTATTACCGAACATACCTCCGAAATATAAGGGCAGGGCGACGCCTTCCCTACTCAACTTTTTAGAAAAGGTAGCGCTAATCTATGAGTGAGTGATAGCAAGAAAACAGCAGTAGTTTGCTGCCCATAACGGAAGGCTTGTGAGGGATTCGAGGGGCTTGCGTGATGGTCAAACACCGGGCATTGCCTACAGCAATTCTCTTTTCAAATATTCGGCTCTAGCCTTAGCTTGTTCTATTCTGAATGAAACCAATTCGCGTATCAAGCCAAATGATTTTGCTGATTGCTGTTCATCGAAGATACACGTATAGGCGTCAATCGCCTTTTTGAAATACTCTGTCCGTTCGTTTTCGTAGAGCAAGGCCAATTCTTCGTAAAGGTTGCCAATACGATATTGAGCGTTAACGGGAGTGATTCCTTCAAATTTCTCTATGATCTCCTGAAATTTTACGAGCGCCTTTTCGTAATATATTTTTACGCCCTCGTCGTCACCAATATCGTAAAGCGCCAGGCCCACGTAATGATACGCCTCCGCCATTGCATACGAATGTTCCTGTGCCTCTTTCCGGTGGCCTTCTTTCAGTTCATCCAGCATATTTTTGTATCTTTTTTCCATTACCTCAACAAGGCTGATACTGAGCGGAATGTCAGCATCTTCCAGCTCATTTTGGCTCTCTACGGTTACCCGCGGGAGAAGCAATTTCGACAAACCTTCCAAACTCAATTCCTTTACACGATAAAGTTCGCCTACAGAATGGAATTTCCCATGTACCCTCTTATAGTTGAGGACAGCACCTACCTCGTCGTCCAGCATATCAAATTCTTTACTCAGAAAGAGGGAAAGCTCTCCATTATTTGCAGCATTCAGCTTTTTATGTAATCGTAATAATTTGATGAGAATGGCTAGTTTATAGGAAGGCTTTTTCCCATGTAATACCGACCTTCTGAAAAAGATCAGCCATGGTCCTCTGCACGACGACTTTACTTGCGCCTCATTTTTATAAAAAACATTTAATGCGGTTTTGAGTTTACATTTTTCCACCTCTCTGGATTCCTTGTAATGGTATTCTCTGTATATTTTATCAGTCTGATGAAAATATTCTGCCAGAATATCTTTCATTTGAATCGTGTTTACCTTACGGTAAAGATTCAACTGTGGGCTGTATTGTATGGCCTGCCGGTAACAGGCAAGAGCTGCATCATAGTGACGTTCATGGTGATGTTTGTCTCCAAGATACTCAAAAAAAACGTTTCATCATTATCTTGGATTTCAGCCATATATCATCTTTTCTGCCTAAATGACACACCTTTTTGAAGTGTTCTATCAAAGTTTCCGGTATTTGAAAAGGTTTGTTGGTAAGATCATCCAATCCCTCAATATATTCGTACAGAGAATCGCATTTTTGAACAAAATCCTCGTTGAGATTATCAAATGATCTTGCCTTTAGTATGCATTCCTTTGCCTTTTGAAAATTACCGAACTCTGCATACGACTCTCCCAATTGAATGAGCAAATTACCATCAATCCTTTCGTGAGATTTTTCTATCTCGTTATACCGCTTTATGCATGCACTAATCCCTGTTGTATAAATGATGGGAATAATTTCAAGATTATTCCTGGTAATACGAACCACATACACGGTTACTTCTCCTGTGTCAGAGTCAAGTTTTACTCCAGGGACCTCTTTCCCGTCAGGAAATTGTATCCATGGGGTTTTTTTTAATGACACTGGCCGTAAAAACCATATCCGTACCTTTGGACAAATCCTTCGAGGTCCAAATCTTATTCCACGGATTTTCATCATTTTTCTCCGTGCCGGGTCTTACAATTTTAAAATTCTTTAAAATATCGATTTCGTTTTTCTTGAAGAGATTCCAATTCTCAAGTCTTCCTAATAATTTTTCATCCTGTACGACATCGGCGGGTAAAATTCTCAAGTGCATTTCACCACCGAGTTTTTCAATAATAATGGCACTTAAGATTGCTTCAGGAATTCCACCGACACCCGTAATCAGGTCAATTTCCCCTCTTATTACGGCAAGGGTAGGCGTAAGATCATCATCCTGAACGAGAATTAATTGAGCCCCGAGTTCGTTGATCGTTTTAATGAGCTTTTCATGTCTTGGTCGGTTCAGGATAACAATTTTCATCTCTTTGATTTCATCATGAATAGTCTGGGGAGAAATCTGCTTACCTTTGGTCTTCAGGGTATGTTCAGCCATTAATCGTAAATTTTTTGTAATACCGTGAACCACACTGACGCCTGCGCCTTTATGCTTGCTTCCAACAATTGTCTTGGCCCCATACATATCAGGAGAATTAAACAATCCTCCCCGTTCACTGTAGCCAACGGCAAAGATTGCGCCTCCTCTGCATTCCTTATTGACAATGCACCGGTCATTCTCAAATGCGCTTGGTACAATATCTGCCTCGTTTACATTGCCTGTTACGGTACCGAATTTTTCCCCAATATATAACATGGGCATATATTTCCGTTCACCCTCCGCATTTACCACATAGGCGTTCCACCAGTTGAAACTGTTGTAGATATGTCTGAGGCGCCAGACGACCATATCCCGTATGCGAAAGATATTAAAATCTTCGCCATTGGTCCCGAAATATCTCAAGGACCTGGCTGCAACCACGCCAACAGGATGTCTTAATTCATTTCGGTTTGTCAGTTGAAGCCCTTCTCCGGAAACCTTCAAATTATGTTCCTCGGGAATATACGCCTCAATGATATAGTGGTCGTCTATCTTTTTGGAATCAAAACTCTGATCTTTTATGAACATCGTTTTCTTGCTCTGTTCAAGTAACAAATGCGAGGGGAGCACGCTTTTTTTACACTAAGCCGCCTAACCGGCGCTAATTCTGCCGCAAGGATAACAATAGTATTCATTTCATCAGCAGCGGACAGGAGAGATAGCTGCTTACTGGGAGAACCGGTAAAAAAAAACCGTATGTGGAAAGAGTTTAGCACATACAGTAAGGGAATGCAAGTAGCATATGAGTGCGAGATGTGGAAGATTGTTTATGAGAGAAAGATTGCTTCGCGGAGTTTACACTGAGCAGCGCGAATGTGCCCGCAATGACAACGCACCATATGTCATCAAAGGCTTAGTCTGTGTCATTGCGAAGGTCTTTTCTGAAGAAATCTCCCGCTTTCACAGCGGAAAATTGGGTGCGGCTTCGCTGCTGTATGGTATATTAGAATGGATGTCCTCCTGGTTATCCTCTCGTACTCCTTCTTTTTCAATAAATCTTCTTAATTCCTCATGGTTATTAACAACGATGTCTGCTTCTTTCAGGCATTCCTTGTCGAGGGATGTGGTAATAGCTATGCATCGCAAGTCAGCGCTTTTCGCTGAACGTATTCCAAGGGGGGCATTTTCAATGACGAGGCAGTGGCTCTTTGGAATATCAAGTTTTTCTATGGCACGGAGATAAGGCTCCGGTGACGGTTTGCCTATTCTGGTTTCTTCTCCATCAACGATGACGGTAAAGATTCCGGGAAAAAAGGTGTTGAGTGTTGTCTGTACTGTTTTTCTGTTAGAGCCGGAGACAACTGCAAGTTTGTATTTTGGCTTCAGCGCTTCAAGGAGCTCTGTTACACCATCGAAGGGTCTTACGTGTTCTATCTGCTCGAAAATTGCCAGTTTTTTATGACTAAGTTCTTGTATCTCTGATTCTGTTGGAATTCGGCCATGTTGCCTCAGTATGATATCACTTACCTGCCAGGAATTTGCACCTTCAAGCTCGTAAATAATTTTCTTATCAATGTTGATTCCTTCCGTTTTCAGCACGATTTCCCATGCCTCAGCATGATAGGACATGGAATCGACGAGCACTCCATCCATATCAAATATTATCGCCTTCACACAAGTATGTCCTCGGATTTCTTGATTTTTAATAAAGCAATGCTAAAAAAGGGGAACCAAAGCAGTACGGAGAAAATTATCTGGTCAGAGCGTCAATTTTGGCTGCCAGAATAAAATCACTCTCTGTCAATCCATTGATCTTGTGAGTATAAATTTTAATCTCTACCTTTCCCCAAGTAAAGGTGATTACCGGATGGTGTCCCGCCTGTTCGGCAACTTCCCCTGCACGGTTGACAAAGTCAAGGGCCTTGCGAAAGTCAGGGAATTTAAAGGTCTTGAACAGGTGGTGTTCTTCCACAACATCCCAGCCCTGTACTTGCCTTTGCAGCGCCAGAAGTGCTTCTCCTCTCAGAGGCGGCACTCCACCTTTACACGGCACACATGTTTTTGAAGATAGGTCAGACATAGTTATATCCTCCGTAAAAGTTTTTTATAGCAATTTAGTTTTTGAGTAAGAGAGCGCCGATCGTTCGGCGAGTCCACAACGAAGTCCCTTGTGGACAGTTTGTGCTGGAAATATCTACCCTCTGTTCCCCCGCCAGTGGGGGACATTCCCACGCTATAGTATTCTGTTCCGTGTGCATTATATACAGCAGCAAAGCCGTACCCAATTCTTCGTTGTGAAAGCGGGGAGATTGCTTCGGAAAAGACCCCTCGCAATGACACGGAATATGCTTTGATGACGTATGGTGCGTTGTCATTGCGAGCACATTTGCGTAGCTCAGGGTAAACTCCGCGAAGCAATCTTTTTCTCATAAACAATCTATTCCTCCTGATAAGGGATAAATAGCATTGTGAGAAAACTTACAAAAACATGTCCATATGAAACTTATCCTCGTAAAAACGGGGAATGGGGAATGAAGTTTTTACACCGTAATACTCTGTAAAGGTGCGAATTTTTCAAAAAAACAAAATTGCTCCTTCAAACCTTATTCGGGTATTAGTATCCCCTTCTTTTTGGCTACCATTATGGCCTCTTCATACCCCGCATCCGCGTGTCGGGCAATTCCAACCCCCGGATCTGCCGTCAAGACTCTTTCGAGACGTTCGTCTCTTTCTTTTGTGCCGTCTGCCACAATGACCATGCCAGCGTGAAGCGAATTGCCAATACCCACACCGCCCCCGTGATGAAAACTTACCCAACTGGCGCCATTTATGGCATTCAAGGCAAAGTTTATCAGCGGCCAGTCGGCAACGGCATCGCTGCCGTCCTTCATATCTTCCGTTTCGCGATAGGGGGATGCCACAGACCCGCAGTCAAAGTGATCTCTGCCAATAACTACGGGCGCTTTGACGATACCTCTTCTCACCATGTCGTTGATTATCAAACCCATCTTTGCGCGGTCTTCGTATCCTAACCAGCAAATCCTGGCAGGGAGTCCCTGTTGCGGTACTTTTTCCCGGACAAGCTTTATCCACCTTCCCAAAGAGGGATCATCAGGAAAATTTTGGACAACTGCATCATCGATTTTTTCAATATCGGCCTTGTCGCCTGATAATGCCACCCATCTGAATGGTCCTTTTCCCTGACAAAATAAAGGCCGTATAAATGCGGGCACAAAGCCCGGATACCAATAACGGCCATCAGAGTCCCTCATAGATACTCCCGCCATTTCTGCCTGAGACCTCAGATTGTTGCCATAGTCAAAAACCACGGCTCCCTTCCTCTGCATGTCAAGGATGGCTTTTGCATGATCAATAATAGCATCTAAAACCTTTTCCTTATAAGCTCGCTTATTCCTTTCCCTGAGTTTGTCGAGTTCCTTCATATCACCAACCGGCACATACGACATCAGATCGTGGGCGGGGGTTTGGTCCGTCACGACATCGGGAACAATGTCCCGCTTTACCAGTTCCGGATGGATTTCCGCGGCATTTCCCACTAAACCGACAGACAACGGCAATTG
The DNA here is from genome assembly GCA_002009475.1 of Candidatus Brocadia carolinensis. Taxonomy (GTDB): domain Bacteria; phylum Planctomycetota; class Brocadiia; order Brocadiales; family Brocadiaceae; genus Brocadia; species Brocadia carolinensis. The sequence goes on along the minus strand of AYTS01000192.1, from coordinate 24,292 downwards.
CCGGGATTTGGCATCCAGTATCCAATGAAGCGCCTCGTCGAGACTGTGAGTCAGCTTATCACAATACCCCTCTTTGACCTTTTTCTCTATGCGCTCTTTCCGCACCTCTATGCACAGAACAGTTCCCTCATTCATGGTAACGGCCAATGGTTGAGCGCTGCTCATACCCCCCATACCTGCTGTAAGCACAAATTTACCCTTGAGGGTTTCTGAATTGAACGCCCTTCTGGCAAGGGCGGCAAAGGTTTCGTATGTCCCCTGCAAGATGCCCTGGGTGCCGATATAAATCCAGCTTCCGGCAGACATCTGGCCATACATAGTAAGTCCCAGTTCATCATATTGGTCAAAGACATCCTGTTTTGCCCATGCAGGAACGAGGTTTGAGTTCGCAATAACAATGCGCGGCGCCCACTCGTGGGTTTTGGCAATATACACCGGTTTGCCGGACTGAACGCAGAGGGTCTCATCTTTTTTTAGTGTTTTCAGGGTATTTACGATTCTCTGATATTCCTTCCAATTTCTTGCTGCACGGCCAGCACCCCCGTAGACAATGAGTTCTTCCGGCTGAATAGCTACTTCTGAATCAAGATTATTCATCAACATCCGCAAGGCTGCTTCACTATCCCAGTTGTTACACGTAAGGGTAGTTCCCCTGATTGCCTTAATAGAGGTCTGTGATCTAAATTCGTAAAACATTGGTCGCGTCATTGCTGTATATATCCCGTATGAAAGCCGAACACAGATTTTCTCAGAGATACGCTGATAACCACCTTATCACCGTTGGTGTTATTATGATTCATCTGTGTCCAAAAGGTAAAATTCGTTCCCTTACACCTCGGGCAGGAATTTGGCCAGTTCCTGCATCCATTTCCAGGTTTCATTCTTCATATCTTCCGCCGCAACGCCGTCTTTGAATGAATCTTCGTTGTCCTCAATAAAGCAATAAATCTTTCCTAAAAACTCTTTCAGTTCGGCTACCTGTTTTAAGATATCCACGGTTCTATCCCTCCAAAAGTGATGAAAATGGTCTTTGCTTTGTCGGGTATATTAAATCATAAAAATACTAAAAAAACAAAAATATAGTCTCACCCTTATTTCATTCGCCATCTTATCTTCGCGATAGCCTGAGGGTAAGGAGTTTCAATTACCCCCCATAATCCCCAAGTTTACGGGGGGGGAAACAGGGGGGAATCGACAAAGGCCTAATTAACGTTAAGGAATTTTAAAAGCTGCGGTTGTAGAGCGACGAGCCTCGCCGCTCTACATTGAAAAGCAGTACGCCGAATAACGAATATCGAACAAGGAATGTTGAGTGATAAAGTACTTTACTTCACCATTCGATATTCCTTATTCTGCGGTTCGACGTTCGCTTTAAATAAGTCGCCGAAGGCCTGAATCACAAGGCGTTCTCTTTTCAGTTTGGTAAATTCAGAGCCTTCTGCGTTAGATGGTGCCTGGTATCAACTCCTTTTGTGGCAAGAGAAACATGTTCAGAATTGTGGAACGTAAACGGCGTAGCCTCTTGGCGGAGCCCAGAAATCAGCCCAACCGTCCTCCTGTGTCCATTTTTCCTGAGGAGTCGCCGCGTCATTCTTCCCGTGCCATGCCACAGGAATAAATCTTGTATTCTTCCATTGCGTCTGAACCGGAACTCCGTTCCAATCTCCGCGATTATTCAGCACAAAGATCAAACCTCTCTGGCTGTCCCAACCGTTTCTCTGCATGATATACAGATCGTCATCCACGTGCAGAATCGAGGTGGAACCGCCGGCATGATCTTCGTGTGCCCTCACCAGTGCGGCGATACCGCCTGCAGAATCCTCCTGTCCAAGACCCCAGGTGTAATAATCTTGCCAGAATACGCACGGATAGCCTTCGTGTGTCAGTATGAAGGCATACGCCAGCATTTTATCTGTTATGATCGGGTCGTCTCGTACGACATCATGGTTTTCCACAAAGGTGACAGCCTGAGAAGGTACGTCTCTCAACAATGTTCCGCTCTTGGTGAGATGTTTTAGGCTGTACCCATACACCTGGCATAGATCTCTCAGCCGGTATCTCAAGGGAAAATCAAAGGCGCTAACCGGATTATCCGACCAGGCATTCGTTTCATCAAGCCAGTCGCGGATAGTACGGTCACTATCCCAGCACTCACCAACACCGAAAGGTTTATATCCTTTCTCTTTCCTGATACCCCGTAATTCCTGAATGGCGCGAACCATCCAGCCTCCATACCCCTTTACGCAATCATACCGGAATCCATCGAATCCTATCTCCTCAAGAAGCCACCGCGCATACTCCAGGAGTTCCGTATAGACCTGCGGATTCCTATGGCAAAGGTCAGGCATACCTCCAAAGATCATGTCATCCCAGGTTTCATAAAGTGAAGGGTGAAAGCACTTCCAGTTCCTCGGAAACTTTCCGCTCTTCGGGTTGAATTTAGTCCATCTCTTCGTACCATCGATTGGATTGACTTCATCACCATCAGCGCCGCTGTTGTGGTTCAAAACGAGATCGGCATAAACTTCCATCCGGTTTTCATGAGCAATCCTGATTAAATCAATCAACTCATTTTTTGAACCGAACCAGGTCTTTGTGGAACCTCTCTGGTCGATGTCGCCCAGGTCATAATAATCGTAGGGATCGTATCCCATTGACACACCATTAATATTCGCCCCTTTATTGGCAGGAGGCAGCCACAGCGCGGTAAAACCAACGCTGCTCAATGAAGAAACTTTATCCTTCAGGTAATTCCACCATTGATACTCCCGGTTTTCCAATTTAGGACAGTCCCAGTAAAAAGCCTGCATAATAACACCCATAGTTGTAGTCCTCCTTATTTGATAACGGTTACCCTATCAATATGCCGTTGCCATACCTCAGTTTCTGAGGTATATTATATCACATTCCTTTTCCATTACCTCACGTTTTTGTATTCTTTATAATTATGACATAGTTTTCTATGAGGAAGACAGGGGTGATCTTTATGCACGCCAGGCTTAACATGTTATATGTGCTGGTAATTTCGTTTATCCTGTATTTGCTTTCCGGCATGATTGTTTCTGCATCGACTGTCGAGCAGATATCATGTGGAGGTTTTCACAGCCTGGCTCTGAAATCCGACGGCACGGTCTGGGCATGGGGCTTAAATATCCACGGTCAGCTTGGTGATGGAACAAATACCGACAGGAAGACACCAGTACAGGTCAAGGATTTGCGGAATGTTGCTGCAATTGCAGGAGGGGTGTGGCACAGTATGGCCTTAAAGACGGATGGCACGGTCTGGACCTGGGGAGGCAACTGGGCGGGACAACTGGGAGATGGCACAACAAAGAGCAGGAATACGCCGGTGCATATGAACGATCTTTGCGGCATTACAGCAATTGCCACAAAGGGGCAACATAGTATCGTCCTGAAGTCAGACGGAACGGTCTGGACGTGGGGGCGAAACTCATACGGGCAATTAGGGGACGGGACTATGACCGACAGGCACACACCGGTACAGACACGGGCGCTTGCCAACATCGTCTCCATTGCAGGCGGAGGATATCACAGCCTTGCCCGTAAGGCAGATGGTACGATCTGGGCCTGGGGACTTAACAAATACGGCCAGGTGGGAGACGGCTCCACTACTGACAGGGCAATCCCTGTTCCGCTCAGCGGACTCGACGGTGTCATCGGTATCAATTGTGGAGGAGATCACAGCATTGTCCTGAAGAACAACGGTGTCGTTCTGACCTGGGGATTTAACCAGTATGGGCAGTTGGGAGATAGTTCAATCGCTGGCAGAAGCACTCCGTATCCCGTGGATGGGCTTAAGGATGTTATTGCAATCGCCGGCGGTGGGGATCATACCCTTGTTCTGAAATCAGAGGGCACCGTCTGGGCGTGGGGAGGTAATAATCCGGGTCAGTTGGGTGATGAGACTGCTGCAGCTAGAGGAGTACCCGCCCTCGTGAAAAAACTTGAGCATGTTACTTCACTTTCTTGCGGTGGACAACATAGCCTGGCCTTAAAATCCGACGGCACGATCTGGGCATGGGGATTAAACAAAAATGGTCAACTGGGAGACGGTTCTACCTCAAATAGAAACGCGCCGGTGCAGGTAATCAGCCATTAAGCGGGTCCATGGTTATGCTTCCTACAAAAATTCGACATGTTACGGAACACGATTTAGATGCCTGTTATGCCATCGAGTCTGTTTGTTATACATCGGATGCAGCATCACGGGAAAAGATTCAGAAGCGCATACAGATGTATCCTGAGGGATTTCTCGTTGCTGAATCGAACGGGCAAATCATGGGGATGATTAACAGCGGATCAACAAACAGAGAGGATATAACGGACGAGGCATTCAAGGACATGGTGGGACATGTGAGAGACGGGAAAAATATCGTCATCTATTCTTTGGCAGTCTTGCCGGAATTTCAGGGGAGCGGGGTTTCCAAAGAACTCATGTCAAAATTTATTGGCATATCAAAAGACATGAAAAAGGAGAAAATCCTCTTGATTTGCAAAACTAACCTCATTCCCTACTATCAAAAATATGGTTTTCTGTATGGGGGAAAATCAAAATCAACTCATGGCGGCTTTGCATGGCATGAGATGTATTTATCAGTAAATGTTGATTGAAAAGAAGAATGGGGGCGGATAATGCGGAGGGAAGAATAACAGTTCCTAATATAAGGTTGCGGTGTTAACCGATACAGGATTTATCAGACGATGCAGCCTCGATAAACTCTACAAACGCATCCAGAAACGTGCTTTCTCTCCTGCACGGTATTCTTCATAACGTCGTCACGACTCTAAAAAAGTTTTTTTCGTGAAATGATGGGTCAGGACCAACACCCTCCTGCCAAAGGGCTTATTTTTGTTCGCCTGATAACCGGGTTATTAAGGATTTTATTTCAGCATCGATTGGCGGCTTATGATATTCCTGATGGTAGACTACCTTTAACGCCGGATCAACAACCAGTATTTTGCATGTGTTATCCACCCCTCCAAGCGCCTTGGTTACAGCGCCATCCCAGTCCAAAAGAAAAGGAATATCTTTTGACGTCTGGTCTTGAGCTGAAATTTTTGACTTAAGCACCCCTTTTGGAATCAGTGCAGGTCTCTTCCTCAGATCCATGATCGAAATCATCTGCACCAGCGAATTATCCGGGATCGTCGTTTTTAACTCGGTTTTACAACGGATTGCATCCTGGAGGGTTGTCTTGCTTTGCAAAACAACAAGGGTTATCTTACCGTGTAAATAAGGTTTTGAATACTTCTTTCCCTGCGGGTCTTCCAGGTTAAAATCAACAAAGGTGCTCCCCACTTCGACACCGGAGACAACGAGGGGGGGCAAATGTACCAGAAATACTGCCATGAGAAACCAGTACAAAGCACTTTTCATACTCTCTATAACCTTTCTCAACAGATGATCAATTATCCAGGTAGTCAACGTTGTTACCCTGGAAACAGTTCTATCTGAATCCTGCAATCAAGACGAAGTTTCGGTACGGGATGCCAGAAACGGCGTAATTTCCTGGATATTTTCGATGTTTTTGAGCTTAAAGCACGCGAAAGAAGGATTAGGCATTCTGATTAGGCTTTACTTGCTGGTAAAACGAAAAGCCGTGGCAAAGCCGCTTCGTCCATCGTAATTCCACCCCTGGTTACCTTCCCGGAACCTATGCGTAACGGCCTTTCCCATATCCAGGGTCATATCAAATTCCTTTGCCCAGATCGCAAAATTCTTGTTCACAATTTGGGTAGGTTTGTCAGGATTCCCGGTGCCATGAAGTAACTCAACATCTAACGTGAGGTTATCTGCCGCCACTGCCTTTTTATGCCATGAGGAAGACTCCGTATGAATCGGTACATATTTTACGATAATCCTCTCAGCCGGTACCTTTGCAAAGCCAAATACATGGTTTTGGAAAATATCCAGTAATGCATTTTTCTGAACGGCTGCGGCCTTTTCATCTATATAAAAGACTATCCAATTCTTGTCTTGCTGTGCAGTTAAGTCTGTTATGCCAATGACCGTTTGTCCATCGAGTGAATATTGCCCGTAATTTCCTTTTTGAATATGAAAGACGCCGCTAATCTTGCACGTCTTATTATGGGTGGGTTCACTACCAAAGAGGCATGGACAGCCTGGGTTGCAGGTGCAACCCTCAAAATATTCACCTTCGATTGACCAGACAGGTTCGGCGAAAACAGCGCCGGAAACACTGCAGAGCATCAACAAAGCAATACCTACGGCCAACAGATATTTGCTCGTTCTCATAATTCATTTCCTCCCATAAAAAATGAGATCGTACGTTGTGTATTAAAGAATAACCACATTTTGTGACCGTCCGGAGTATATCGAATATAAGTATTGCGCTTACAGAAATACAGGTGAGGTGGTAAAAGTCAATAAATTCTCCCTGATATCCGGCAGCCACCCATTGCCCTGTTTGTATTAAATGCCCTTAATCTGCTTTCCCAGGGAAAAGGCCTTTCCTATACACTTGCCAACTCCATAATAGGCTCGGATCTCCGGGGCATAGAAGAAGGGATGCATTTTTTCAATGTCGATAGTTCCACCTTCTCCGAGCACTGAATCTTCAATTTTAACATCCATAATCTCACCAACAAACTGGGTGTGTAATCCGATCTCAACCGTGTGCATGAGTTTACATTCCAGGATAAGGGGGAATTCCCCGATATAAGGGGCATCCACAAGATCGCTCTTTACCGCAGTGAGATTGGTTGCAGAAAATTTATCTTCTTTGCTTCCGGAAGCGATTCCAAAATAATCGGCCTCTTTGGCATAATTTTCTGAAGGGATATTTATCGTAAAGGCTTTTCGCTCCACGATATTCCCATAGGAGTACGTGGCCTTCCTGAGAGAAATCGCCAGAGACGGCGGACTGGAACAACACAGCCCTCCCCATGCAACATTCATGGCATTTGGTTTTCCCTTCTTGTCATACGTACCCACAATGAGTACGGGAGTTGGGTATAAGATGGTCTTTGCGCCTAAAGATTTTTTCATAATCAGTCTCCAATCTTCATCTTAGAAAGTCCTCTGTTGGGGGGGGGGTAATTTGTGGGGGATTCACCCCATTATCAAAGCAAAACATACATAATATCAAGCAATACCTTCCTGATCAATAGTATAGTTACCATCAATAAACTTCAGGGGATCGCAAAGAGTCGCGACACCACGGTTTCCCATCGTCTCCCAGCTAAGCCTGTTGTAAGGAAAAGATTTTGGTAACCATGCAACAGAGATATGCAAATGAGACAGAATCTGTGAGTCTCTCTTTCTGGTTGCTGCAATCACAGCAATCGCCTCTCCTTCCCGAAAAACCCTTCCAATATCAACGTAAGGATATGGATTTGTATGGCCATAGATGGTATAAAGCCTGTTTTCCTGTTCGTCATAGAAGTCATGGCTTACAAAGAGAGATTTTCCCAGGAAATCATCGTGAATACCCGCAACTTTGCCCTCGTACATTACCGGAATCTTTGTTTTTTCGTTCAGGCTGTGATTGAGACCTGTCATGTCACGGTAAAAACAGAAATCCAGACCTTCATGGGGTCTCCGTCGGATCCCGCCTTTTTCCCACCATTTGTGTTGGCTATGAAACAACATGCCGGGAGAAAAAATCCATTCCCTAAATCCGAATTTGTCAATGGCATTATGCTGGACAAAAAATTCAGTGAATCGTGATTTTTTCAAAGCATATTCAAATTCGAAAAGGGCGAAAAAGACGAAATTCGAAGCACGAGATGCAATGATCAACCCTGTCAGGGTTTTAAACCCTGACAGGGTGAGTCTGGTTTATTTCAACCTTGCTTCTGCGGCTGTCCAATCAATATTCTTGAAGAACGCCTCGATATAGTCCGCTCTCTTAAGGCCGTAATCGATCATAAAGGCATGCTCAAAAACATCCATGATCAATAAGGGATTACATCCTGCCGGGTGCGAAACGTCGTGCTCGTTTATCCAGAAGTTGATGAGTCTGCCACTTGCGCTATCCTGGTAAAGAACAGCCCAGCCGATCCCCCTCATCGCGCCAACTGCCTTGAAGTCCTTTTCCCACATCTCGTAGCTGCCAAATTCCTCAGTCATCTTCTTGGCAAGCGCACCCTCTTTGTTAATACCGCCTTTTTTCCCAAGGTTTTCAAAATAATATTCATGAAGCCTCATTCCATTGAACTCCCATCCGAGCCGCCTCTTGAGTTCAGCGAATTCCGGGGTGGCTGTCTTTCCATCTTTCAGCATCTGACTGAGAATGTCGAGCACCTTGTTGGTGTTTGTCACGTATCCCTGATAGAGAGTGAAGTGATTTTTGAGGATCGTTTCACTGAACCCCTCCATCCCGATAAGTTTTGAGTAATCCTTTGCTGTGTATGGCATACTTTTTTCCTCCTTTTCTGTTGTTGATGCATGTAAAGGGTTTGGAATACCGAGTAACAGGGCAGCCCCTCCTGCGCCAGTTACCGCCAAAAATTCACGTCTGTCAAGCATAGCACCTCCTTATTTTTTTACCATTCTATCGTATTACCGCGTAAAAACTTCTTTTTTGTAAGTTTTTTCACAACCCTTTTTATCCCTTATCAGGGGGTTCAGATTGTTTAAGAGAGAAAGATTGCTTCGCGGAGTTTACCCTGAGCAGCGCGAATGTGCCCGCAATGACAACGCACCATATATCATCAAAGGCATAGCCTGTGTCATTGCGAGGGTCTTTTCCGAAGCAATCTCCCGCTTTCACAACGGAGAATTAATTGCAGCTTTGCTGCGTTATGGCGTTTTCGTTAATGTCCTCAAGTGTTCTGTCAGTATTTTTAAATGCCTTTTCTCCTCGTCTGCCAGTTGCTCAAATGCCTTTTTGCCTCCTTCGTGCCTGGTATTTTTTGCAGCCTCCGTATAATACAATATGGAATCCTTCTCTGCCTGAATACCGATTTTCAGTGCGTCAATATCCGTCTTTATCCCTGTTGCAAGCCGCCTGGCTTCTCCTTTTTTCGTAAATATGCCCGTCTCCACCAAATCTTTCAAATAGAGGTCCACGGTATAATCTTCACAACCCTGCACTGGATTTGACGGAGAGGTGATTTTAGAATACATCTCTTGAAAAAGCGCCAGATGTTTTTTTTCAGCAGAGGCGAGTTTTGAAAAGATATCTTTTGCCTTGTCGTCTCTTGCGTTTTTCGTGAGGATAGAATAAAATTCCAGACCTTCTTCCTCGATGTTCATTGCAATCTTCAGCGCCTCTGCATCATTAAAATTTTCATGCTTCATTTGGTATCATTCTCCTCCGCAAAGCAAATCAAAACAGGAATATTCTGGATACATGAATAACAATCATGCCGAAGACCCCTTAGTGCTTGCCCGGCTCGAGTATTTTACCGGCACGGGCTGAGATTATATAGGCCTCAACGGCTTTCATTTTTGGATCGTCCTCAGCAAGCTTTTCTCCCTCCATGGGGTTTTCAATACACCAGTTTATCATATCTCTCAGAAGAACTGCCTTGTTCAGTTGTGTCTGATATTTGGGGTATGTCTCCGGATGGGTATTAGCGGTATCCGGATGACACATGTCGCAGGAAATCCCGTTTTTACCAAGGCTGGGACTATGAAACAACGCATAGCCTTCGTTAATCATACGGCCCGTCTCAGCAGCCCAGACCTTTTTTTCTCTTTCCGTATGCACTTTTCCTCCATGCACGAAAAGGAGGGGGATTTCCCCGGTATCCCGAACGGTGACATAGGGCATTCCGTTCAGGGAAAGCTGTATGGACATCTCTGTTTGCGGCAAACGTGCTACAATTTCATCCTCACAGAATTCCATTAGTGTCATCAAAAGTTCCGCCACCTTTCTTGCCTTCTGTTCGGGCATCACATCTCCCTCATTGCAGCCTTCCACGATCACCTTCTTCCTGCCATCGCAGGCGGTAACAACCTGCACTGCTTTTCCGCCTGACGGTTGGGTGTCCATCGAAGTATTACCAGATGGGGTATTTTCCGCTTTTACAGCATGCGTAATCATTGCCAGATACAGGCAGGCACAGAGAAAAAACTTATACCATATCTTCATACTTATCTCCCTTACGATCGTTTGTTTTTTTGAAAGTAAATTAGGCTGCCTTTGGCAGCGACTTTAAGCTCACCTTATGGTAAGGCGACCAGACAGGTCGCTCTACATGGATCAAAAAGATTGAATTCCTTAACATTCAATCAGACCTTTGTTGAATTTCCCCCCGTTTACGGGGGGATTATGGGGGGTGGTGAAGGAAATTCCTAAACCTTAAATTAGATTCTTCGCTCCGCTCAGAATGACATTTTCTCCCGCTTTTTTGTCATTCTGAGAAAGTGAAACGACCGAAGAATCTCAAGTTTTACAATTCCCATATGTTGCAATAGCCTAATATGAAGGACCAGGTACCGGTTCTCTGCCAGCTAAGAGGCTTTCATAGGATACAACCACAGGATTCCTGTCCCAGAGATGGTATGTCTTATTAACATTTCCCTGAGAAGTTACCTGTGCTGTTCCCCATCCGGTGCCATCAAATTGGTTAAACGGGTCTGGCCTGTCCATTTGAACGGTAAGCGCCGGAATACCCTCAGGCGCATAGGGCCAGGGCCATGCAGTGGACAACATGCCGTGGAATACGATATTCTTTATTTTATTGGTAAGCACCTGATGGGTATGGCCGTGGATAACCGTTACTGATTTGAACGGACTTAACAATTGCTGGACTTTCTCCGCATCATCAGTCCAGAAATTCCAGGGTTTATAATATTTATATAAAGGCGAGTGAGAAAAAACAACGACGGGTGTAGCTTTGCTAACACCGGCCAGGTCTTCCTTCAGCCATTTCCGCTGTTCTTCACCCACGGTAAAAGGTCTCCCTTTTGGATTATCCAACTGTGCCATGAATAACATGCGTTCCATAGGTGTCATTTTCGTTTCCGACCAGTAATCCTCAACAATTATACTATTCAGCACGATGAAATGTACTCCCTTATGGTCAAAGGAATACGTTGGCGGACCAAAGAATTCCCGCCATGCCTCTCCCATATCATAGTACCAGTCATGCTCGCCAACCATCATGTAGCGTTTGGGCTTTAAAGGGGCAATAATCTCTTTTCCGAGCAACAACTCCTCCCGCAGCCCCAACTGCGCCAGGTCTCCTCCGTAAAGCACAAAATCCGGCTGCGGGGACATGGCATTCACGTCCTCAACGGCCTTTATCAATGCCCGGGCAAATCTATGTTCTTTCCCCCGCGAAAGGAGATGCGAGTCGGATATATAAGCAAACTGAAATTCTTCTTTCCCCCGTTTTATTGAAACCAACTGCACCAGATTTTCTGATGAGTTTAGCATGTAATCTGAACCTGCAAGAATCACCCCGGCCTTCATCGTGGTTTTTAAAAATTCCCTCCGGCTCACATCGGCCAACGTCGCGTGCTGCACGTGTTCGTTCTTCCCTTTGCTTTTTGTGTTCATAAGTGATTATCTCCTGATATTAATGACAGAAAAACCAAACGGCCACTGAAAACCCCGCTTCATACATTTAGTTAGGCCTTCAGCGATTTCCCTCCCTGTTTCCCTACGTTTACGGGGGGATTATGGGGGGGGGGTAATTGAAATTCCCTAACCTTAAATTATTTTACGGTAACTCCTAAACCTGCAAGGTCATCGCTGGTGAGCGATTTCATAAACTCAACCAAATCCTTCTTTTCATCTTCCGACAAATTGAGCGGCCGTATCCCGCCATCCAAATTCGGATTCGGAACACCACCTTTATCATAAAATTCGACAACACTCTCCAGGGTCGGCTCACTCCCGTCGTGTAAATACGGAGCAGTAAGGGCAATATTTCTCAGTCCCGAGGTCTTAAAGGCTCCAATATCTTTTGGCTCCTTTGTTACCAGATAGCGTCCGAGTTCGGCAGAAGCCTCTTCCTGTGCGAGCGCCGTGGGGTCTGCACCGGAACCAGCCGCCTTTCTGGCCAGGGGTCCAAAATCTTTACCCTTCATAGCAACACCGATATTGTGGAATTTGTTATTGGTGAAAAAGGGATATGACACATTAAATTCATGACAGGTGATACACCGCGCCTTTCCCTGAAACAATTTCCATCCTCTCTGTGCAGATGCGCTTATTGCATCTTTTTTGCCGGCGATAAATCTGTCAAACGGCGCATGAAAGGTAATGAGTGTTCGCTCAAAAGACGCAATAGCCATAACAATGTGATCGATAGTGATTTTCTCTGTTCCGAAAACAGCCTTAAAGGGAGTAGTATATTCGGGCATGTTTGAAATTTTTCCCACAAGGGCATCATGGGACGGCATACCCATCTCCTTCGGATTAACTATGGGCTGTTTGGCCTGTTCTTCTAGGGTGATTGCCCTGCCATCCCAGAATTGTGTGTCGAAAAAAGCTGCATTGAGTACTGTAGGACTGTTTCTCGTTCCTTTTCGCTCTTTTATTCCAACGGCAATGGCCCTGCCATCGGCGAATCCCTTTTCCGGATCGTGGCAGGTGGCGCAACTTATCGTATCATCAGCAGAAAGGCGTTTGTCAAAAAAGAGCTTCCTGCCCAGCTCTATTTTCTCTTTTGTTAAAGGATTATCTTCAGGAATGACAGGCTCCAGAACGCCTGGCGGTAAACGTAATACATAAGAATTGTTCCCCGTTTCTGAAAAAGCAACAGACTGTAAAAGACAAATAAGGCAAAAAACTATGAAATAGCACATGATATGGCGATTACTTTTGAGTATGGAATTAGCTCCACAGGTACTATTTGCTCGTCTCATTAATCATTCCCTCCTCTCTTAAAAAGCTTTCCAGAAGTTTTGCTGAGTCCACTAATTTAATATTCAAGAACTTCAAACCGGTTTTTCCTCCGGCCCATGTAGAGCGGCCAGCCTGGTCGCTCCAGCAAGGGGAGTTAAAAGCCGCTGCCGAAATCAGATTAATGCTACATTATACAGAGAGTCTCCTGAAATTTCATCTGTAACTTTTTTTATGGCCATCATCAATAATCCCGCGACAAAATTAAAGCCACTTCACCGGTAAAGATTTGGTTACCCTTTCCTTGCCTGTGTCCTTGCGAGGGGTGTTGAAAAAGCATATAGACCTGGTGGAAAGAAGGGTGATAGAGGGTGAACAGATACCGGTGGGAGAGAAGGGTATTCGTTATTTGAGCCGCACACGGAGTGGTTGTACAAAGGTAAGGTAAACAAGCGGGTGGAATTGGGGCATAATATGCTGGTAGCAAGCGATCCATGGGGGTTCGTCGTGGAGCATCAGGTTATTGAAAGAGAGGCGGACGTGACGTTATCCCTTCCTCTGGCAGACAGGTTGTTGAGTCTGTATATACCGGAGGTGATCATGCCCAAGAAGGGCAAGAAGAACCCGGAGGAACAGGCGGAGGAATCGGGCAGGACATTTCGGAAACTACGGCATAGGCACTCAGCGGTGGAACCGGACATCAATCGTCTGGAACATCACGGCTTGGATAGGTGTCTGGATAAAGGGTTGCACGCATTTAAGAGGTATTGTGCCCTGGGAGTAGTAGCAGCAAATTTACACAAGCTGGGAAACGTGCTTCAGGAGAAGGCACGAAAGAAGGAAAAGAAATTCCGAAAGGACAGCTTAAAAAACCGGGAAAAACAGCATGGAAGGAGAGATACTATCGACAGGCAAATCTAAAATGAGGGGGAAAGAGGGAAAATGAGGAAAAGAACCTTACCTCAGGCAAAGGTCTAGCGCCAAAGGGCAAAGAAAGATTGTCGTAAGCCCAAAACTATCCCAAAACTTTTCAAAAAAGTGCGTTTTCGTTCAGACACTATTTATTCTTTGTCTTGTCGATTTGACCTTTTCAGCAAGAAAGACTAACACTTTTTTAAGATGACCCTGCTCCCCTCATCCTCTTGCATGGTAAGATAAAACTTAAATTATGCCACCAAATTGCACGAACCGTGAACAACACATCCCAGCGATTTTGCCACGGATTATAGTAACAGATTTGTAAGAAAGCACTTCGTGTGTCAATAATTCTCGGACAGTCTTTTTGTATTAAAAATGTGCTTTGCTTGCCCTCGCCAATTCCTTTCTCCTGTACAAAATCATTCCTGCATAAAATCCTTGAAATCTCTGGTGTTTTATAGGATAATTCTTTTACTGATGTCTGTTGTAATTGTCCCTTTTTTAGCTGATACTGAGCAGACTGGTCTGTTGTGGCGATACCGTTGCTACCAGTAATATTTGATAAGAAAATCATCTCACACACCCTCCCCCTTTGTCTCCCGCTTCCTGATGAGATAGGGTGGGTGCTATTTTACCAAAGTAATGTGAGATAAAAAGACTTGGAGGCTTATTATGGTGCCGGTCATTATAGAAAAGAAAAAATATACGTATGAGGACTATCTTAAAACCCCTGAAGATAAGAGATATGAACTTATCAATGGAGAATTGCTTATGACACCATCGCCAGTTCCTCAGCATCAAAGAATTTCTGGAAGACTTGAATTTATGTTGAGAAGGTTTATTATCGAAAGGAATCTTGGCGAGGTGTTTGATGCCCCTTGCGACGTATATCTTGATGGTGAAAATGTCGTGCAGCCTGATATCCTGTTCATCTCCAGGGATAAATTGGGCATTATCGGAGAAAAAAAATATACAGGGTGCACCTGATCTCGTAATCGAAATAATTTCGGAAAATAGTGTGTACCGGGATATGGTGCAAAAAAAAGAAACTGTACGCCAGATTTGGAGTAAAAGAATATTGGATCGTGATTCCAGATGAGAAAGAAACAGAAGTTTATATCCTGAAAGATAACACATATCAGCTTTACCATACATATGGCAAAGCTGATACCCTCGAATCGCCTTTCGCCTTGAAAGGCTTAAAAATAGTTTTAAAGGAAATATTTTCAGAATAGGAGTTATCTATGCAATACAGCGCAAAGGTTATGGATCATTTTGCCAATCCCCGAAATGTAGGGGAGTTTAACGATGCCGATGGTGTGGGGGAGGTTGGAAATCCGGCGTGTGGTGACATTATGAGGATGTCGATCAAGGTCAAGGATAACGTCATTGTTGATGTAAAATTCAAGACCTTCGGATGTGGCGCTGCTATTGCCACCAGTAGTATTTCGACAGAAATGATTAAGGGTAAGACCCTGGATGAGGCATTACAACTTACCAACAAGGCAGTGGCAGAGGCATTGGACGGATTGCCTCCTGCCAAAATGCATTGTTCGGTGCTTGCCGAAGAGGCCATTGAGGCTGCTATTGACGACTACCTGAAGAAAACCACCGGCAAAGGCCTTGAAAAAAAGAAGCAACACGCACACGATGAACATCATGAACATTAAACTCACTCTGAGGAATTTCACAGGTGAGATTCCTCTGTTGTTTCACATTCTTTGCTTTACTCAGAACATGCCCTCAGAATGACAAGGAATACGAAAAAAATGTCATTCTGAGCGGGGCGAAGAATCTAACTAAAAACAAGGTAAAACGTGGGAGTTTTTATGAAAGCAGATGAAACCCTGGATTGTTATGGCCTCATGTGTCCCATGCCCATCTTTAAGACGTCTGTCAGGATGAAGGACGTAGCAATAGGCAAGGTGCTTGAAGTTATCGCTACGGACGAGGGGATCAAGAAGGATATTGTCGCCTGGTGTAATACCACAGGAAACGAACTCCTGGAAATCTGCGAAGAGGATGGCGAAATACACGTTTTCATCAGAAGATTAAAATAAGAAACCGTTACCGTATCATCATAGACCAGATACCTGACAATCGTTTCCTGAGAAACGAATCAGCAGGAACGCAGTAACCATTTTCAGCACCCCGTAAATAGTTACCAATTATTCCTCTTCTTTTTTGCCTTTCTCAATGCTTTTGCGAATCAGAGTGCGCAGCACAAAACTGCGCTCTGCGCCACCCAGGAGTCGTTTGAAATTGTCGTACAGAGTGGGGTCTGAGACGAGGGCACCGAGGGTGCCTTCCCCGTTGGCAATTTTTTCCGTAATCTCATTCATCGTTTCCGTAGTCTTAAGCAGCTTCTCCAGGAGTTGTTTCCCCTTTGGATCATAGAGAAGCGCGGGCAATAACCCGTCTCCTGTCTGAAATGCCTTAAAGCCCTTATCCAATGATGCCGAGAGGTTGTTTAAAGATTCTGCAAAGCGGCCATCCTCCAGCTTTTTCACAATCCTTGAAAGGGATTCAATCATACTTATCCCCCCCTTCAATGGCGGCTGTATAGCTGATAGGCTCAGCACTTTTTATTGAGTCTCCATCCTCCACCACGGGTTCACCCCATTCGCCTGAGGTAATCTCCACATAGGAATCCCCCGTCACATAGCTCAGCCACTTGATCGTGGCAACAGAATCACGATTGATATTCCTCTGAGCTGATTTGTCTATCTTCAGTATCACCTCAATCCCTGCGCCAGGCAATTCTTTGGGTAAAACGACATCTTTCACCTGTCCTATCCCCACGCCCATAAATCGTACCGGAGCCCCGGCCTTCAATCCATAGACATTTACAAACTTTGTCTTAAGGACAATCTGAGGCGCGAAATATCCTTTCTGTGCGCCGAGAATAAACACCATGGCGCCAAACCCTGCCAACGTTATCAGCGTAAAGAGCCCTGCCCGTAATTCAGCGAAATGTTCTTTTGTCATAAAAGCCTCCTCTAATCGCAGATCGTACCACTGATAAAATCTTTCACCGCTGGTATCCCGGAGGCTGCCAACTCTTCCCAGGTACCAACCATAATAATCTTCCCTTCATGGAGCATGGCAATCCTGTCAGAAACCATCCTCACGCAATGCAGATCGTGAGTTACGACAACGGTGGTAACTCCCAATTTTCTTTGTAATTCGACAATCAGATCATTAATACGCTGGGCCGTTATCGGGTCAAGCCCGGTTGTGGGCTCGTCATATAAGATAATATCGGGTTCTGTAGCAATTGCCCGTGCCAACCCGACCCGTTTCTTCATCCCGCCACTCAATTCCACTGGCATCTTGTTTTCAATGCCACTGAGTCCCACAACGTGTAATTTTTCCGCTACCCGGTTTTTAATTTCGCTCTCAGTGAGATCGAGATGTTCGCGCAGCGGATAGGCAATGTTTTCAGCCACCGTAAGTGAATCAAACAAAGCTGCCCCCTGAAACAGTAAACCGATATGTTCGCGCAACCGAATCAGATCGTGTTCCCTCATTTGTGTTATGTTTTTGCCAAAGACCACGATATCGCCCCTGTCAGGTTTTATAAGTCCGATCAATTCTTTGAGGAGGACACTCTTCCCGGAACCACTTCCGCCCAGAAGGGACATAATTTCACCCTCCAGGATGGACAGGTTTATTCCATTATGGATCAGAAGGCCATTAAAGGATTTGTGAACATCTTTAAATTCGACAATTATGTTGGACATAAACGGAATACCGTTTCACAAGACGCTCCGATGGAGTCAAGGTTTTGTATATCGCATTTTCTATAAATATCTCACCCCTGCGGGGCTGTTTTTCACGAAACTAACGTATTGCCTGGTGTCAAAAATGGTCAAATGTATTATGTTTAATTGTCCAAATTATAAAATAATCAAAAACAATTTCGTCAGGAAAAAATCTGAAATCAGGATCAGGATGGAGATTGTAACGACGGTAATGGTCGTAGAACGTCCCACACCGGTGGTGCCACCGGTGGTTTGCAACCCGAAGTAACAACCAATCACAGCAACCAGCAGCCCAAAGATTGCCGTCTTCCCAATACCACTCAAAAAATCTGAAATGGTAATTGTCGTTAAAACGGAATCGATATAAAACGTACGGTCTATCTCAAGCTCGTAGAGAGCAATAACCATTCCACCAAAGATCCCGACGATATCTGCCGTAACGGTGAGAAGGGGAAGGGTCATCATTCCGGCGAGGATCTTTGGACTCACCAGTTTTTTTACGGGACTCGCTCCCAGGGCACGCATGGCATCGATCTGCTCCGTTACCTGCATAGCGCCAATTTCTGCCGCAATACCGGACCCCACCCTTGCACCTACCATAATGGAAGCCATGACCGGGCCTAATTCCCTGACAAGGGATAAGGACACCACGCTGCCAACGTATATCTCTGCACCGTACATACGTAACCCATAAATCGTCTGCAGGGCCATCACCATTCCAGTAAATAGCGCAATGAGATTGACCAAAAAAAGCGACCCGGCTCCAAAGGTATCAATTTCCCGGAGGATGAGTTTCAGGTTGAATGGTGGTACAAAAATTCCCACAAACCCTTTGATCGTCAACAAGGAGACCTGACCCACCAAAAGAATAAACTTTCTAACCGCGACGTCGATGGATAATAAAAGATTCATAGGTAATCCCTGCGATCACTGAATAACCGCTTTGCCTCTGTCTGTCATTCGTAAGCTACTTCTAAAATTGTCTTCTCCTTGCCACAAAGCACATGATCGTGTAACCTTATTTTCTGATATCTTGAAAAGACCTTGCCATATGTTCAAAATCGCCCTGGATATGGTCAAATAAACTGAATGGTGCCCAGCATACCAGATCGTAAACCTTATCTTCTATCCTGATGACATACGAATCGATCATTAACCGGCAATTATCCATTTCTCCCTCTAAAATCGTATGGAGTGCACTCTGATCATCCAGGAGCACAGGGTCCATCGATACGATTTTCTTGCCCGCCATTCCCAAAAAAAGATGTCTGCTGAGTATTTCCAGCGAAAATCCCTTGTTTTCTATATCGCTGGAGATAACAACAATCATGGCCTTATATTGCTTATTCCATAATGTTAGATCTGCTTTATCTGTCTGAATCGGCTCCCACCCCTTTCCGGCTTCTGGAATCGTTATTCTGTAATTTTTGTCGTGTGGAGAAAAGACGCCCTCTCTGATTTTTACCGTAGCACAACCGATGGTATATACTAAACTTGATATACTTAACCAGAGGATTGCCTTTTTGATTGGAAAACAAGTCAATATGATATCCTTTTGTTACAAAAACATTCCTGCAAACGAATACTACAAAGGGTGAAAACCAGCTAGTTTTTTGAAAAGGTAGTGCCGAATCCTTTTCACCTGCTGTCTGGCAGGCTTGTGAGAGGGGGCATCCTCCGTTCCCCCCCTAACCCGTGCGAGCGGGGGATACACCCGCGCGATGCATTCCTTTTCGTGCAGATCGCATAGCGCAGCAAAGCCGCCCCCAATTCTCCGTTGTGAAAGCGGGAGATTGCTTCGGAAAAGACTCCTCGCAATGACACGGGCTATGCCTTTGATGACATATAGTGCGTTGTCATTGCGAGCAAAGCGAAGCAATCTTTCTCTCATAAACAATCTGTACCTCCTGATAAGGGATATATAGGGTTGTGAAAAATCTTACAAAAAAAGAAATATTTTACACGGTAATATTATAAATGTACGGGTGCTGCAAAAGTTAAATTGTTACCAAAGGGTTAAGTCCTTATATCCGTTAGATTTCTTCCTGTCAAGTTTTTTTCAAGAGCAACAGGTGTCTTTTGAGGAATAATACGGTTTTGATTAACAACACTTGACATATTGAGATCGTTTCTTTAACATAAGAAAACTATGATTACAGTCGATACCGCCATAAAAATTATTGAGGATACCATTAAGCCCCTGCCGGTCAAAACAATCCCCTTTGAAAACGCCCTGGGGTTTTGTCTGGCCGGGGATATGCAATCCGACATCGATATGCCTCCTTTTAACCGCTCAGCAATGGATGGATACGCCGTCATTGCTGAGGATACTACCAATGCCCCTGTTGAAGTAACGGTTATTGAAGACATTGCCGCCGGCCATATGCCCACAAAAACGGTTTCTTGCGGGCAAGCGTCCAAGATTATGACCGGAGCCGCAGTACCCGCAGGTGCCGATGCCGTGGTTAAATTTGAGGAGACTGAAGACCTTCCGGCAAACAACCGGGTAAGAATTCTCAGACCCATTGACAGGGGAAGGAACATCTCAACGCGGCGAGGACATGCAGGTCGGGCAAAAGGTTCTTTGCAAAGGTATGCCCATCCGGCCTCAGGAAATTGGCATTCTTGCCACGATAGGAAAATCCCGCGTTGAGGTATTTTCTGCACCAACGGTAGGTATCATCTCCACCGGCGACGAACTGGTGGATGTTGGTCTTAAACCCTCCGTTGCACAGATTAGAAATAGCAACGGCTATTCCTTGGCTGCGCAGGCGAGACGTATGCATGCAGAGGTTGAACTCCTGGGTATTGTTAAAGATACCAAGGAAGAAATTTCAGGCATGATGCAGAGGGGTTTCCGGAAGGATATCCTGATCCTTTCCGGAGGCGTCTCTATGGGGGAATACGATCTCGTGGGCGATGTAATGAAGGATTTAAATACTCAGATCTATTTTGAAAAGGTGGCATTAAGACCGGGCAAACCGGTTATTTTCGGCAAAAAGGATGCGACCTTTATCTTTGCCTTACCGGGAAATCCCGTAGCATCCTTTGTTACCTTTGAATTATTTATTTATCCCGCTATCCGAAAGATGATGGGATTTACTAACACCCACAGGACGATCGTCAAGGCGTCCCTGGAGACGGAGATCGTCGTCAGGAGGAAGCGTCGTGAATATCGCCCCGCGTTCCTTCGCATGCATAATAACACCTGGCTGGTTTCTCCGGTAGAATGGCATGGCTCTGCCGACTTATTGGCCACTACCAGGGCCAATTGTTTACTTATCGTCCGTGAAGATGCAGAAAAACTTGCCGTAGGCCAATTGGTTGATGTTATCTCTCTTGAATAAAATAGCATGTCTTCAAAACCTTGAACAAAACCCATTTTATAAAACTCCTCGCCCTCTCTTTTCTGACCGTACTTCTTTTGTGTCTTTCTTTTCCACCGGCAGACCTTGGCTATCTTGCATGGATCGCCTGTATCCCGTGGTTCATCCTTATCGTAACTGAAGAACGATACCTCTGCCTTTATTCGCTGGGTATAGGCGCTGTGTTCCTGGTTATCCAGATTTCATGGATGCGCCATGTCACTTGTATTGCCTGGGTCTTGCTGAGTTTGTATTGTGCCGCATATTTTCTCGTATTTGCGTTCTGTGCCCGGTTTATCGTAGCGAACCTGAAACTCCCCTTTGTCGTTGTTCTGCCATGTGTCTGGACGGCATTGGAATTTATCCGATCATTTCTGATGACGGGTTTTCCGTGGTTTTTTATCGGGCACACCCAGTATCGGTACCTGCCAATAATACAGATTGCCGATATTGCCGGTGTTTACGGCATCACCTTCATCACTATCATGGTCAATGCAGCGATTGCAGATCTGCTCATCCGTAGTTTTACAAGCCAAAGGCGAGCCTTTTTCAGACTGACGTGTACGTTGCCTCCCGTACTGGTGGCAGCCAGTCTTCTTTACGGATTATACTGGCTCAGACATTACCACCCCGAAGAAGGGCCTGTTGTGTGCATGATCCAGGGCAATATACCTCAGGATTTAAAATTCGAATCTACGGAAGAAGATGAAGTACAGATACTGAAACAATACGCAGACCTGTCGATGGGTATGAAAGGCACACCAATTGACCTCCTGGTATGGCCGGAGACCATGATGCCGGGGATTCTCAATATCAACCCGGAACTTACCGGCAGAAAGATTGACTTCTTATCGCAGCTTACCGCTACCAACCTCGCGCAGGAGTTAAACACCAACCTGCTGTTGGGAGGCATTGCCCTGACTTTTGCGGGGAAGGAACAGGTCTTTTTTAACAGCGGATATTACTACAACAGGAAGGGGGCATTACTCAATCGCTACGACAAGATTCACCTTGTGTTGTTTGGAGAATTTACCCCGCTGAAAACCTATTTCCCGTTCCTGACCAAACTCGTCCCTTACGAAATCGGGTTAACCCATGGTCACGAACGAACCGTATTTTCGTTAGATACCTTCAAAACGGGAGTTTTACGTTTGGGGCGTCTATCTGCTACGAAGATACGGTGCCGTCTCTTATCAGAAAATTCAGGAAAGACGGAGTAGACTTCATGTTAAACATAACAAATGATGGCTGGTTCCGTGATAGCGCAGAGCTTGATCAACACCTTGCTATTATGGCATTCCGGTCGGTCGAAAACCGCATCTCGATGGCGCGTGCTGCCAATACGGGCATATCTTCATTTGTTGCGCCCGACGGCGCCATTTATGATAGGCTATCTGACTCCACTGGAAAATACCGGGAGATCCGTGGCACGCTTACCAACCGTATAAAATACGTCAAAAACTATCATCCGTTCTATGTGCGGTGTGGCGATTGGTTTTCAATTCTTTGCACAACGACATCAGGGATAATGCTCACCATGGCCATAGTTAAATCGCGGTATTGCCGCCAGAAAGCAGGGAGATAAAAGGCATTGAAGACGACATCATTCGATAACAGGAGCAATTTAGCATTTTGAAAAATGCAGCGCCAATCTCTTGTGTTCTGCCTGCCATCAGGCAGGTTTGTGCAAGAGGATAAACCATCCACGGCTACGCATTCTGTTTTGTTTGAATTAAATGCAAGGGAACGGATTTTCAAAAAGCCAAATGGTCACCAACAACATATCCTGTGTTTTGACTTCTTTGCGGTTCGTTTTATTAAGAGTGACGGTAAAAGCAAAGTTTTTATCCTTGACAGTTTAGCACAGGCTGATATACTAATAAAACTTGAGGTTAAGGAATTTCAATTACCCCCCATAATCCCCCCCCGTAAACGGGGGGAAACAGTGAGGAAAGTTGACGAAGACCTAATTTACAATCATCGCATAGATCATTCGTCCAGTTACTATTTGCAAATAACGCGGGGTAGAGCAGTCTGGTAGCTCGTCGGGCTCATAACCCGGAGGCCGTGGGTTCGAATCCCACCCCCGCTACCAATAAAATCAAGGGTTTACGGTTATGCCGTAGCCCGTCCTTCATGCGATTGTGATAAAATGGTGAAAAATTTGTTCTGCATTTTATCCAGCACTTCGACGCCGTTCTGTAAACTCTCTGCATGGTGATGCGCATAGCGCATTACCACCTGCATGGACTTCCATCTGCCAAGCCTTTGCACCGTGTATATGTCAATACCATTTTGAATTAATCTTGTTGCAAAGGTATGCCTTAAATCGTGGAATCTGAACTTTTCAATCCCAGATTGCTTCGCTTTGCTCGCAATGACAGCGCACCAATGTCATCAAATGTATAGCCTATGTCATTGCGAGGGTCTTTTCCGAAGCAATCTCCCGCTTTCTCAACGGAGAATTGGGTGTGGCTTTGCTGCGCTATAGTATTACCGTGTAAAAACTTCTTTTTTTTGTAAGTTTTTTCACAACCCTATTTATCCCTTATCAGGCGGTACAGATTGTTTGGGAGAGAAAGATTGCTTCGCGGAGTTTACCCTGAGCAGCGCGAATGTGCTCGCAATGACAACGCAGCAATGTCATCAAATGCATAGCCTATGTCATTGCGAGGGTCTTTTCCGAAGCAATCTCTCGCTTTCTCAACGGAGAATTGGGTGTGGCTTTGCTGCGCTATGTATCTCCTGATAATTTCTTGACATAGTAACTATTTTCTGTTTTTTTTGATTTTTACTTGAAATGTTTTTTTGTTTCGTTGTATACTCCTATTCTAAAAGCGATAAAGGCAAACCCCGAGAGATCGGGGGGCGCAAAGTAAAGGGTCTTCATAATCACATGGATGTAGCATAAGATAGCCTTACTGCCGAAGATGTTGAAAGAACGTTTTGGCAGCAAGGCTTTTTTTGTTTTAAGATTTAGGAATTTCAATCACCCCCTCATAATCCCCCCGTTTACGGGGGGGTTGTCAAATGCCTAGCTAAAATGTTAAATTGTTAGGGAATTTCAATCTTTCTGACTCATGTAGAGCGACCAGCCCGTCGCTTCGCCATGAGGGGAGCTTAAAGTTGCTGCCGAAGGCAGCCTAAATAAATATTATCAATACCAGGGCGAACGGATTGCTACGATAAAGGCAAACTGCGGGTGACCGCAGGACGCAAAGTAAAGGGTCTTGTACTTACAGGGACGTATGTAAGACAGCCTTACTGCCGAAAGTGTTTATGCATTTTTGACAGTAGGCTTTTTTTGTTTAAAGGGTATAGTGTCTTATAAAATCTATTTTGATATTTTCAGCAAAAAGATGTTTTATGAATAAGGGAAGTACTCACCTGGCGCGGCCTCTGGCCTCAACCAAATTCGAAATACGAATATCAAATACGAAACAGTTTTCCGAATGGCAAA
>AYTS01000191.1 GCA_002009475.1 Candidatus Brocadia carolinensis | reverse complement strand
TTGTGTTGCCTCTAAACCCCCAAGTATGCCTGTGGCTGCCTGGATTAATCAACCAAAACAAATATCGACTCTACCTTTAGAGTCTAAATTATTTAATAAAGTGTCTAATTTCCATTGACATATTCCGAGACTCATGTGGTATTTAGCAAGTATTCAATGATATTTTATTCATTTTTGCCCGAAGTAAGAATAAAGCCTTGTGGTGAAGTTGAGATATTCTTGATTCTGAGATACCCATTATCTCGCTTATTTCTCTTAACATGAGATCCTCGTAATAATATAAACTAATTACTAACCGCTCTTTTTTAGGAAGTTCTGCAATGGCGTTCGCCAGCAGAGCTTTTTCTTCTTTTGTTTCTAAATCTCTTAATGGATCGTAAGACTTAGGATCACTTATTTCATGACTTCTGTTCCACTCTTTGTTATTTTCTGATTTTTGATAATACTCTTCCAAAGAAAGAAACGTGCCGATACTAATTCCCATCAGTAATTTTTCCCATTCTTCAGGATTCATTTTAAGCTCAGCAGCAATTTCTTCTGATCTTGGAGGTCTATTCAGTTTTTGACCTAAAGATACATATGCATTTTTCGCCATTGATGCCTTTTCTCGCATAGAGCGTGGCAACCAATCCTGAGACCGTAAATGATCTAATATTGCACCACGGATACGTGGCAGTGCATAAGTTCCAAACTTTGTGTTATTCTTTGGATCATACTTTTCTGCGGCCTCTATAAGACCAAGGATACCGTATTCTACAAGATCTTCTTTATCAACAAAAGAAGGCAAATAAATCATAATTTTACCTACCACATACTTGACCAATGAAAGATTTTCACTAATTAATTTATCACGATTTATTAAGTTTTCGCATACGTACCCTAGCTTACTTTGTTTTACCGCACCCATGTTCGTTTTCCTTTATAAAGAACTTTAGTTGTTATGCTGATCTTTTCCCGGTTCAACATTCTGAAGGACGGAATCATCCATTTGACCAGTTTTTGTTGATGAAACCGTTTTTGATACACTTACGATATATCTGATAAATAAATTACTTAAAAACGCCTATGATACAAACAGCAATCACACTTCTCATTGCTAGCATCGGCATCGACACACCTGACATCAATCCCATAAAACAAGAAGAGAAAAAAAACAATTACCATAAGATAGATACGTCCTTTGGCTAAATTATTCTCCATCAAAAACCTCCGCTGAAGCGGTATAATTGTTATGGATACGTATTCACAAGACCTGTTACTTGTATTTAAACTGCAAATACTCAGGTTCATGGAATACTACAATATTCCATTTGCAATTCTTTTGAAATATCCCTCAATTCCCAAGGACAAGGTCTCGTCATCATTTTTCAAAAATAATGATGCGATATTATTCAGACAACTGGTTGCTATCGTATTGGGATATTCTTTTACAAAGGATTTTTGAAGCCGGGTGGCGTTAGGAACGTTTGGATCCTGAAGCAGATATCCAAAGTACTCAATATTTACATCCAAAAACCGTCGACTCACTGATGATATTTTTTTTCATAGTCAACTCGGCTTCTTCTCTGCTATTAGAAAGATTAATGAGTAATTTTATATTCAAATTATCCTTTTTTTTTAGAAAGAACCTTAATCATAGCATAAGCATCCGTTATTGCAGTTGGCTCAGGCGTAGTTACAAGCAATATCTCATTTGACGCAAGGACAAAACTTACTACATTAGGCGATATACCAGCGCCGGTATCCACAATGACAATATCCACCTCTTCATCCAGACCGCTAAAACCGTTCAAAAGTTGCTCTTTTTGTATTTTATTTAAATTAGCGAGCTCCTCAATACCAGAACTAGCAGGAACCACCATTATTCCATCTGGACCGTGAAGTACGATATCCTTTATTTTTTTGTGACCGGCAATAACATCATGCAAGGTATACTCTGCGTGGAAACCGAGCAACACATCAACGTTTGCAAGTCCTAAATCAAGGTCTACTAATAAAACCCTTTTTTTTATACTTTCTAAAGAGCATTGCCAAATTTGTGGCAATATTCGTTTTTCCTACGCCACCTTTACCACTCGTTACAGCAATCGTTCTTACTTTAGAAAATCCAACTGTCATTTTTTATTTGTCTCCAACGTCTCACATCAATTAAATCAATTACTGTGTTGCAAATATTTCCTTAACCAGGGAAAAAATTTCATATCCAGAATTTCTACATATACATTTAAATAAAATCTTCACACATATCATTAACCAGTCTGCTACATACCTTTTATAATTTCACCATCCCTAATGGATCGATCTTAACACCCGAGGATATCTCTTTGTAAGACAATACTGCCACTTGTGGCAATGCATTTTCAATGAGGTGACGAACATGGCTTCTTATGTTGGAAGAAGTCAATAGAACTACCTCATAGCCAGTAACTAAAGAACTTTTAACGACTTCAATTAATTTATCTATCAATTTTTGTGCCATAAGTGGCTCTAAGGCTAATAAGTTTCCCCTGTCTGTTTTATGAATCGCATTGGCAATGGTCTGCTCAAGTTGAGGATCAAAAGAAACAACTCCTATCTTTCCTTCTACATTCTGATATTTCTGACAAATAGTTCTCGACAATTTTTGTCTTACATATTCTGTTAGCAACTCTGTATCTTTTGTCATTGTTACATAATCAGCAATAGTTTCCAGTATAGTTGCCATATCACGAATCGGCACCTGTTCTTTCAATAAATTTTTCAAAACCTCTTGTACACTACCTAACGGCATAACATTAGGTGACAATTCCTCAACAACTGACGGCGATTCTTTCTTTAAATTTTCAATAAGCTTCTGAACGTCTTCACGACACAGAATTTCAAAAGCATGGCCTTTTATAATTTCTGTTAGATGGGTAATCATAACTGAGGACGGATCAACAATTGTATATCCGGAAGTCTCTGCCTCATCTTTGTCTGCACCAGTTATCCATAGAGCAGACAAGCCATAAGCCGGATCTGTTGTTTTCATCCCCTCAATTGATTTTGTAGTTGCCCCTGAATCTATAGCAAGATAGCAATCGGGAAATAAATCACCCTTTGCAATATCTTGTCCCCGTATCTTAATTACATATTGATTTGCACCCAAGTGTAAGTTGTCCCTTACTCTGATGGGCGGAACGATCATTCCCATATCTCTTGCCATTTGCCTTCGCAATGAATTTATTCTCTCTAAAATACCTCCATTTTTCTGCGGATCGACAAGCGGTACTATCTTATATCCCACTTCAATTCCCATGCGGTCGACGTGAAGTAGTTTTTCAACATCCTCTTCAGAGTGAGATTCCTGTACTTTTTTTCTTACCTCCACATCACTCAATCCCTCGATCGTTGGCTTCTTGCTTGATTTCCTAAGCAAGAAAAACAGTACCCCAAAAAAACCTGCAAGAACCATGAAAGGTAATTTAGGCAAACCCGGGATGATGCAGAATACCGTAAGAATTCCTGATGCAAAGGCTACTGCATTGGGTTGACTAAGCATTTGACCCGACAAGTCTCTGCCTAAATTCTCACTTGATGATGTTTTTGTAATAATAACAGCAGAGGCAGTAGCAATGATAAAAGATGGAATTTGTGACACAAGTCCATCACCTACTGTTAAAATAGTGTAATGTTTCATCGCATCGGCTACAGACATTCCATTACGCATACCCATAATAATTCCGCCAACTATGTTAATTAGTACGATAACAATACCTGCAATAGCATCACCACTAACAAATTTGCTGGCACCATCCATTGCCCCATGGAATTCTGCTTCTTTAGAAATCAACTCTCTTCGTTTCCGAGCTTGTTCTTCCGTAATGAGACCTGCATTCAGATCTGCATCGATACTCATTTGTTTTCCAGGCATAGCATCAAGCGTAAACCTGGCAGCCACTTCTGAAATTCGTGTTGTACCTTTTGTTATTACTATAAATTGAATAACAATAATAATTAAAAAAAACGACCATTCCAACGATAACATTTCCCCCTACCACAAACTCACCAAATGCTCCAATCACCTGACCTCCATATCCCTGCAACAAAATTTGTCGGGTAGATGCAACATTAAGAGATAATCGGAATAGGGTTAAAAACAACAATATGGAAGGAAATGTGGACAAATCAAGTGGACCTTTTGCATGAAGAGTAACCAATAACAACAACAAGGTCACAGAAATATTTAGCGTAATTAATAAATCGAGAAAAAATGGTGGGATAGGTATAATAAGCACAACAAAAATACCTATTACTCCTGCTATTAATGCGAGTTCTCCTTGTGTTAGTAATTTACTCACAGAGCTTTTTACCATAGGACTCCCTTTATCTGCTGCCATACTCAATCCTCATCAGAGTTACCGTTTCCCCATTTATGCTCGATTATTTCCCTTCTTTAGCTGATATACATACGATAAGACTTTTGCTACTGCATAGTACAATTTTTGCGGTATCTCCCTTCCTATTTCAACAGTTTTATACATTGTCTGTGCAAGAATTTTATCTTCTACCAACGGTATCTTGTGCTTCTTTGCTATTTCCTTTATACGCTTTGCTATAAAGTCAGCCCCTTTTGCAACTACCGTAGGCGCTTTCATCGTCACACCATCATATTTCAATGCAACAGCAAAATGGCTCGGATTTGTCACTACCACATCTGCTTTGGGGATTGACGACATCATACGTTTCATAGCCATTTGGCGTTGTATCGATCTGATTTTTGACTTGATCAGTGGATCACCATCCAATTGTTTTCTTTCTTCTTTTACTTCTTCCTTAGTCATCCTTAAATTGCGTTTGTACTGCCATTTTTGGTATAAATAATCTAACACTGCCAGAATTATTAATGCCGTTGATACACGCAACGCAAGACCGTACATTAACTTTATGCTTATCGCAAATATTGAGGATAGACCTGTATCGATAAAGTCTATGATATTCTTACTGCTAAATTCTTTTCTTATATATAAAAAAGAGACAAATCCAACTATAATAAGTTTCAATACTGAAAAGATAAGTTTTGCAAGTGATTTTGCAGAAAAAAAGATTTTTTTATGCCTGAGATCATATTTAGTTTACTGAGATTGGGTTTTAGCAATCCAAAATTAAGCATGAAACCAATTTGAAGATATGATATGGCTAATCCAATCAGTAATAGTCCGCCAAAAAAAGGGGAAAGGATTTTCATTACCACACACACATGCGATACTATAACATCCGCTATAGAATCTGTCGTAAAATCCTTATAGGTAAGGTTCACAAAAGATAACTGGATTGTTTTGTAAAGATTGTTATAAATATTTACACCCAAGGCATACAATAATACAAAACCAAACAATAAGCTTACAGCACTATTTAAGTCAGGACTAAATGCAACTTGCCCTTTACTACGTGCATCGCCCAACCGTTTACCAGTCGGTTGTTCTGTTTTTTGTGTGTCTGAGCTACCTGACATCTTACGTTAACCTCGCATAACAGATAATAACGATGCCATACTGTTTTCCAGAGAAACCAAATAAGACATCATGGCATTAATTGCAAATGGCAGTGATACCATAAGTATAAAAAAACCGATTAATATTTTTATAGGAAATGCAACTATAAACACATTAATTTCTTGGGCAACCTTTGTCATTAATCCAAGGACAACCACCGTTAACAATAAAACTACTAATGAGGGAGCTGATATCTTAATCCCCATTACAAAAAACGTTTTAAAAACGGTGAGTATCTTTGAGAGTGTCACTGCAGTATATTGAAAACTCCCAAAAGGAATCTTTTCAAAACTTTGCACCGTTGTGTTAATAAACCAATGATGCCCGTTGATTGACAAGAATATCAGAAGAGCAATCATGTTGTAGAATATTGATATAGATTGCTCTTCTTCTCCTGTCTCTGAAGATGGATCTACAATAGCTGCGGTATCAAGCCCCATTTGGTTACTTATTAAATATCCTGCCATAGTAAACGATGCAAATATAATTGAGGCAACAAAACCAATTACAGCACCGATTGCCACCTCTTTAATGACAAGAAACATATACGATGCAATATCAGAAGGGAATGCAGGAGAACTTTTAATTACTGTGGGATAGAGGATAAATGTAAACATCAGAGAGATTGCAACCCTTATTTGTAAGGGTATATTAGCATTCCCAAAGATCGGAGCGAAAAGAAGCATCCCCCCCTACACGAAAAAAAACCATCATAAAGAAGGGTATGTCATTGATAAAATACAAAAGACCTTCCATATATATTTATTGACAAAATCTGTTCAGATTCCCCAATAAATTTACGGTGTATGAGCTCATCATACGCAGCATCCAAGGTAAACACACCAGGAAAACTCCCATAACAGCAAAAATTTTTGGCAAAAAAGTAATCGTCTGCTCATGGACACTTGTAACAGTTTGAAATATACCAATGATTAAACCAACTACCATCGCAACTACAAGCAAAGGTGCCATAAGGAGAACCGTTATTTGCAATAGGTCTTTTCCAATATTTGCAACTACCTCTGGGGTCATAGAATCACCATGAGCAATCTCTTATAAAACAGTACCCAAAAGTGCTATAGAATTCTCAGTATTTATGCAACGCTTGAAATTAAAGACTGAATGATTAACTGCCATCCATCTACCAGCACAAACAGAATCAACTTAAATGGCATTGAAATCATCGCAGGAGGTAGCATAACCATACCCATCGCTGTCAGTACACAAGCAACAACCATGTCAATAACTAAAAACGGGAGAAATAAAAGAAAACCCATTTGAAATGAGGTTTTAAGTTCGCTGGTAATAAAAGCCGGAATCATTATGTGGATCGGAACATCATTCACCGACTTAGGCCTTTCCATTTTTGCAATTTTCATGAACAAGGCAATATCTTTTTCACGGGTTTGCTTGAGCATGAATTTCTGAAACGGCACAAGACCCTTCATTAAAGCCTCATTTTGTGTGATCTCTTCTTTAAGATATGGTTGAAGTGCCTCAGAATTTACCTGCTTCAATACAGGTGACATTACAAATATTGTTAAAAAAAGAGAAATACCAATAAGTATCTGATTCGGTGGTAGTGTTTGAAATGATAACGCCTTTCGAACAAAGGAAAGGACTATAATGATTCTTGTAAATGATGTCATAGTTAATAATAATCCAGGCAATAATGAGAGTGCAGTTAAAAAGAGTACAATCTTCAAGGTACTGGCTATCTCTTTTGGTTTATCAATATTGTCGATACTCATAGATAATTTCAACGGTGCTGATACCTCATTAGCAGCTTGAGTTATGTCCACTAAGCCAAATAGTGATATAAGACCACAAACTCCCAAAATTTTTAACCAACTTTTCATGCTATAATCCTTATGATGCATTGAGATTAATGCCCTGTACGAGCGCGTTTAAAAATGCTCATAAATTCATTACCTTTTGATTCTGATACAACGGAATCAACAATCTCTTTCTCTGTTATTTCAGAAAGTGATTGAATCCGCTCATTCGTCACACCTATTAACAATATCTTCCCTGGTATTTTTACTAAATGAACATACTTTTTCGAGCCTAATGGTGCTGAATCAACAATATGAATATGTCGTTTTCTTCCAATGAGACTTGAGTTAATTCCAAACTTTTTACGTAAGAATAAAACTACACCAATAATAGTGATAATTATCAACCCAAGAACTTTTATTACCTTGGTAATATTGGGAAAATTAATAGGTGATGAGACACCAGCACTATCTGTCTCGGCAGTAGCAGTCCCATATATTTCTTCCTTTTCCACGAGTCCTGGTACACAATATCCAGTACTGCAAGTAACCAGCAACAAGAAAATAATCAACACAAACCATTTCCTGCTCATTTTATTGTGACCGAGAATAATATTGTTTTACAAAATATAAAGACATTACCAGTTTTATTTATCACAAACCAACAAGATATCTTGTAAAGCAAACAAGATGCCTTGTTCGGCTAATGTACTATTTGGGGACAACAGATATAAACCTACCAGAGAAATCAATGCATATCCCTGATACATACAAATAAATCAGATGATTTTTATTAGCAGAACAATTATTTACTATCAAAGCGATTCAGAAATACTTATTTATCTCATGCTTTTTGTAGTTGTTGTGGGAATATTAAACAACTCATTACAAATCTTCATCTCAAATAGTGCTTTACTATTTATTAAGCTAGCCAAGATTTCTAATCCGTTCCTCAGAGCCACAGATATTTGTAATCTTTAAGCCAAAATTTTCGTCAACAACCACAACCTCTCCCTGGGCAAGTAGTTTTCCTCGTACAAGCAAATCAACAGGTGCCCCTGCTACTTTGTCTAGCTCTACAATAGATCCTTGTGATAAGGATAAAATATCTTTCACAAGCATAGTAGTATGTCCTAGCTCAACCGAGACCGGTACCGGGATGTCTACTACCAGGTCTAGATTACGTTTTCCATTATCACTAATACCAGTAGTTTTACTAGGGCTCAGTTGGCTAAATTGAATTGATTGTATTTGATTCTCATTGCCAACACTTGAATTTTCATTAAGCTCTTTTACCTGCTCCATATTTCATTCCTTTCCAACAGATCCATGCAATTACATAATTGATGATGAAACCTGAAATGCCAATTTATTCCCGATTACGCCTGGTTTCCCATAATATTTCGTTTTTTCTTCTATTACCATACATATATCGTCTGTAATTTTATTATCTAATCTTAGTACATCCCCAGCTTTTAGGTTGATGAGTTCATTCAGTACTATTTGGGTAGAACCTAAAATCGCAATCGTAGTTAATTCCGTTTCTCTAATCACACTTTCAATAATTGTCAATTCGTCTTTTCTCTCAATTTTGTTTGCCCTTGACTTTACCATTACCATTTCAAGGCTAGTAACCGGAATACACAAAATAATTGTTCCATTACCCAAATCACCATTTGCAGCAAAGTTAATTGCGAGAACAAATTCTGTAGGAGGAGCTATTTGCAACGATTTTATATCCATATCCATTCTTTCTATTTTCCATTCCGGTTGCATCAATTTAAGCCAACAGAGTTTCATGTCGTCCACAATATTTGACAATACAACACCAATTACAGACTCCTCGATAAGCGTAAGAGGTCTTATCTTCTGTGGCATTTTCCCTGGGCCTCCTAAACCTCTATCAACAATTGAAAGACAGAAACCTAAGTCAACGGTCAAACAACCAAAACCATTGAGAGGTTTTAGGCTCAATGCGCTTGCACATATACGATCAGTAAACGAATTTGTAAAGACTTCATAACTGAATTCCTCAATAGCAATAAGCTCGACATCTAAAGAAACTCTTAAAAATCTAGATAGGGTAGCGCCTATTGTCTTAGCCATTGCCTCACTGATTTTTTGCAAGCGAAGTTTTTGTTCTCTCGGAAACCTATCAGGACGTCTAAAATCATAATGCTGTATTTTCCTTTCTTTTTTGGATTCAATCTTTTGTCCTACTAACACCTGTCCATTTTCAATTGCTGACAGAAGGGCTTCCACTTCCTGGGTAGTTAGAATTGCATTTGACATTCAGTCATCCTCACCGTGGCGGATTATTGTATAACAAATTCAGTAAAATATACCTGTACTACACTATCTTCCATCTTTAGCATGATATCTGCCGCGTCCTTTATTTCTCTTCTCAGGATGTCTTGTCCTTCGAATCCCTCGATATCTTCTAATGTCTTTGATGAAAGAATGGAAATTAATCGATCTTTTATTGGAACCAATTTGGCTTCAATTTTATGTTTAGCTTTTGTATCTTTTGCCTCTAAATTTATCAACACCTTCAGATATCTCCTGCCACCAGAACCACTCAGATTAACAATTACGGGATCAAAAGGAACGATTGTAGATTCCTCTTCGGCATCGTTTTTCCCCTCTTCCTCTTTTTCCTCCTTTTTTTTAGATGCGGATTTTGGAACCTCTTCTGCTTCGGAGGGTCTTGTTGCATGTATTTCCACACCAGTTTCCGCCGGCATTTTCACCCCGTCCACAGCATCGAGTTGAGCATTTCCGGTTAACGAAGGGTACACTTTTGAAACAAACACAAACGCACACCCCACGGAAATCAAAATCACACTTCCCAACATTACGAGGGTTTTGTTTATCTTCCTCTTTTTAACTGTCGGATCTGCCACTTCATTTATCTGAATATTTTCATTTTTATCTATATTACTCTCCATATATTTGCACCTCCACTTTCTCCTTTTTTTAACTCTTTCAATTAAACAAGGTCGATTTATAATAATCGCATTTGCCGTCGTTTCAGCGTGGTCATACCTATCTCTGTTCTTTGTTATAATTACGAAGTTTTATTTTTTCCCAGGTTTAAAATCGGTTTTTAATAGCTTTAATCGCTCACTCAATTTAACGGCAAGGTTAAGATCCACAGACTCTAGTATTTTAGCAGAGCTCTTGCCATCCATCATCGTCAACAATTTAACAGCTGTTTCCTCATCCATTTCTTTCATAATCATTGCCGCTTTTTCTGGTTTCATACCACTGTAGACCGTCGCTAATTTTTTAATATTCTTAGATTCTGCCTCATCAAGTAGAACTGATTCATTTTTTAGTTCCACCTTTTGTGTGGAAACGACATCCAGCATTTTATTTAATTCCTGTTTTAGAGCGCTAAGTTCTTTCCTTTCTATTTCCAGGTCGGTACGCATAGATTCTAAAATCTTTTCCTTTAAATTTAACAAGTCGTTCCTTTTTGCATACTCGTACTTTTCTGCTGCTATTTCCTTAAGCATATCTGCTATTTCATTTGATGAAAGTGATTTAAATATTGTATTTGCGTTTTGTTTATATACCGCAGGTAATCTTGTTATTACTTTATTCTTCTTTTCTTTGACCAGCTTTCCATTATCAGTTGTTGATGTTCCGACCTGTTTCATGGTCATATCATCTTCATCTTCTTTATGCTCTTTAGGTGCAGGATGAGGTTCTTGTACGGATACCGGAGCTTTTGAACCTTTCATAAAAATCATTCCCACTACAGAAATACCAAAAACAAAAATTCCTATCGCAGGAAGTATTATTATTTTCTTATTTATTGGAAGCTTCATTCATGAATTCTCCAGATATTTCTAACGAATATCTTTCTTTTTGTGCTTGTGATAAAACCTTGACGTTGCAATCTCATCGTAGTGTTTATTTTCTAATCGCAACGCCCGCGCATTATATTCTTTTTCCTGACGTTCACGTAATTTTTCGAACATATTTCTCCTTTTAAATACATGTAAGAGTGCATTTTGCACAGAATACACCCGATTTGAAGCCTCTTCTACTTTAGAGTCCTGTATGGCAATATCATGGTTAAGCTTAGAAAAGTAAGATTCAAATAAAACAAATTCGTTTACTTCTCCCAGAGCAAGTTTTTTTTTTTACCATTTCTGATTGTTGCAATGATAAAACTGATTTCAAAAATATGAGCAATTTTTCTTCGTCGTGTAATTTGTTTTTAACGTCGCTTAACTCTTTTATGAGGTCTTTTTCCCGGCATTTCTCAATTTCCAACAATTTTTGAAATTTAAAATGAAATCTCATACGAAGATACGATTAGACTTGTTTTTCAATTTTAGAAGTAGTATGCTTTTTTAGTCCATCGTTATTTACAAACAAATCTGTAAGTTTAGCAACCGTATCACTATACTTGCTTTCTTCCATTACATCTTGTTTAAGGTAGTCGTTTATTCGATCAATCATTGATATCGAATAATCAACTTTATGGTTACTTCCTTTAACATATGCCCCTATATTGATCATGTCCTCTGATTCTTTATACGTAGAGTAAATTGTTTTAAGTTCTGTCGCAGCTTTCTTATGCTCAATTGCAACAACATCATCCATGCACCTGCTAATACTTTCTAAAATATCAATTGCTGGAAAGTGATTTTGATTGGCTAGTGCTCTTGATAATACAACATGTCCGTCAAGAATACCCCTAACAGTATCTGCAATGGGTTCGTTCATATCGTCACCATCCACCAGCACAGTATATAATCCGGTAATGTTTCCTTTTGGACCAGTCCCTGATCTTTCCAAGAGTTTCGGTAATAATGCAAACACTGAAGGTGGATATCCTTTTATCGTAGGAGGTTCCCCTATCGATAAACCTATTTCCCGCTGTGCATTGGCAAATCGTGTAACAGAATCCACCAGTAACATTACCTGCATTCCTTGATCCCGAAAATATTCTGCAATAGTAGAAGCAATGTAAGCCCCTTTTACTCTTAACAAGGCAGGTTTATCAGAAGTTACAGATATCACTACGGATTTTTTTAGTCCATCTGAACCAAGATTCTTTTCAACAAATTCACGAACTTCTCTACCTCTTTCACCAATAAGGGCAATAACATTCACATCTGCTTCTGAACTTCTTGCGATCATTCCCATTAACGTACTTTTTCCTACACCACTACCTGCAAATATACCCAATCTCTGCCCTTTTCCGCAGGCAAACAGTCCATCTAATACGCGGACTCCTGTCCATAACGCCTCTTTTATCCTATTCCGGCTTAAGGGATCTGGTGGGGAATTATAGATTGAACGATACTCTCCTGCATCTAATGAACCTTTCCCGTCTATTGGTTCACCAAGTCCGCCAATAATACGTCCCATCAGATGTATTCCTACTTTTAGCCCCATAGGGGATCCAGACGCAGTAACCTTTGCTCCCGGACTGATTTTATGTAATTCACCAAGAGGCATTAAAAGTATCTTTTTCTCTTTAAAACCTACTACTTCTGCCGGTATCGGTGCATGCCCATTGTTTATATGGACATAACATAAATCTCCTATAGGTACGGACGGGCCATTTGATTCAATCACTAAACCAGCAACATGAACCACTTTCCCCGTGTATCTAACGAGATGTGCGTCAGACAATTTATTGTGATATTGTTCAAAGTTAATGTTTTATCATCTCCTTTTTATTTGCTAATAATGTCTTAGAGATTTCTTCCCATCGCGTTTCTATGCGACTATCAATGCTTCCAAAATTTGTGTCAATAACACATCCCCCAGAAGAAATCGTTTTATCTTCCACTATCTTAATATTCTGATCTGTTATTTGTATCTCATCCAATTCATCCATTTTTTTTGCATCATCAATGGAAAGTCTTATACAAACAATCTTCTTCTCTTTAGCATGGGAAAGCGCTTCCCTAATTACCTGCTTTACAACACCTATGGAATTATTACTAACTTCATTCCCAATCACTTTACTTGCAGTAGCTAAAATGAGCTTGACAATCTCAGGCTCGCTTTCCTGCAAAATCCTCTCCCTTTTATCTATCAAATGTTTAACGGCATCCTGGAAGACGGTCATCAATGATTTATATCTGTTTTTAATTTCATTAAGTTCCTGCTCGTATTTATTCTCTGCATCCAACTTCCCATTTCTGTAAGCTTCATCCTGTAAAGCCTTAATTTCCTTTATCTTATTTTCTTGTTCCGCATCGCTTTCTTCTGATTCGGTACTCTTCTTATAATCCTTTATAGATGAATCATTTTGATGCATACTGGATTGCAAAA
Organism: Candidatus Brocadia carolinensis; assembly: GCA_002009475.1. Classification (GTDB taxonomy): domain Bacteria; phylum Planctomycetota; class Brocadiia; order Brocadiales; family Brocadiaceae; genus Brocadia; species Brocadia carolinensis. The sequence continues at coordinate 1,286 of AYTS01000191.1, read as the reverse complement.
CGTAAACACCTTTGACATTAGGCGATACAAATACTTTTTTATTTTTCATACAAATTTATCGACACTCCCTTTTGCACCCTTCTTTGTCAACACTGCTTCACCTTTTGCTTCAAGTCGTTTTATTGCATCAACAATCTGTTGTTGTGCTGCCTCTACTTCGGACAAAAGCCTTGGTCCTAATAAATCCTTCACCTCCTTCACCGAATCTCCAACACGTTTGGACATATTTTTAAAGAACTTTTCTTCGATCTCAGGACATGCCGTTTTCAGCGCCAGGGCAATCACATTATTATCAACCTCTGTAAGAATCTTTCTAAACGCTTCATCCTGCACATTGATAACGTCATCAAAGGTAAATAAGAGTTTTTTAATCTCCTCAGCAAGTTCTGGGTTTTTATAACTTATTTGTTCTATAACATTTTTGTCCGCTGTTCCCTCCATATTGCCAACTATTTCAGAAGCAATTTTATATTTTTTCTTTATTGGCAGTTTCTTACGTCTGTCTTTATTTTTTACTTTTGATGCAACAACTTCATTCACCTGCAATAGCAATTTTGTTGGAGGAGTTTCCATTGTAGCTATTCTCATTATGATTTCTGACTGGAGTTCCGTTGGAAAATTGGATAATATTTTTGCAGCACGCTGTGAATCAATGTAAGACATTACTAATGCAATTGTTTGAGGATGTTCTCCAACTAGTATGCGCAAAATATCTTCATCGTTCGACTCTCTTAATGCAGAAAAAGGCGCAGGGAACATAGCCCCTTCTTCAACACTACTTAAAATTTCTTCGCTTTTTTGTACTCCAATGGCCTTTTCAAGAAGCTTCTTAAAGGAATTGTTGTCATACTTAACAACTTTATCAGCAGATTTTAATTCTGTTGATAAATCGTAGAGCACTTTCTCAACAACATCTTTATCGACCCGTTCAATCTCAGCCATTGCTGCAGTAATAGCCGCAATTTGCTCATCGTTAAATTCTTTAATGACCTCTGACGCTGTATCGGTATCAAGAGTTGATAACAAGACTGCTACTTTTTGTATTCCTTTTATATTCGCCATCACTAGTGTCCGGTTATAAGTTGAACAAGGACAATTGCTTATAAGGAAAGTATGGTTCGCTTTTGTAATCAGAATTTGTAAGTACTTGTAAAATAGGGACTTTCTCAAATAGGGTAATACTCAAAATTTGTAAAATTGTGTAGAGACTCATGTCTAAATTGAGATGCTTTTTGATGATTGCAACAAGCACGTAAACGGAGATTGCAATCCATATTTGAGTTTTT
>AYTS01000190.1 GCA_002009475.1 Candidatus Brocadia carolinensis | reverse complement strand
TCCAAAATGAACTTCATACGGTGTTTTGTACCCCAGGGATTGATGATACCTCCGATTGTTATAAAATGAAAAATACTTCTCCAATCCCTCGCGCGCTTCACGACAAACCTCATAATCTTTTAGGTAAACTTCCTCGTATTTTACGCTCCTCCACAGCCGTTCCGTAAAAATGTTATCAAATGCACGACCACGACCATCCATACTGATTGCAATCTCTTTGCCTAAGAGTATTCCCGTAAAATCATTACTCGTAAACTGAGAACCCTGATCACTATTGAATATCTCCGGACGTCCCTTTCCCAAGGCTTCCTCCAATGCCTCTCTGCAAAAAGAAACATCCATTGCGTTGCTTATACGCCACGACAACACATAGCGACTATACCAATCCATTATCGCCACAAGGTACACAAATCCACGCCTCAGCCATAGGTATGTTATATCGCTTGCCCATACCTGGTTTGGACGGATGATTTCTATGCTTGACAAAAGATACGGGTATATCTTGTGGCCAGGATGTCTCTTGCTCATATTCCCTTTCGGATATATGGCGCGCAACCCCATTTGCCTCATGCACCCCTGCACCCATTCGCGCCCTACCCCAAAACCCTCACGCCTCAATGCCTCTCGTATCCGACGACTCCCGTAAAATGGATATTCCGTAAATATCTCATCTACCCGTCTCATCTGCCTCAAAGTCTCGTCTGATACCTCTGCCGGTTTATAGTACCAGTTTGATCTCGTCAGTCCTACCAACTCACATTGCCTCCGAATACTTAATCCCTTACGCCCTCTTTCTATCAACCTCCTTTTCTCTTCAATGCCCAATCTCTCTAGATTTTTTTTTTAAGCCATTCGTTCTCCACCTTCAATTGCCCTATTTGCCTATACAACTCATCTATTACCTTCGCCTTCTCTTCTACGTTTTTTCCCTCCTTCCCCTGAAATATCCCCGCCAATCCTTCCAACGCCCGCTTTCGCCATTTTGTTATTTGTGTACGGTGTACCTCGTACTGCGACGACAACTCCGCTATCGTCTTTTCCTCCTTGATCGCTTCCAAGGCCACCCTCGCCATAAATTCTTTATCAAAACTCTTTCTCATTTTCCAGACCCCCCTCCTTATCCTACTCTATCTTACCAAATTGCACCTTCAC
>AYTS01000189.1 GCA_002009475.1 Candidatus Brocadia carolinensis | reverse complement strand
GGGAGATATACAAAAAACTCGGAGTTGATCCACAGGCGATAAAAAGAAAGCGGATAACCTTCAAAAAAACAGCTTTGTAGTGAGGAAAATATTTGAAGACCCTTGTATACCAGCTACTTATGCTCTTAAATGCGTAACTTAGGTTAGGTTTTCTGAGTTAACCAGCGTCGTTTTTGGACGAAAAGAATGGGAAAATAGTCCCGATTCAACCATTCAGAGAAAAAAACGGGATAGAAACATACCACATCTTTTGCTATAGGTACAGCATCAAAAATACCCCCAATCAAAGACAATAGTTACCTTCTGCATGCAGAAACTTTTCCGGTAACTTCACGGTCAACGGTCTGTCTCCCTTTGTCAATTTCCCAGCAACACAAATTTACGCAAAAAGTGTGGATGAAATTGTATTTTCCGTGCGTTTTCCTGGTAAGCGCCACGGAGGGTTTTGCCATCGATGGCAAGGGTAGTATCTTCCCGGGAAAGGGACTGAAGCCAGCCGTAGAGAGCGGCATCTATCGCTTCGGCATCAACGTCCTGGAGGAAGCGTCGAAGGGTAGGTTCGCTGGGTGGTTCATAGCTGCGGGTCTTTGGGTTATAACGACAGCCAAGACGCTTGAGCATGTTTTGGCTGCACGATTTTGCCCACGCTGCGATAGCGGCAAAGCTTGTGGCAGAACACAGAAGGGCGCACAGAGAAATGGTCATGACGGAAAGCTTTCTGTGTCGTTTGCCGTGTGGCATACGGGGATCAGGAATCTGAGATAATCGTTCTTTTCATGATTCGGCATCTTTCAGGGAAAGTCGCATCGGTTTCGTCCCCTTTCTGGTGTAGTAGGTTTCGCAATACGGTTCAGAGAGTTTTCTTCTTCCCTCTGGGTGAATAAGACGAACAAAGACCATCTTGGGTTGGTTGTGGGGGTAATACCGATGAGCGCATTTTGCAAACCCGCGGGTATATCCCAGGTCACTACTGTCCGGACGTTTGAATAAATATTTGTTGTAAGTATTATAATTCAAGAGAAATACAAGCAAAAAAGGTCGTAATCGATTTGAAATTCAAAGTATACTATAGCCATTCTATTCTTCATAACAAACGGAAAGGAATGGCTCATGAATATAGGAAAAACTGTTTTCTCACAAGTAATCGATTTTTT
>AYTS01000188.1 GCA_002009475.1 Candidatus Brocadia carolinensis | reverse complement strand
GTTTTGATCTTACGGTGGAGGGTGGCCTTGAACAATTGGCAACCATTTGTTCCATGGAAGTAACCGTGAATGGCCACAAGGCGCGTTGCCAGAAGATACCACGCCCGCGACAACAATCACGTGAATTATTAGAGGCATTGCAGATAAAGTTGCCGGAGGCATTGCCGAGCAGGAACCTACGAGTAGTCACGAGAAAAAAAACTCCCTGTTCGCCGTAAAAGCCACTAAATATAAGGCTTTTACAGCCCTTTTATTTTTCACCTTGGGGTGAACGTCCGTTCTAACACTAAACCATTATAATGCTAATGAAAACCAATATTTAACTTGTTATTGTTTCAATAGATGTAGCAATTGGCAAGATATTAACATTGTCATGTAACTTTTTATACACCGTCTTCGGAGGTTGGATTGTTGGGTTGGATATCGAATTCAGCGATCTTGTTATTCAAGCTCGCGCGGCTAATGCCAAGTTCTTGCGATGCATGGGTTTTGTTCCATTGTGTTCGTTTCAGGGCATCACCTACCAAATTTTTCTCAAGCATCCTGAGAGCATTAGCAAGTTTAGCATAGTCATGGGTATGAAAACCCGGGTACATCTCTGCCTGGATTTCCCCGGGAATATGCTGCGGTTCAATTGTCCCGCTGGTACTGGAAAAAAGAATGAGCTGCTCAATCAGATTTTTCAGTTCACGGACATTGCCGGGCCAATTATAAGCCTGCAAGATTTTTCTTGTCCAGGGACTCATCTGCTTCTTAGCTTCACCGCGTGTTATAGCAAAATAGTCCAGGAAGTAATCGAGCAGGGGCAAGATATCCTCTTTCCTAGCTGGTAGACTGGAGGCAGAGCCTCCAGCCCCCAATCGTCGCCAGGTACATTGGACAACGACCACTGCACCTTTTTAAACCATACGTCTTTCTCGTAGTTAGCGACCCCAGTAGCGTTGCTCTATACCAGAGAAGAGGTAACCTATCATGCCTTAGCCCGATCTTCGCAATTCGAGGGGTAGACAACCAGCTAAGCCAGTAAATTCAAGGGTCATGTAAAAAGGTCGGCACTACAGACCGACCTGTCCCGATGCATAAACCTTGGGCGGCGGTTGTTCAGGAAGCGTCAATCCCAATTGTGCCAAAAGGAGTGAAACATCCTTTTCCGGCTGGGT
>AYTS01000187.1 GCA_002009475.1 Candidatus Brocadia carolinensis | reverse complement strand
CGCAACCAAATTCCCCGTTGTGAAAGCGGGAGATTGCTTCGGAAAAGACCCCTCGCAATGACACAGGCTATGCTTTGATAACATATTATGCGTTGTCATTGCGAGCGAAGCGAAGCAATCTTTCTCTCAAAAACAATCTGTACCTCCTGATAAGGGGTAGATAGGGTTGCAAAAAAAACTTACAAAAAAAAAGAAGTTTTTTATACGGTAATACTATAAGGTATGCATTTGTATACTTACCATTGACATAAGATACTTCATGATGTATACTGTGTCAAGTATATTGTCGTTTACTTTAAGAAAAGGAAATAGAGGAGAATTTGTATGAACATGGATATGTCAGCGAGCGAATCTACTCAAACACCGAATGGCAATACGAGGGTAATGATACTTGCAACCGTAGCATTTGCACTCTGTTTTGCCGGCTGGACCTTGTATGCCCCTTTGGCCGTATATTTTCAGGATGAATTTAAACTGTCTTCCACGATGGTGGGATTATTACTTGCAACCCCGGTATTGCTTGGTTCTATCGCAAAAATTCCTATGGGCATACTGACAGACAAGTTTGGGGGAAGACTCGTTTTTACGATAATGCTTCTGTTTGGGTTCGTATCTCTTTTTATTACCGGCTTTGCCCGTAGTTATGGTCTTTTGCTGGTGTGTGGACTCTTTTATGGCTTGATAGGCTCTTCCTTTGCTGTCGGAATTCCGCATGTTTCAGGATGGTATCCGAAGAAAAAGCAAGGGCTTGCATTAGGGGTCTATGGTGTGGGAAACGCGGGCACGGCCCTTTCCGCATTCGGAGCGCCACTCATCGCAGAATCAATGGGATGGGATAAGGCATTTATTTTTTATGCATTTCCATTACTTTTCATGGCGTTTATCTACTGGTTTTTCACCTCCGATGCCCCAAAACCGGCTAATGTAAAGGTTTCAACACTGAGTGACAAACTAAAACTCTTTAAATCTTCCAGGCTGGCTTGGATCTTTTGCCTGTTTTATTTTATGTTTTTTGGATTCTTCGTATGCTTTTCGGTATGGCTGCCATCGTATTTATGTGATTTTTATAATATTTCTCCGGTAAAGGCCGGTAGTTTGACTTCTATATTTGTATTTCTGTCAGCTTTTACCAGAATTCTGGGTGGTTATCTGGGTGACAAATTCAATGGAAGGAAAATAATGATACTGCTTACCGTAATTGTACTTGTCGTAGCGGTATTCCTCAATTTAAACTTAACACTAACAACCTCGCTCATGGTGTTTTATGTTATGGGGACTTGCCTTGGTATTGGCAATGGTGTCGTTTACAAACTCGTGGCTGAATATTTTCCAAAAGACACGGGGGCTGTGGGCGGCCTGGTAGGTGCAGCAGGCGGTCTGGGTGGATTTTTTCTCCCTATAATTTTAGGTACGATTAAAGATTATACCAACAATTATTCCCTTGGATTTATCTTTGTATCCCTCGTCTGTCTTATGTGTCTCTCGTTTATGGAAGAAAATACCCTGGCGAGCGCAAACCGAAAAGTGGCAGATGCCGTGAAGGCATGAAAGGGAGAAGGACGATTTTGGCGTATACCAAGAGTGATGATAAAAGTTGGACGGTATTCTATCTCCTGATATCAGGCGGATAGAATCCAAATAAGCCCATAGCGAACGCCTTAAATAAGTATACCCGCAAATGCCATTACGAGCAGAGCGAAGCAATCCGTACTTTATGGATGGCTTCGCTCTGCTCGTAATGGCTACTTTCTTTTGCCATTCACTATAATTTCGCATGGGTTCCGCATGTGAAAGTTCAAATCAGAAGATATGCATACCTGATACAAGGTTGCCTTTTCAATTTTGAAGGCATTTATTCACCGGCAGGTTCAGGGTGAAACGAGATACTTGCAAACCGGTTTTTGATTTGCCTTCTACAGGGGATTTGCTAAACGCTTATCGAACCAGAATGGTCAGGGTCTTTTGCTCAATTAACCCACAGAGAAAGCCTCCGGGATATTGAAGCCTGCCTGCGTCCGATGCAGGGAAAACTCTACCATATGAGAATTCATGGAATGGTTTTTCGCAGAACTCTGGCGGATGCAAATGAGAACAATATCCCGATACGTCGTTGAACTTTTTGTAATTTCTTTGTTTTCGTATTTGCACTTCTCTAAGTTTTGAAGGAATGTTTTTACATTTCCAGATACAACAAACTCTTTTGCCCCTCATTTAGAAGATCCGTACTAGCGTAAAAGTCCTTTCGTGTCTATTCTGAACGGCATACGCTCAATACTCTTTGATGAATTTTCAAGTTTTATTTCACATTAGGAATTCCTTTATTTATAATGCATTCATTAGTTGTTCATTTATTTTTACTTATGCCAAATAAGGAGGTATCGTGCAGGTTAGAAAAGCTACCGCAATCAGAAGACAGCAGATTGTAGACATTATTCGGAGTATTATTTCTTCCCGGGGGATTGAACATGTTACCATAAGTGAAATAGCAGGAAAGATAGGAACTACCAAAGGCGCTATTTATCGGCATTTCAAGAGCAAAAGAGATATATTAAGCCTGTTAATAGATAATATTGAGGAAACTCTCATGGAAGCGCTGGACAGCGCAATGGTAGAAAATGACCCAATACAAAATCTTAAAAATATTCTGTTTGCTCAACTGATTTTAGCAAAAAACCGACGCAAAACATCCTTTGTTGTTATCATGGGGGCCATGCAGTTTAGTGATCCCTTTATACGAAAAAAGATTTTAAAACTAATACAAAAGTATCTCGGAAGAATAGAAAAGTTGCTTCTGAATGCAATAGGACTCGGATTGCTAAAACGAGACATTGACCCCAAGATGTCTGCTATTGTATTTATGGGGCTCATTCAATCTACCATAACAGTGTGGTCTTATAAAAATTTCAATTTTGTTCCGCAAAAAATCCACACTCATATATGGAATGTTTATTGCCAGGGAATAGGAGCTTCGTCCGATACGTAAGATTTTAAACTGACCATACCTCCAGGCGATTTCCTTCCGGATCGAATAAAAAAAAGGCACGACCTCCCCATGGATGGTCTTTGATTTTACCTACATCAACCCCCTGCGCCTTCAAATTCTGCCACGTCTCATCTGCCTTATCCACCTGAAAGGCCAGCGTCAAACCCTGCCCCCGGGAGCTCTTGATCGTTGCACGCTGTTCATTAGCAATACTTATCCGTGCGTGAGCGTTTACTTTAACCTCTACAAACCAGTCGTTCTCAAGCGTAACCGGAAAACCTAACTTATTCTGATAGAAAGAGACCATCTCTTTCCAGCGTTGACAATAGATTATGGTATTAACAACACGTATTATCTCTTTCATCATTCACCGACATCCTGATTATTATGCCCACAAATAATACAAAAAATCACGCTGATCATTTTGTTTTTACAAGCGGCGAGGAAAGATTACTGTTGAGTTTTGATACAAAGGCATCATACGAAATGGAAAGCCTGGCATCGCTATTATAAGAAGTATCATAAGCGTTAGGCGTTACAGGGAAGTTTGAAGATCGAGTCTCACCTGTTGTATAAATATTTCCCTTCCGATCTATAACAAAAGAACGGGCAATGTCCCGGTAATTTCCGCCTAAAAAGGTAGAAGCAAGTATCCGCGTCAACCTCTCATCAAGCTTTGTGAGAAAGGCATCAAAAAGGACTCCTTTCGAGATACTATAAGCACCAGCGGTTATTGGAAAATCAGACGACCCGGTGTAACCGCCCACATAAACGTTGCCATCCGGACCCAAGGCAACAGAATTAGCAACATCATCATCTGCACCTCCCAAAAAAGTAGACGCAAGAAGTTTTGTTAAATCAACATTAAACTTTGACACAAAGGCATCCCCATTATGAAAATCAGTGTCATACGCAAAAGGAGTCGTGGGAAAGTCTAACGACTCAGTTTGGCCAACCACATAAATATGATTTTGTGCATCCAGGGCGATAGCCGTAGCGAAATCATCTGTAACACCCCCTAAATACGTGGATGCGAGAACGCGTGTTAAATCCCAATTTAATTTTGTAATAAAGGCATCGCCAAATCCGCCGCCAAAGGAAATACTATAGGCGTTGATACTGACGGGAAAGTCGAACGACCAGGTATCGCCGGCTACGTATATATTTCTCTGTGCGTCTACAGCAATGGCGTTTCCATAATCATTTGAAGTTCCTCCCAAATAAGTGGAAGAAATGATGTGGCCTAAATTCCAATCGAGCCTTGCGATGAAGACATCTCCATTTTTAAAGCCGGTATCATAAACACCGGGAGTTGTAGGAAAGTCCGGCGATAATGTTCTGCCCGTAACGCACAGGATAATTCCGCTTGGACCGAAGGTAATAGCATTCGCAGAATCGTCTGAAGAACCCCCCAGATACGTGGATGCTAAAAGATCTGTCAAATCTCCGCTGAATTTAGCTAAAAAAGCGTCGCAATAACCATTTTTGATCGTATCGTAGGCATCGTCAGTCGTTGGAAAGTCTGGAGAAGAAGTCTGTCCGGCCAGATAAACATTTTTTGCCTTATCGAGAGCAATAGAACGCACAAAATCCTCAGATGCTCCGCCCAGAAAAGTAGATGCAAGAAGTTGCGTGAGATCCGCATTAAGTTTTGATACAAAGATATCATCTGCGTTATAGGAGACATCAAAGGCACCTGCTGTTGTTGGAAAGTTTGGTGATCGGGTGTAGCCGGCAACATAAATATTTTGATCTGCGTCTATGGCTATGGAGTTGCCATAGTCGGATTCAACCCCGCCAAGATAGGTAGAGGCAAGGAGGGGATCGATAACAAGCTCTTTCGTTTTGTCGTAGGAAGCAACCTTAAAACCGTAAACATTTTCGACTTCATACTTTGGGTTTCGGGATTTGGATTTCTGACAGGAGAGATTTGTTTCCGTATTCTGATCCACATCTCCTAAATGCTGAATTTCATAATCTACAGGAACTTCCACTCTTTTGCCATTAATTTCCTGATAAGCCTTAGGTTTTGTAAATTTGACCGTCCCCAAATCTGTTGTAACCTCAAGCTGGCCTGTGCTATCGACGCTTATTGCATGCGCTCCGCTGAGTTTCATAGTTATTACTTCAGGGTCTGCGTGTGGTTTCAGGTAAAATCGTTTTTCGATATTGTTGCCATAAGCCCTCAACCTTATTTGAATTCCCTTGTATACTTCGCCAAGATTTACCACCTCATAGGCAGGGACATTCCTCTTCCATTGGGCAGGATCATTTCCTTTAAAATAGTTGACCTGTGTCACAACCTCTCCCTCGCCTTGTACGGTATCTATGTTCCCGCCAGCAAATACCTCTTTTAGGGCGAGCCCTCTTAACGGAGATTCCAGATGGTTACTGGTGGGTGGCGGGATGGTACACTTACTAGAGGGGGCGACCATTTTGAATATGGTATCATGGTACGAAATCAATGATGTGTCAGGAATTCCAGCTCTTAAAAGCATGTTCCCATCAAGTACTCGCTGCCCAAACGCCGTTTCCCGGGTTACCGACTCCTGGCCCAGGACTCGCGGTTCCTTTTTCCTGCTCTTTGGCAGCATGGAATAGACAATTTCACCATCTTTTGTGATGAATACCTTACCCACGAAGGTATCGGCATGATACTTCACTTTCTCATGGGTTTGTCCTGCATTGGTAATAAAAGGCAGGTGCAACTGTTCTGCCTTTTGGATAAAGTCTTTATGAAGCGGCTTGTTCTCACCGGCCTGTACGACTAAGAGAGGTAGACCTCCAAAAGCAAGATACAAAATAATCTGAGAAATAAAAAAGGCAGAGATTTTTATTGACATATGGATGCCTGAAAAGAGAATGAAGTTAACAAAAATAATCTCGATATAATAATGTGGTTTTATGAATGATGCAACGAAATTGTAAAACTTTTCGGTAAACCGATAGAGAATAGATCACAACCATATTGACTACACCCGCTACGCCGGGAAGAACGTTCGTCGTGAGCTCTTGCGGACGATAAAGTGGGAGGTAAACAACTTATCTCAAAACAAAGGTTTTAAACAGTAGTTATATTAAACCGTACCGTTTCATTCTATCTATTGTATATTTCGATTAAACTGATAAAATGAAATTATTCATAACGATATGGTGTTGCATTAAGATAGGTATCGTGATCCGCATTATTCCTCGGCTGGGAAGCCAGGGTATGCGGGTGGCAATGCTTTTCCATCAGATGAAATGATATGATATGGAGAAAGAAAAGATAAACCCTATGAGATGGAGAGTTTATTATGGTTTGGAAGTCTGTTGTGCGTAAACGCGAAAATCGTCTTACCCTTGCTTCTTTTTCTCAAATGAGATTCATTGTCTCTTTGAGTGTTTGTTTGCTGTGGTTCTCTACGTATGTGAATGCAGAGACACAAAGTCCTGAAAAAATGGATGTTGGGATCAAGCTCTCGGAAAAGGGCGTCATTGTAACGGAAGAGGATTTTAAAAAGGCGAAAATAAGAGATGAAGAGGTAAAGGTTACGGTCTCAAAGTCAATAGAAGAAATAAATTCTTCAATTGCCAATATAGAGCGGGACGCAAAAACGATGAGTACCCATCTTGAAAATCTCCAGCAGGAAAAAATAGATTACGCTGGCAAGGACGTCGGGCAGAAATTTTTAGAATTACTGGGCAAGGAAATTGCCATTGTTCAGGAAAAGATAGATATCGACCATGAACAGATAGAGACCTATAAAGACCGGATCGAGGTGCTCCGTGATCAGTCAAAAGCTCATGATGAGATCGTGGTATTGTTAAAGTCGATCCTTGGTCTGGAAGAGATACTCTTGACTTCTCATGAACATGCTCCGATTGTGAAAAAGGAAGCTGAAATTGCAAAAAATTACATTACCGCAGTGCAAGCTGGTATCAAAGAGAAGGAATCCGTAATCGTCTTTTTTACCAATAGATTGGAAGAGATTAAATTGAAGGTGTCTGAAGACGAAAGGAATCTTGCGACGTACTTAGAATCTCTGAAAACGGAAATAGCAGATACCGAACGTGTTGCTACTCTTCAGAAAAAGATAGAAAATATTTTACTGTGGAAAAAAGCCATTGGCGCTCAATGGATTACCCTATTTCAAACACGGCTGGGTACCTCTAAGATCCGGTACGATAAGACGCTGATGGAATTAAAGAATGCAGAATTCAATGCGGCGTTTTTAGCTGAAAAGGCAAAGCGTCTGGAAGAAAAGGTGAAAACGGAAGCATTAGCAAAGAAACAGGAAGAATTGGATGCGGCGAAAAAGGCCGAGGAGGAAAGCCGAAAAATTGCTGAAAGAACTAAGGCTGAAGTTGAAAGGACCTTGCAGGAAGCGGCAAGGAAAAGCGAGGAAATTGCCCTGGAACAAATGACAACAACTTCCCCGGAAAAGAAGCGGATATTAGAGCTAGAGGCTGATATCCACAAGCAAGTCGGGCTTATTGCCAAAAGAAAAGAAGAGCTTATTACCGAGGGTGCGCAGATATACAAAGATTTTACTGAATTTAAAAAGTTAGAGGCGGATATCGGTATTTTATTGAACAAAGGAGGAACAACAAAAGAGATCGAAGAAGCACTCATAAAAATAGAGACGGACATGAAGCGGTTCTCTGAGTCAATTGCTGCAGTGGAAAGCCTTCTCCCCCTGGTAAAGGAAGAGAAAAAACTCATTTCTGAAAATATTATCAAATCCAAAGAGGAAATAGCAAAAATCGAAAATGAAGCGACCTCTTTTACGGACAAAGAGTTGGCACGGCAGGCAATCAAGCATGCAAACCATATCATAAAATTGCTGGAAGAACAGGCTGAACTTGTATCTACAAGGCTGGACAGATTACAGGAACGCCGGAAAATCAAAAAAAATGTACTCCTACTGCTGGAAGAGACCAAAGAAAAATTGATTACTCTGAAAGCAGCCAACGTTTGGATGAGAGTAGAAAGCACAATTTCCTTCCAGACAATCCAGTCGGTGTTCAAGGATTTCGTGGATTGCTATAACCGGCTTGATTCGCTCTATCAGATAATTCCAGCACAGACAAAGAATTTCCTATCGTATACCTCCAACAAAAGACTTTCATTTGCTTTCTGGCTAAGGTTCTGTGGACTCATAGGACTTATTGCCGTGTGGTTATTTTTCAAAAAAATACCTTCGCCGGTGGAGCACGTTCAAAACACAGGCATGGTATGAAGCGTCAGACATATCCTACTATAAATCAAGGCTTTTCCCCAGCCTTTTCATTGTGCTCCAGAAGAGTATCAATGCCATATGGCTGGCTGTCCTTTCCGTATCTATACCCGGTATTCTGGGCATAAAAGCTCCCGTAATAACAGGGACAATATATGTATTAACCTTTTTCGCGGTATATAAAATCCTAAGACACCTTCTTTTTGAGTCTTTCAGCCCTGAAAAAGGGGACAGAAAGTTAGTTACCCCTTTAGCATATATTTCTCGCACACATCTTTACAAATCATTGAATGTCATTGTATTGTTTTCCTTTGTTTCTTTATCACTCATAGCCGTTCTCACTACGTTTGGATACAGAAATGATGTGGTCGAATTGCTCTGGTATGTATACCGGATGGGGATTTTAATTCTTTTGCTGTGGCTCGCAACACAGAAAACAATGATATTCAAATTGCTGCCGAGCGCTGAAACTCAATTTGGCAAATTTATTCATCGCATCATAACGGTAATCTATCCCATTTTTATCACCTTCGTTGTATTGTTATTTGCGATAAGGACTCTCGGATATCCGGTACTTTCCTATGTGTTATTAAGGACATGCATAAAGAGTTTTATCATGGTGTTTATCGCTTTCTGGGTATGGAAATATTTGTATCATCGTTTGGTTTACATTAGAGAAAAGCGTTTTAAGAGAGATAATCTCAAAAAAGACAGTCCTGAGGAAAAAAAATTTGGTGCGGTTACGGTGATCTATCATATTTCACTGAACTACCTCGTTTCAATTGTCGCGGCAATAATTGTTATCCGCCTGTGGGTCACGACTTTTCGTGATGCGGTAGGTTCCCCGGCGGCTCCTTATCTGATCCAGAAGATATTTGGGCAGATGGGGATAATTTTTGGGGCTATTGTCAGTGGACTACGGTATCGTTTCTTCCTGGAAGAAGGGAGATATACAACACCGATAAAGATTATTATAGCGTTATTTGTGCTGTTTATATCCTTTTTTGTCGCACGGCATATAAAAAAACTGTTTGAGGAAAAGGTATTTTATAAGCTTCGTCTGGAACGCGGACTGAAGCAAACACTCTCTACCCTGACACGCTATGTCATCATTGGTATCGCAGCACTGATCGGTCTCAGTATAGCCGGAATTCCCTTAAGAAGTCTGGCTTTTTTTGCAGGCGCCTTTGGTATTGGTATCGGGTTTGGCATGCAGAACATCATCGGCAACTTCGTCAGTGGCATCATCCTGCTCTTTGAGCGTCCCATGCGTGTTGGAGACGTTATCACCCTGGATGATGGTACCGTGGGTACCATCGATAAGATCAGTGCAAGGAGCACGACGCTTATTACCCCTGATGAGGTCACCATAACGGTACCCAATTCAAAGTTTGTTGAGAGCAGGATAAACAACTTAACGCATCCATCATCTCGTCTGAGAGGTTCAGTAAAGGTGGGAGTCGCATATGGTTCTGATGCCGCATTGGTCAAAAAGTGTTTACTGGAAATTACCCGGCAAAACCCGAATGTAAGGACCTATCCGGAGCCATTCGTGCGGTTCGCAGAATTTGGTGATAGTGCGCTGAAATTTGAAATATATTTCTGGGCAGATGATCCGGGGAAACGTTGGTTTACTATGAGTGAACTCAATTTTGCTATCGAAGAGATATTCAAAAAGAATCATATCAGATTTGCCTTCCCTCTGCGTGACGTTCATATCCGTTCTATCACACCTTATAAGAATGAGATGATACAGGAGCATCTGCATGTAAAAGAAGATGGGAATGCGTAATACCGCTTATTCCGTGTAGTTGCTTTGTATCCTCATGGGAATCCAATTGACATTTTTTATGTTGGTGTGGTATAAATTTCCTGTTTTGTGCTGTGATTTTATAGGAGAATAATATGTTTCGAGTAATATGCCGGGTAAAATAAGGAGATGTTGATGAAAAGGCAATGGTGTTATAGGAAAAACAACAAAAAGAACCCTTTCCGGTTGGGAAGAAGAAACGAAGGGTTAAAAATATTTGACGGTAAAAGAAGTTTTTCCCTCTTATCTAGGGTAGCTTTTTTCATAACATGGATATGTCTCACTGGAATTGCATATTCAGATGAGATAAAAACGATTGATGGTACGGTTTTGGAGGGAGAGATAATAAAAGTCGCGCCAGAATCGCTTTCTCTCCGGAAAAGTGACGGTAGTGTGAGTGACCTTGAATTGAAGGAGGTAAGCCTTATTTCAAGAGGAAGTGAGATCAGCATGATAAACCGTGAAGGAAAGAAGATTTCTGTTCTGAGAATACCGAAGCCAGAAAATTTTTCTATGAAAGATGTCGTTTCGACTACGACGGATGCGTTAACCTTGCAGGATCTGGGAAGTGAAACGGCAAACGTCGCTGCTAAGGAAGAAGTTCCGGCTGTAACACCCGAAGTAAAAAGCGATGCAGGGCAACCACCGGCTGCCAGTGGTGAAAAAGTAGTTCAGGCAGAGACAACAACCGTGACAGCACCGCCAAAGACCTGGAAAGGGAATATTGATGCAGGTCTTAACTCAAAAGATGGGAATACGGAATCAACGACGACCCATCTCAAGGGCGCCTATGCGAACGAAAGGAAGCGGGATAACATCTATTTTGATGCGCTTGCCTTATATGAAACTGTCACAAATAATGATACTGATGTGGACGAAGAAACGGTCAACGAACAAAGAGCTACCGGAAAATATGAATACAAACATACCCCCAGGTTTTACTCATTCTATAACCAGTACTTTGAGCATGATGAGATTGAAAGTTTAAACTATCGGTCCATATCATCACCGGGCGCTGGTTACAGGTTTATTGATAAAGAGCGGTTGAAATACAAGGCAGAAGCCGGACCCGCGTACTCACTTGAAAGGTTTCATGGTGGAATTACCGATGATCATTTGGGTTTAAGGGTTGGTCAGTATCTGGATTGGATTTTCTGGCAAGATACAAAATTTTATGCAAAATCAGAATTTGTAGAAAGTGTTGAAGATACCAGCGACTGGCGGGTGGATAGCGGCCTCGGTGTGCGGCATAATCTGACAAAGGCCATTGCGGTGAGTCTTGAATTCCTTGACCAGTATGACAACACCCCTGCAGACGGAAAAGAGAAAGAAGACAGGACGTTTATTGGCAGTGTGGGGTACAATTTTTAACGTTGCTTTATTGCTATGATCAATGATTTGGAATCGCTAAAATGCTGTTATTGTGGCGAGGCGTATCGCACTGGTATGTTTGATCAGCATGAAAGCACAAAATGTTTTCGCTGCGGCATGGAGTTAATTCCTCTCGTTGTTGATGAAACGATCGTTGGGGATACGAATGAGTTTTGTGTCGTGTTGGGTTATTTTGGAATTGTTGCCCTCGTGGGAGCGCTGGGCGGAATCATGGTGGTGCATGGCTGGAATTTCTGGGTAACCTTTGCCATGCTTGGAGGAATACTTTATTTAACGGCAAAACTGTTTCTCGGAAAATACAAGATCTCCCGCATGAATGAGCAGACAAAGAGTGAATTCATTCCAGGTGGCCTGAACACAAGGCATGAAACGGTTTTCGACCAATTGATAACTGATGCGATGAATGAAATGCCCCAAAGTTTGAAGAACCGGTTATCTAATGTGTCTGTCGTCGTCGAGGATAGGCCAACGAGCGCCGTATTGGAAAAATTGGGAACCATGAAGAACAGAACCTTACTTGGCCTCTTTCAGGGTATACCGCTTACTAAAAAAAGCGTATGGCAACCGGCAGTACTGCCGGAAAAAATTACGATTTTTCGGAAAAACATCGAAAACCTCTGTCGTTCCGACGAAGAGATTAAACAAAAAATAAAAGAAGTAGTACGTCATGAAGTTGCACATTTTGTCGGTTTTACTGAGAACGAAATAAGAGAATTGGGTTATTAAACTTCGGGATAGATGCCTTAGAGACGCAAATTCAGCCTGACAAAGACAACCAACAACAAGCTGAAATGTGCAAAATGAACCTGAAGATATTCCAGTTGCAATTTGATATTTCATTTTACATTTTAAGGAGATACCTTCTATGGCAGAAACGCATTCATTCGATATCGCATGTAAGGTCGAAATGCATGAGGTGAATAATGCAGTTGATCAGGCCAAGAAACAGCTTGCGGTACGATACGACTTTAAAGGAAGTAAATCGTCAATTACGTTAAATAGTGATAACTCGATAACGTTGATTGCAGATGACGATTATAAGCTTGGTTGTCTGACAGAGATTTTAAAGGAAAAACTCGAAAAGAGAGGCATTCCTCTGAAGGCGCTTGATTTCGGAAAGACTGAGAGCGCATTAGGCGGCACGATACGTCAGGTCATTACCTTTCAGTCGGGTATCCCGATGGAAAAGGCCAAGGAAATCGTGAAATTTATAAAGGGATTAAAATTGAAAGTACAGTCACACATACAGGAAGATAAGATTCGGGTAAGTGGGCAGAAGATAGATGAATTACAGGCTATTATAAAGGCAATTAAGGATCAGAATTATGATTTTGCTATGCAATTTATAAATTATAAATAACGAAGGACCTGTTTTCACAAAAAAAATAACGATCCCGTATAAAATCGCCGTTCCATCGCCGTCGTACTTATGCTGCAACTCACATCTGGTATATCTATCCTGTGGATTCATTGTCGGTGGCTAATAGCACACTATAATTATTCATCTGCGTGAAGTTTTGCCTTGCTTTGCTGTTCATCTATAACCTGATAAATAACTACCTTCTCCTTCTTAGACGTTACTCTGTACAGCTCCCTTAAATCACGGTGATTTATTTTCGAAAAGAAATCCGGGACATAATCAACAATATCATCTGTTACGGCAATAAGATTTATTTTTTTTGTCCGTGCATAGGTTATTAATTTCTTGTACGTATTCGTTTTAGGTATCTCTAGTCTTTGAACCCCTGCATAAAATGCGATTATGGCGTCGTCTGTGAGAACCGCAGGAACATCGGGATAAAAGGTCTTGATCCATACACCAGCATCTTTGTAAATGCCTTCGGATTTAAAAGACTTTAACGTCTTCGGCAGGTACAAAGTAATAACCACACATAAAAAAAATAATACCGCTTCGTGAAAGAATATTATCTGCTTGTACGGGTTGCCATTTTGGAATTTTTTTCATGAGCCATGAGTAGGTGTTGTTTATTCCTGCTCCAGTCCAGAAAAAGGTAATCAATGCGCCGCTTAAAAAGTGCCTGTGACCGGCATAACCACTCGTTAACTTCAGGAAATATAATATAAATAAAAAAAGAACGATATACGAGGTAATATAGAAGTTTACGGTCATATCGCTATTACTTTTTATTATACCTGCAATACCGATTATTAAGAAGATTACGAAAGGGTAATGTATAGTAATAACGAATTCGTTTAAGACCGTACCGATGGGTTGGAGATATTTCAATATGGATGTATGCTTAGGTGTCGTCTTTGTGGAGGGTTTATAACCTTGATTGCTATCATTCTTTCTAACCATTTTATCGTGAGAGAAAGTGTTTCCCGGCGCGTTGGCTGTCTCATCTATTTCCCATTTTTGCAAATCATGCACCATACCACCCATGGTAGTAATGCCGCTTATATCAGACAACTGTTTTTTTTTGAGTAAATGTCCAGGAATTTGTATAATCTCTCAGATATAGTAAATACGGGCTTGAAAAGATTAAAAATCCAATGAACAATACGCAGAGCTTCTTTAAGCAATTCCCCCAACAGGGACGCTCAGATTTTATCAATTGAATACCTATCCAAATACTTAATATGAGTATGACACTTATACCCTCGGGTCTGGTAAGATATGCAAATGCACTTGCCACCCCAGCAAGAAAAAAGAGATATAATTTCTTTGCCGTAATGGCTAAATATCCCAGGCCAAATCCAAGCAGATAAAAAAATAGATACATCGAGTCGCACCTTACTTCGGCTGAGAGTCTTGCTGCATATGGATGAAAGGCAAGGAGAACCGCCGATATGATGGCTATTCTCAAACCAAACATCCGCTTCCCAATGAAATACACCACCGCTACGGAAAGTGTGCTAAAAAATAAGGAAACAAGCCTTCCCGCTGTTTCAAAGTCTATGCCCATACTTGAGACTACCGCTATGAACAATGAGTACAATGGGTGATATGGATGTTTTAATCCTTCGTAAAAATCTCCAGCAATGAAATGTTTTGCTGTATTTATGTAAGATATGCCATCCGTGCTGATAATCGGGGTTACGTACCAGAGGTAGAGGCGTATGATACAGGCCACGAGCAAGATCATCCACAGTGTTTTATCCGTTATCACATGCTCTCTTTGATTCATACTATTCCGTGTTTTTTGGTGTTCTTTCTTGGTATAATGCCACAAGTATACATAATAAACTGGCATTAGCAAGGAAAGGTTTATACTATTCTGAGGAGCGGGGAGTTCGAGGCATTGATAATCTAGGCTACCCGTTGTTATCTACGATCACTACTGTCCGGACGTTTGAATAAATATTTGTTGTAAGTATTATAATTCAAGAGAAATACAAGCAAAAAAGGTCGTAATCGATTTGAAATTCAAAGTATACTATAGCCATTCTATTCTTCATAACAAACGGAAAGGAATGGCTCATGAATATAGGAAAAACTGTTTTCTCACAAGTAATCGATTTTTT
>AYTS01000186.1 GCA_002009475.1 Candidatus Brocadia carolinensis | reverse complement strand
CTTCCCTTTTGCAATAGGCAGAGAGAGATGCCCTTGTGCATCTCTATAGGGTTCGAGTGTAAACCTCTTGGGCAGATGGTTCAGAGACTTCCACACGTTGTCTCTAAGCACCCCAGGGAATCGTGTCCCATGCTCTTTTTGTATAAGTCCCCTGTGCGGTTTTTCATACTGGTAATACCGCAGAAATCTTTTGTTAACTCTCCTCAGATGAGCAAGGGTGGGGCACGTATATCTTCTCAGCACCCTTTCCTGCCAGAGGTTGTTAAAACTCTCAACCTTGGCATTTCTTCCCGGTTCCCCTTGTGGAATAAATACCACGTGAATACCCAAAAGCAAAGGAAGTCGTACAACCTGGGAAATACTGTACGGGTATCGACATCCTCCTGGAGCGGACATTTCATTGTCCATCTGGGATATCTCTGGAATTCCCACGTTCTTCCATGTTTCCAGAAGATGTCTGCACAAAGAAATCGATTGTTTATCTGCAAACTGACTCGCCTAGGCAGTATGCCCTGCAACATCAACCGTATGAAACGTATAGAATCGGGTAACTTTGCCAAAACCCCTGAGATATCGTGGTCCCACAAGGTCGGTCTGATGGAAATCGCCTATCTTCTCTGCCTTAAAGTAAGGGTATGGTCGTCTCGTACCATTTCCCCTTTGTTCCCGTTTATTGCCAGTTTTCCCGTACCGGGAAAGAGTCCGAGCAATGGTAGAAATAGACGGAATATCCCGAATCTTTTGCCGTTCAAATTCCCAATGAATAACCTCGGCTCCAATTCCACAAAAAGCAGAACGGCGTGTCTTGTGAGATTCCAATTCTTCCCGTATAGAAAGTATCTTTTTAACCAAACGATCAGAAATTTTTCGCCAAATTCGTCTTGACGCACGACTGCGATCCTTGAGACCATTGCCACCTTGCTCCTTATATCGTTTCAGCCACTTAGAAAGCCAAAATCTACTCCTTTGTACCATCCGGAGTATCTTATTGAAGCCGTAACCTTCTTCATACAGCCGGATCGCCTTGCACCGCTTCTCATATTCTTTTTGATCCTTCACCGCCATTTTCTCCTTCCAAAAGTTTTTGGAAGAAGTCTAGGCGATTCTTACCGAGTTTTCGATGTTATGATATTCTTTAAGTTATCGATGTTATGACATAAACCC
>AYTS01000185.1 GCA_002009475.1 Candidatus Brocadia carolinensis | reverse complement strand
GCGATGGGGAAAGAGGTATTTAAGCGGACGAAGCCGCATGTGAACGTAGGTACGATAGGGCATGTGGATCATGGTAAGACGACGTTGACGTCGGTGATAACGCATGTATTGGCGAAGCAGGGTTTGGCGAAGGAGCGGCCGTACGATTCGATAGACAAGGCGCCGGAGGAGAGGGAGAGGGGCATCACGATAGCGATATCGCATGTGGAATACGAGACGCAGAAGAGGCATTATGCGCATGTGGATTGTCCTGGGCATGCGGATTATGTGAAGAACATGATAACGGGAGCAGCGCAGATGGATGGTGCGATCCTGGTGGTGAGTGCGCCGGATGGTCCGATGCCGCAGACGCGGGAGCATATTTTGTTGGCGAGACAGGTTGGTGTGCCGCGGATTGTGGTGTTTATGAACAAGGTGGATATGCTTGAGGACAAGGAGCTGCTGGATTTGGTGGAGATGGAGGTGAGGGAGTTGCTGAGCAAGTACAATTTCCCTGGAGAGGAGATACCGGTGATTCGTGGTTCTGCACTGAAGGCGAATGAGTGTGGGTGTGGAAGTGCGACGTGTGCGAATTGTGGGCCGGTGTTGAAATTGATGGAGGCGGTGGATGCGTATATACCTGATCCGGTGAGGGAGATAGATAAGCCGTTTTTGATGTCGATAGAGGATGTGTTTAGTATTAAGGGCAGAGGGACGGTGGGAACTGGTAGGGTGGAGCGAGGCCGGGTGAAAGTGGGAGACGAGGTGGATATTGTTGGTATCAGGCCTGAGTTGAAGAAGTCGGTGGTGACTGGTGTGGAGATGTTTAACAAGACACTGGATGAGGGGCAGGCTGGTGATAACCTTGGTGTGTTGTTGAGGGGTGTTGAAAAGGAGGATTTGGAACGGGGGCAGGTGTTGGCGAAGCCCGGGAGTATAACGCCGCATAAGAAGTATGAGGCGGAGGCGTATATTTTGACGAAGGAAGAAGGTGGGAGGCACACGCCGTTTTTTAACGGGTACCGTCCGCAGTTTTACTTCAGGACGACGGATGTGACTGGAGTGGTGAGTTTGACGGGAGGGGCGGAGATGGTGATGCCGGGGGATAATGTGAAGGTGAATGTTGAGTTGTTGACGGCAGTGGCGATGGATGAGGGTTTAAGGTTCGCCATTCGTGAAGGCGGAAAGACGGTCGGCGCTGG
>AYTS01000184.1 GCA_002009475.1 Candidatus Brocadia carolinensis | reverse complement strand
CGGGAGGGGCGGAGATGGTGATGCCGGGGGATAATGTGAAGGTGAATGTTGAGTTGTTGACGGCAGTGGCGATGGATGAGGGTTTAAGGTTCGCCATTCGTGAAGGCGGAAAGACGGTCGGCGCTGGCGTTGTTACGAAAATTATTGAATAAATACTTGGGAAAGTGCGATGCGTGAATATGTGACTATGGTATGTAAAGAGTGTTCGAACAGAAATTATAGAACCTCAAAGAAGACGCAACAAACGGAAAAGCTGGAGTTGAGGAAGTTTTGCAATTATTGTAGAAAGCACACGGGGCATAAGGAATACAAAAAGTAAATTTGTGTTTGGTATAATAGAGTTTTTTTAAATTAAAGGTCTGTAGCTCTAATTGGTAGAGCACCGGACTCCAAATCCGGCTGTTGTGGGTTCGAGTCCCTCCAGACCTGCCATATAAAAGAGATTTGAAATGTCGTTTTTTGGTGTTTATCGAAAAGGTGTAGGTTTATACAGTAGAATTACCGTCGGAATTGCCTTAGGTATTCTTGCTCTCTTTGCATCGCTTTCGTTATACAATGCATTGATAGATTTGCCTAACATTGCAGGAGCGGCCAAGATTCCTCTTGTCGATATTGGTTTGACTTGGGGTTTGGTATGCGCGGCGGCGCTTTTTTGTTTTTTTGGGGTTTCTTGTCTGTGTGTTTGTTGCAGGGCTTGAGACAAATATTAAGCCGCTGGATAACGGTGGTAAAAAAACTGTCGAGTTTTTAATTGAAACTCAAGGGGAGCTGCAAAAGGTTGCGTGGCCGACAAAATATGAGTTGGTTGGTTCCACGGTGGTGGTACTTGTGTCGGTTGTTGTAATTGGAATATTTGTGTTGGGTGTTGATTGGTTTGTGTCAATAATAATGGGCTATATAGGCGTGCTTTAAAGATAAGCACTGCTTGCTTGTTTGAAATAATTGGGTCTGTAACTCACCATTGCGTTGCTATTGAATTAAAGAGGCTCCTCAGAATTGTCAACTCTTTTAATTCCTTCCTGGCGAGAGATAAGCTTGATTAGTTTTTTTTAACGGAAATAGGGATTGTTTTTACAGGGGTTTTTTTTTTATAGGCTGGTAGATGTCTAAACAGTGGTTTGTTTTGCGCGTTCAGAGTAATAAGGAGGATAAGGTTCGGGATAGTTTGATCGAACTTATTAAGACGCGTGGTTTAGAGGAAATGATTTCTACGGTGTTGGTGCCCAGTGAAAAAGTCTCAGAGATAAAAGGCGGAAAGAAAAAAATCACGGAAAGAAAAATCTATCCTGGCTATATCATGGCTGAGATTGCGGTGGATGAGCAGGGACAGATACCGAAAGAGGTCTGGTTTTTGATCCGTGAAACACCCGGTGCCGGTGATTTTATCGGGGGGCAAAGCAAGCCTGTGCCGATGGCAAGTTATGAAGTAGAAAAATTACTATCTGAAGTTGTCCATAAGGAAGAAAAACCTCGGGCTAAGATTGAATTTCGTGAAGGTGAAAAGGTTCGGGTGAAAGAAGGGCCCTTTGAGAATTATGATGGGATTGTTGAGGAGGTGTTGCCGGCTAGCGGTCGTGTAAAAGTAATGCTTACGGTTTTTGGCAGGGCAACGCCTGTTGAATTAGAATATTGGCAGGTTGAGGCAATTTGAAAGCAGGAGTAAAAAATGGCGAAAGAGATTTTGACAAAGATTAAATTGCAGTGCCCGGGGGGGCAGGCAACCCCTGCGCCGCCAGTAGGCCCTGCTCTAGGCCAGCATGGGGTAAATATAGGCCAATTTGTTAAGCAGTTTAATGATAAGACAAAGGAGTCGCAAGGAATATTAACCCCGGTAGAAATTACCGTTTTTAAAGACAAATCATTTACCTTTATTTTAAAGTCTCCCCCCGCCTCCGTGCTCCTGAAACAATTGGCTGGCATTGCAAAAGGTTCTTCTGAGCCAAACAAGCAAAAGGTTGGGCAGGTAAGCAGGCAGCAATTAAGGGAAATTGCGGGTAAAAAGCTTGCTGATTTGAATGCGGACAATTTGGACGCTGCTGCCAAGGTAGTAGAAGGAACTGCCCGTAATATGGGGATCAAGGTAGTGGATTGATTCCTCTGATTTTGAGGGGAGTCGCCGAGCTGTTTGAAAGGAAAGTACTCAGATGTCAAAAAGAAGTAAAAGATATTTAGAATCAAAAAAAAATCGTTGACTCAGAGAAAAAATACGAGTTAAAAGAAGCTGTTAAGTTGCTGAAGTCTTTTAAACTGGCAAAATTCGACGAGAGCGTAGAAGTTGCTATGAAGTTGGGTATCGATCCGAAGCAGTCAGATCAGCTTGTTCGAGGATCTGTTTCATTGCCCAAGGGTATTGGCAGAAGTCTTAAGGTTATTGTCTTCGCTACCGGTGAAAAAGCAACGATAGCCAAAAAAGCGGGTGCTGATGAGGTTGGCGCTGAAGAACTCGTGAAAAAGGTTGAAGGTGGTTGGACCGATTTTGATGTGGCAATTGCAGCATCTGATATGATGCGGTTGGTTGGCAAGTTGGGGAGGGTTCTTGGGCCTCAGGGCAAGATGCCGTCTCCAAAATCAGGTACAGTGACGGATGATATTGAAACGGCGGTTAAGGAATTCAAAGCAGGTAAATTGGAATACAGAACCGATGCGGGTGGAAATGTGCATAGTATTGTTGGGAAGGTCTCTTTTGCGGACAAAGATTTAGAGGACAATATAAATGCATTTGTAAAACATATAGTTAACTCACGTCCAGCCTCGGCCAAGGGAGTGTTTGTCGAAAAAGTCTCGGTGTCTTCAACCATGAGCCCGGGGATAATGCTCGAGGTCTAAGGTGTGAAATAGCGGTGAAGGGAATGAAATAAAGCAATGGCAAATGAATTGAAAGAATCGATAATAAAAGAGATGATAACCAGTTACCGTAATACCAGCAATTACCTGGTAGTAGGTTATCAGGGTATTAAAGCGTTAGAATTTGATCAGCTGCGAAAAGATTTACGGAAAAAGAAAATCTGCCTGGAGATTGTTAAAAATTCGCTCGCGGGAATTGCATTTAAAGAGATTGGGGTTCCTGAAATTATAGACATTTTAAAAGGCCCTACCGCAATCATTGCCGGGGGTGATGATCCCGTACTTATGGCAAAGGAAACTATTGAATGGTCAAAAAAGATACCATTTTT
Source organism: Candidatus Brocadia carolinensis (assembly GCA_002009475.1). Taxonomy (GTDB): domain Bacteria; phylum Planctomycetota; class Brocadiia; order Brocadiales; family Brocadiaceae; genus Brocadia; species Brocadia carolinensis. Next base: position 11,730 of record AYTS01000184.1, on the reverse strand, counting down.
GAGTTTAAAAGGCGGGTTTGTTGACGGTTTAATGGTTTCTATTGGTGATATAAATAACCTGGCAAAGCTGCCTTCACTGCCAGTGCTTCATGTTCAAATAGTTACCGGTATTAACGCGCCAATTGCAGGAGTTGCAGGTGCTTTTAATGCTGTTTTGCGTAGTCTGGCAACGGTATTCCAGGCGGTTAAAGATAAGAAAGAGGAAAGTGGTGTATAGTTTTTTTTGCAGGATTCCGAAAAGGTAGGAGGGTAAAATGACTCAGGTTAGTGAAGAAAAGGCAGTTGAGCCGTCAGGCAAAATTGCGCAGGTGTTAGATTTGGTTGCTGGCATGACATTGCTGGAGGCGTCTCAGCTTGTAAAGGCTTTTGAGCAAAAATTTGGTGTGTCGGCAGCGGCTGTAGCTGCAATGCCTGCCGGTGTGGCGGTTGCAGGTGAAGGTAAGGCTGCGGCAGCAGAAGAGAAGACCTCGTTCGATGTGGTTTTAAAGGACGGTGGTGCAAATAAGATTCAGGTTATCAAGGCCGTTCGCGCTGAGACAAACCTTGGGTTGAAAGAAGCGAAAGACCTTGTTGAGGGTGCTCCGAAAACGGTGAAAGAAGGAGTAACAAAGGATGAGGCTGAGAAGATTAAGAAGTCTCTCGAGGCTGCTGGAGCAAAGGTAGAAATCAAATAATAATTACATTTCTTAGACTGAAAATACAGGAATATTATGGAAATCCGTAAATATGGCAAGGTTGAAGATGTTGTAGAGATTCAGAATCTCGTACAGATTCAAACAAAGGCTTACGAAAATTTTTTGCAAGCCGATGTGCCAGCCTCTAAAAGGAAAAATCAGGGTGTCGAAGCAATACTGCGGGAGATATTTCCGATCAGCAATTACGACGGAACGATGTCCCTGGATTATATAAAGTACGAGCTTGGAAAACCCAGATATAGCCAGGATGAATGCAGGCAGTTGCGATTGACCTACGGTTGTCCATTCCGGATCTGGCTGCGATTGAATAAAGCAGAACCTATTGAGGAAGAGGTATATGTAGGTGAGATCCCGGTTATGATTGGTGGTGGGGAGTTCATTATCAATGGTACTGAACGGGTGATTGTTACCCAGTTGCATCGCTCGCCAGGTATAGATTTTATTGAAGAGTTTCACACCGAAAAAAGATTACATTCCTGTAGGATCATTCCTGAAAGGGGAAGCTGGATTGAACTGGAGGTTGGGAAAAAGGATATTCTGACGGTAAAAATCGATCAGAGTGGAAAGTTGCCTGCCACCTGTTTCCTGAGAGCTTTATCGGAAAAATACACCAATGATGAGGATATTATCAGACTTTTTTATGAAACAGAAAACGTGAAGGTTAGTGATTATGCTTCTGCTTCAAAGTTAAGAGGCAGATACACCGTAGAAAAGATTGTTAATCCTCAAACGGGTGAGATTGTGCTCGAAGCAGGTCGTCAGATTTCAGATACTACGATTAAGGCGATCATTGATTTGCAAATCAAAAAAATAGAAGTGATTAAAAAGATGGATGATTTGTTGATATTGAATTCTTTGGAATCTGATTTTACAAAATCGCACGAAGATGCCCTCTTAAAAATTTATGCCAGATTTCGTCCCGGAAATCCCCAGCAAGTTGAAAAATCCAGACAGTTGTTTTATGATAAGTTCTTTGATGTAAAACGGTATAGATTGGGTGCTGTTGGAAGATTCAGGCTCAACAGAAAGATGGGACATAATATTAACGAGGCCGAGATGACTCTGCAAAAAGAAGATTACGTGGAGGCAATTCGGTATATTATGAAGTTAAGGAAGGGCGAACCAGGTGTTTCCGTAGATGATATTGATAATCTAGGAAACAGAAGGTTGCGTACCATCGACGAGTTGGCTGGCGAGGAGTTGCGGAAAGGTTTTCTGAAATTGCGAAGAACGGTGCAGGAGAGGTTAAGTGTAAAAGATTCTGAGCAACTGACGCCACGCACGCTGGTAAATTCAAAGGCTATTTTCTCGGCGATTGACTATTTTTTTTAGTAGGAGTGAATTGTCTCAGGTGTTAGATCAGACGAATCCTCTGGCACAATTGACTCACGAAAGAAGATTGAGTGCCTTAGGGCCTGGTGGATTGAACAGAAAACGGGCTGGGTTCGAAGTCCGAGATGTTCACGTGTCACACTATGGCAGAGTATGCCCTATTGAGACACCTGAAGGTACCAATATAGGTTTGATTGCTTCTTTGAGTATATATGCAACAACTGATGAATATGGTTTTTTGATTACTCCATATCGCATGATTGAAAAAGGAAAGATTTCCGAGAAAATTGCGTATCTTCGTGCAGATGAGGAGGAAAACAGGATAATAGCACCTGCAGATGTTCTTATTAAAGGAAAAGAAAAGGCTGAAAAAGAGGGTGTGCTTTGCAGGTATAACGGAGATTTTCATCAGGTAAATTTTAAAGATATAAATTACATGGACGTTTCTCCAAAACAATTGGTTGGGGTGTCCGCGAGCTTAATACCGTTTCTTGAGCATAGTGACGCAAATAGAGCGCTCATGGGATCGAATATGCAGAGACAGGCAGTTCCTCTTGCAAGAACTGAACCACCGACGATAGCTACAGGGATGGAACGGTTTGTCGCTCAAAATTCAAGCATGACAGTTCTGGCTGTAAATACGGGAACGGTAACGAAAGTAACAGCTGATGAGATTATAATCGATGACAGAGATACGTATAAACTAAGAAAGTTTGTGGGTTTGAATGAAGGTACCTGTTTAAATCAAAAACCAATAGTTGTTGATGGGCAAAAGGTAAAAAAAGGAGAAGTTATTGCGGACGGGGCCGCTACGTGCAATGGTGAACTTAGTCTTGGAAAGAATGTATTGGTTGCATTTATGACATGGGATGGATACAACTTTGAAGATGCCATTGTAATCAGTGAGGCACTGCTAAAAGATGACCGTTTCACTTCTATACATAGGGATGAGTTTGAGGTAGAAATCAGAGAGACTAAACTTGGCAGGGAGGAGTTTACACGCGATATCCCTAACGTTTCTGAAAAGGCGTTAAGCAATCTTGATGAGAACGGGGTAATACGAATCGGGACAAAGGTAAAACCTGGGGATATATTGGTTGGTAAAATTGCCCCGAAGAGTCGGAGTGAGTTATCTCCAGAAGAAAAGCTCTTGCATGCAATTTTCGGAAGGGCTGGCGAAGATGTTAAGAATGAGTCTTTGGAGGTTCCTTCTGGAATGGAAGGAATCGTGATAAATACCCAGGTGTTTTCAAGAAAGTCCTATTTGTCGGATGACAAGAGGCAAAAAATTATCCAAGACATAAGCGAAATAGAATTAAAATATGATGAAACTATTTCAAAAGAATTTGTCAAAATGCTGAAGGCTATAAATGAAGAGATTGAAGAGCCTATGGTAGATGTTCAGACCGGGCAGGTATACACAATTGAGCGCGGAATGCCGGTAAAGTCTGTCCTGATGTTAGAGGATCAGTTCGATATTGAAAATATAGAATTTAGCAATAAGAAGAAAAAAGAGAAGGCAGTAGAAGTCAGTAAAGAGTTTTGTGAAAAAATAGAATACTTAAAAGATGAACGGGATAGAAAGATTAACAACTTAAAACGTGGTGATGAGCTGCCTACAGGTGTTTTAGAACTTGCAAAGATATCGATTGCAACCAAGAGAAAGCTATCGGTTGGTGATAAAATGGCTGGCAGACACGGCAATAAAGGGGTTATTTCAAAAATTCTCCCAGAAGAAGATATGCCTTTTTTGGCTGACGGAACGCGGGTGGAAATGCTCTTAAATCCATTGGGTGTGCCATCACGAATGAATGTTGGGCAAATTTTGGAAACTCATTTGGGGTTAGCAGCAAAGAAAATGGGTTTCCGTGCGGTAACGCCGATATTTGAGGGTGCTACCGAAGAGGAAATTCGATCTACTTTAAAAGATGCTGGTTTACCGGAAGATGGTAAATCGGTTTTATACGACGGTCGTACTGGTGAGCTACTTGAGCAGAAGGTCACCGTGGGCTATATGTATATGCTGAAACTCCATCATTTAGTTGATGAAAAAGTACATGCGCGCGCGACAGGGCCTTACTCGTTAATAACGCAACAACCTTTAGGTGGAAAGGCGAGATTTGGCGGTCAACGATTTGGTGAAATGGAGGTATGGGCACTGGAAGCTTATGGTGCAGCGCATAATTTGCAGGAATTGCTTACGGTAAAGAGTGATGATGTAGAGGGAAGGACGAAAATTTACGAATCTATGGTCAAGGGCGAAAATACTTTGGAAGCAGGAACCCCTGCGTCATTCGAAGTGCTTGCAAATGAAATTGCAGGATTGGGGCTGAGCTTAAAGTTAGAAAAGACAAAGACGGAAACCATAAAAGTCTAGTGGGGACTTTTTATCACAACCAGGGAACGCAGTTGTAATTCATAGTTTTATAAGAGAATTCTTCTGAAAAGGTATCGAAGATGGCGGATATCATGTACGATAAAATCAATGAGTATAGTTCGGTGAAGGTGTCTCTGGCATCGCCAGAGGACATCAGAAGCTGGTCGTATGGAGAGGTAAAAAAACCGGAAACGATTAATTATCGCACTTACCGTGCGGAAAAAGATGGACTCTTTTGTGAACGTATCTTTGGGCCAGAACGGAATTGGGAATGTTTTTGTGGGAAGTACAAGGGGATAAAACATAAGGGAATAATCTGTGATCGCTGTGGTGTAAAGATTACTCACTCCCGTGTTAGAAGAAAACGCATGGGTCACATTAGTTTAGCCGCACCGATTGTGCATATCTGGTTCTTTAAAGCAATGCCATCCCGTTTAGGTACTCTCCTTGGAATGAAGACTACTTCATTGGAGAGAATTATTTATTTCCAGGACTATGTGGTAATCGAACAAGGTAGTACGCCTTTAAGTGAATATCAGATATTGAGCGAGGAAGAATTCAAGGCAAACAGAGAAAAATATGGAGAACAGTCGTTCAAGGCAGGAATGGGGGCTGAGGCGATACGTACTCTGTTGCAACAGCTTGATCTGGTAACGCTGTCAAAAGAACTTCGTGAGGAACTCAACGAAACAAAATCAAAACAGCGTGCGAAGGAAATAATTAAGAGATTGGAAATTGTTGAAGCGTTTCGGGACTCAGGAAATAAGCCGGAATGGATGGTGTTAAGTGTTGTCCCAGTTATTCCTCCTGATTTGAGGCCGTTGGTGTTGTTGGAGAGTGGGAATTTTGCAACATCAGATTTAAACGATCTTTACAGAAGGATTATTAATAGAAACAACCGTTTAAAGAAATTGATTGACTTAAATGCCCCGGAAGTAATTATAAGAAACGAAAAGCGAATGTTGCAACAGGCGGTGGATGCCCTATTTGATAATACCAGAGGTAAGCGTCCTGTTTTGGGAAGTAATAACAGACCTTTAAAATCGTTAACCGACATGATAAAGGGAAAGCAGGGACGTTTCCGGGAAAACTTGCTTGGGAAAAGAGTTGATTATTCAGCGCGTTCAGTCATTGTCGTTGGACCGGAATTGAAATTGCATCAATGCGGTTTGCCTAAGAAGATCGCCCTCGAATTATTTCAGCCGTTCATTATACGGAGATTGAAAGAATTAGGGCTGGCTGACACGATCAAAAGTGCAAAGAAAATGTTGGGTCGTAAAGATAACGAAGTGTGGGATATTCTTGAAGAGGTAGTAAAAAGACATCCGGTATTGCTGAACCGTGCGCCAACATTGCACAGGATGGGTATACAGGCCTTTGAGCCAATTCTCGTTGAGGGAAATGCGATTAAATTACATCCATTGGTTTGTCGTGGTTTCAATGCTGATTTTGATGGCGATCAAATGGCTGTTCATCTACCTCTTTCCATTGAAGCTCAGGTTGAAGCAATTACTTTAATGTTGTCCACCAACAACATTTTTTCGCCAGCATCAGGTGAACCGATCATAACTCCGACACAGGACATCGTTCTTGGTTGTTCTTATCTTACTACGAGCTTGCAAGACAGTGAAGGAGAAAAGACAAAAAAATTCAGCGGTACCGATGAGGTTGTCTACGCGTTGGCTTTGAAACGGGTGCATTTGCACACAAAGATTGAGGTAAGGATAAAACAGACAAAAATTATAAAAGATAAACTTGGAACCGAAGAACCAAAAAATGGTTTATGCAAAACAACGGTTGGACGAGTCGTATTTAACAATATATTACCTGAAGGAATGCCATTTTATAATTATACGCTTGATTTGAAAGGTATTAGCCGGATAATTCAGGATTGTTATAAACTTCTCGGGAGAGAAAAAACCATAGATCTGCTGGATGACGTTAAAGAGATAGGTTTCAAGGAATGCACAAAGGCGGGCCTTTCGTTTGCAATAACGGATGTAAAAATGCCAGCGAAGAAGCAGGAGATTATAGATAAGACACAAGAAGAAATTGAGAAGATTCAAAAGTTGTACCGGAAAGGCATCATAACGGAAGGTGAAAGATATAATCAGATTATAGATACATGGACTTATGCCGGTGAAAGAGTCGCTGAGGAGATGCTCAGTGAACTGAAAAATGATGTGAGGGACGGAAAACCATATTTAAACCCCGTATTCTTGATGTCGTCGTCTGGTGCAAGAGGCAGCTCTCAGCAGTTAAGACAGTTAGCCGGTATGCGGGGACTAATGGCGAAACCTTCCGGTAAGATTATTGAGGCGCCTATTAAGGCTAATTTCAGAGAAGGGTTGGGGGTGCTGGAGTATTTTAGTTCTACTCATGGTGCACGAAAAGGATTAGCCGATACGGCATTAAAGACCGCAGACTCTGGTTATTTAACAAGAAAATTAGCTGATGTTGCCCAAAATGTAGTTATAACAGCGGATGATTGTGGCACTACCAATGGCATTACCAAGAGTATGGTTTACCGTGGTGAAAAAGTCGAGGTGCCGCTCAGCAAGGTAATTACGGGGCGTGTCGCAAGAAACAATATTGTAGACTTGGTAAAAGACGAAGTGATTGTAAGAGAAAATGAACTAATCACAGAAGAAAAGGCTAAGAGGATTGAAGCGTTAGGTTATGAAAAAATTAAAGTTCGATCTCCCTTAACCTGTGAAATGTCGCTGGGACTTTGCATGAAATGCTACGGTATGGATTTATCCAGAGGGCAGCAGGTGGAAGAAGGTATGGCTGTGGGGATTATTGCTGCGCAATCAATTGGTGAACCTGGCACACAGCTTACCATGAAAACATTCCATATCGGTGGAACTGCGACTCGTTCTGTCGAAGAGTCTGAAATAAAGGCAAAACGCGGTGGGAGTATAAAATATAATAATTTGACAGTAGTGAAAAACCCTCAGGGGAAAAACGTTGCCATTAACGCAAATGGTGAAATCCTGCTCATTGATTCCAAAGGAAGGCAAATTGATAAACACACCATAGTCCTTGGTGCGGAAATTTTGGTCCGTGAAAATGATTCTGTTGTTGCCCACCAGGTATTGTCGAGATGGGACCCTCATATGATTCCAATATTGACTGAAATGGCCGGTAAGATTCGTTTTGAAGATATCGTAATTGGTAAGACGATGAGACAAGAGGCAGACGCTTCTACAGGGGTAAAGCGGAAAGTAATCATGGAGCATAAAGGGGATTTACATCCTCAGATCATCATCGAGGATGAGACCGGGAAAATACTCGGCCTCTATCCAATTCCGGAAAAGGCACACATTGAGGTAGAAGAAGGGGACATGGTTACCGCTGGTACCTTGCTGGCAAAAACACCAAGGGAAATTTCCAGAACCGAAGATATTACAGGCGGCTTGCCGAGAGTAGCCGAAATATTTGAGGCAAGAAAACCGAAAGATCCGGCGGTGATGAGCGAAATAGATGGTACGGTAGAAGTAGGTGAAAAGAGGAGAGGAAAGCGAACCATACTCGTCAAGAGTGAAACGGGAATGGAAATCGAGCATCTTGTGCCGCGGGGGAAACATTTAAAGATACATAGAGGAGACCGCATAAAAGCAGGTAGTCCGTTAGTGGAAGGTCCGCTCATTTTGCAGGATATCTTAAGAATAAGTGGAGAAGAAGAGCTGCAAACATATATGTTGAAAGAGGTTCAAAATGTCTATCGTTCTCAGAATGTGCCTATAGATGACAAACATATTGAGATTATTATTGCTCAAATGCTGAGAAAAGTAAAAGTGGATGATGTCGGCGACACGAGTTTTTTGCCAGGGCAAATTGTCGATAAATTTAGATTCAAAGATGAAAACAAAAAGATTATAGAAAAGGGTGGAAAGCCTGCGACGGCAAAGCCATTATTGATGGGCATAACCAAGGCATCGTTACAATCTGATAGCTTTATATCAGCAGCTTCGTTTCAGGAAACAACAAAGGTTTTAACTAGGGCTGCGCTGGAGGGAAAGGTTGATGGTTTGGTTGGATTGAAAGAAAATGTCATTCTTGGACATCTTGTGCCAGCCGGAACAGGCTATAAATCTTATTGTTCGCTTTCTGCATTACCGGTGCAAATGCCTGCTCCTGAAGGAGAGGATAAATATGAAGATAGAGAAATTGTTACTTTAACCAAGTAACGTGTGGAGGGGATAAATGCCAACGATAAACCAATTGATCAGAAAAGGTAGAACAAAAGTTCAGAATAAGAGTAAGAGTCCAGACTTGCAAAAATGTTCTCATAAAAAAAGGGGTTTGTCTGCAAGTGATGACAAGAACACCAAAAAAAACCTAATTCTGCATTACGAAAAGTAGCAAGAGTCAGGCTGTCGAATGGAAAGGAAATAACGGCTTATATTCCCGGTGAGGGACATAATTTACAGGAACATTCTATTGTATTGGTAAGGGGAGGGCGTGTTCGTGACCTTCCCGGCGTTAAATATCACATCATTCGTGGGACGTTGGATTGCGCCGGTGTTGATGGTAGGAGGCGGTCCCGATCCAAATATGGGGCTAAGACTCCCAAATAAGGTTTAATCAAGGAGAAAGTAGTGTATGGCGCTTGCATATAGGAGTACCGAGGTATACCTGCAACCAGATGTTAAATATAAGAGCAAAATGGTCTCGAAATTTATTAATTCTCTTATGAGAAAAGGGAAAAAAAGTGTTGCAGAAAGGGTATTTTATGGTGCTATGGGCGTGATTGAAAAAAAAGATCACTGACGTAGAACCACTGGAAATATTTGAAACTGCAGTGAATAATGTAAAGCCCTTGGTGGAAGTTCGGTCTAAACGTGTAGGCGGGGCAACGTATCAGGTGCCGGTAGAAGTTCCAAAGCAGAGGCAGCAGTCCCTTGCGCTTCGGTGGATAATTGATGCTGCGAAAGGGAAGAAAGGTCGCCCTATGTTTCAACGATTGGCGGATGAATTGTTGGATGCATATAAGAAACAGGGGCTGGCTATAACACAGCGTGAAAATACGCATAAGATGGCTGAAGCCAATAAAGCTTTTGCACATTTTGCCTGGTCAAAATTTTAGTACTTAGCACAGGAAGTTTAATTTATGAATATTGAAAAAATGAGAAATTTCGGTATCGCAGCGCATATCGATGCCGGCAAAACAACTACTTCTGAACGTATTCTTTATTATACGGGAAAATCATATAAAATGGGCGAAGTTCACGAAGGCACCGCAACGATGGATTGGATGGAGGAGGAGCAGAAACGCGGAATAACCATTACCGCTGCGGCGACGACCTGTTCGTGGAACGATTACCATATTAACTTAATTGATACACCAGGCCATGTGGATTTCACGATAGAGGTTGAACGTTCACTTCGCGTGCTTGATGGGGCGATATGCGTTTTTTGCGGAGTGGGTGGAGTTGAAGCGCAGTCTGAGACGGTATGGCGACAGGCTGATAGATACGGCGTGCCTCGGATCTGTTTTGTGAATAAAATGGATCGTGTCGGTGCGGATTTCAATAAAGTGGTTGGTCAAATTAATGAAAGATTAGGAATGAAGGCGATCCCAACTCAAATGCCTTTTGGTAAGGAGCAGGATTTCAAGGGTGTTATTGATTTGGTTGGCATGAAAGTAGTGATTTATTCAGATGATGTTGATAAACTCGGTGTGAATTTTTCGGTTGAGGAAATCCCTGATGAGTATAAAAAAGATGCACTTGCACAGCGAGAAAAAATGATTGAGGGGTTGGCTGAACAAATTGACTGGTTAACAGAGAAATTTTTAAACGGTGAGACGATAACGAACGAAGAGATAAAAAAGGCCATCAGGGAAGGGACGATCAATTTAAAATTCGTAACGGTAATGTGCGGTTCCGCCTTTAAGAAGAAAGGGATTCAACCGCTTCTTGATGCTGTTTGTGATTATTTGCCTTCTCCGCTTGATAGGAAATCAATCATTGGTACAAACCCTTACACAGACGAAGAAATATCAAGAAAGCCCCTTCCCACCGAACCATTCAGCGCGTTAGCATTTAAAATAGCATCTGATAAACATGGCGATTTGACTTTTATCCGGGTCTATTCAGGAAAAGTAAACGCCGGTGCTAGGGTAATAAACTCCGGAAAAGATAAAAAGGAACTGATCAGCCGTATTTATAAAATGCATGCAAATACCAGAGAGCAAGTGGATATGCTTTCTGCTGGTGATATAGGTGCGGTAATTGGTTTGAAGTATACCGTTACCGGTGACACTTTGTGTGATTCTGACCATGCGATAGTACTTGAAAAAATGGAATTCCCTGACACCGTAATCTCCATGGCAATCGAGCCAAAGACAGACGCCGAAAAGGAGAAATTGGGAGCCGCTTTATCAAAACTGGCAAAAGAAGATCCGACATTTAAAGTCCGTATGGATCAGGAGACTGGACAAATGATTATTTCCGGGATGGGAGAGTTGCACTTGGAGGTGATTAAAAACAGAATGCTCAGTGAATACAAGGTGGATGCTAATGTGGGTGCGCCAAAAGTATCGTACCGGGAAACTATCGGGAAAAAGGTTGAAGTTGAGGGTAAATTTATCCAGCAGACGGGTGGTCATGGACAGTATGGACATGTTTGGATTACCTTGGAGCCTTTTAAGGGTGAAGAACCGGTGAGTTTTGAGGACGCTATAGTTGGTGGAAAGATTCCGAAGCAATATGTGCGGTCGGTGGAAAAGGGAATCAGAGAGACGGCTGCTACTGGTGTGGCTGGTGGATACACGTTAATAGACATAAAAGTCACGCTTACAGACGGTTCAACACACCCGGTAGATTCTTCTGATTTAGCATTTTATACGGCTGCAAGTATTGCACTGCGAAAAGGTGTGGAGATGGCAAAGTCAATATTGCTAGAACCTATCATGTCCCTGGAAATTGTTGTTCCTGAGCAATATATGGGTGATGTGATTAGTGAGATCCACAGTCGCAGAGCGAATATCATTGAAATGGGCACCAGGGGGAATCTGAGAATTATTAAGGGAGATGTTCCCCTTGCTGAAATGTTTGGATACTCGACGGTATTACGATCGATCACCCAAGGCAGGGGCACATTTACCATGGAACCGTTAGAATATAGACCTGCGCCTGCTAAGGTATTTAGTAGTGTCGCATAATGTTTCTTCAAAACAATCGGAGGTTTAAGCGATGGGGAAAGAGGTATTTAAGCGGACGAAGCCGCATGTGAACGTAGGTACGATAGGGCATGTGGATCATGGTAAGACGACGTTGACGTCGGTGATAACGCATGTATTGGCGAAGCAGGGTTTGG
>AYTS01000183.1 GCA_002009475.1 Candidatus Brocadia carolinensis | reverse complement strand
CGAAGGAGCGACTTCAGAGGTTAGAGGATATTACGGAAATGTGGAAAATTTCCATGTCTGTCCTTGCCCCTCACTTATTTCATCCGCCCCCTGTATCCAGTATTAAATGTGGGTAAAGATGAGCCGTAAACGGGGGGATTATGGGGGGTGATTGAAAATCCCCTGGCGTCGGGTTATTTACTCCATAGTGTGAAGGGATTGAAAAGTATACCTACAGGTGTCATTGCGAGGGCGATAGTCCGAAGCAATCTCAAAGGGTCAGATTGCTTCGCTTCGCTCGCAATGATAATATACGCTTTCCATTTACTATAGTCGTTCATTACCGTATTGACAAAAGGTTGTCATCTTAAATTTGTGCTTTTAGATAACGCGGAGGAAAATTATGATAAGCATTTTATCTGTTAGAAAACTATTCCTGTTGTTGGGTCTATGTATTATGCTGTGCTTACCCGGAATTTCCCAGGCAACGGATATTAAAGACATTACCTCTACCGATTTGAAAAGACTCATTCAATCAAATAATGATAAAGTAGTGGCTGTAACATTCTGGGCGACGTGGTGCAAGGTTTGTCAGGAACATATTCCGGAATTGAGCGCTCTGTATGAGAAGTACCGTGGAAAGAATGTGGAAGTTATAGGGATATCACTGGACGACAAGAGGAAGGTGGTAGAAGATTTTGTTGATAGAAAAGAGATTGCTTTTCCTATGTTCAAAGCTAAAGATAAAGAGGAGATGAGTTATGTTTATGACATTAAAAAGATCCCTCTTATTTACTACTATAAGAACGGGGAATTTAAGCATAAAGAAGAAGGCTATACCGAGCCGAAACATATAGAGGAAGACCTGCGCAGTTGTCTGGAAGGTTCGCAGCCACCGTCGAAATAGACACACCCAACAACCACATAGATCATGCCGTACTGTCATGACGTCCCAGGAAGTCCTTTTTTGCAATTCCGAGAAGATATCTTTGTCAAAAGAAAGTAAAAAGAAGTTTTTGCAAAAGAGTATCTTCAAGGTATAATGCAGGTTAATATAATTACCTTGGCAAACCTGTAACTATGATTATTTAAAACAAGGTTCACGGTAAAGGTTCTGTGAGTGTTGGGAATTAAGACGCCGGTTTTTATACTAAATTCAACTCCACTCCTCAACCCTCTTCGGTGCGGAGACTCAGAAAGAGGCTCGTTTTGCTCAATCCACCTTATCCGACTGAAATCTGGGATATTCATAGCGCAGCAAAGCCGCACCAATTCTCTGTTGTGAAAGCGGGAGATTGCTTCGGAAAAACCCCTCGCAATGACACAGGCTATGCCTTTGCTGACGTATTGTACGTTGTCATAGCGAGCACATTCGCGTTGCTCAGGGTAAACTCCGCGAAGCAATCTTTCTCTCATAAATAATCTGTACCGCCCGATAAAGGGTGTATAGGGTTGTGAAAAAAACTTACAAAAAAAGAAGTTTTGACACAGGAATACGATAACTCAGTCCTCGTAGTGCATAAATACCGGGTAAACAGATAATGTATGATTTGACAAAATTTACCTTACAAGACATGACCCACTGTGGGGATGCTTTGCAACAATTCGGGTTGAAGGCGAAACATGTTGAAGAGCTGACCGATTTGATGTGCCGTTATTTTTACGAACATCTGATTGATAAAAAAACAGGGGAGAAAACAAGCGTCCTGGTACGGTTTTTTATGACCTACCCGTATGCAAGCCTTGATGGGGAATTACAGAAGTTGGCTGACGGAATATTACAGGGGCATCCAGTATCACAGGAGTTGAAATGCCTGATTCTCATGGCGACCGCCGGAATACTACCCGAATGGAATTCAACGAAGCTTTCAAAAGGGCACAGGGTTCTCCCTTTAATCAATGAAGAGATGCTGAAGCAAAATCTGATGGTTTACCAATTTTTGTATCAGTTGGGGATAGATATTTCGATTGTGCTGAACCCTGATCCCAAGCTGGCGATGGAACTGGAAAATAAGATTTTTAGCGTATATTACGTGCCTGATGCCCCCGGAAGTCCATATATTCCCGCACAGAATGAATTTGTGGTTCCTTTCGGAATTAAATCCGCTTTGGGATTCGGGGGAATGTTGCCTACAGGAAATTTATTTTCTTTAATTATCTTTTCAAAGGTAAAAATTCCCCGTACTACAGCGGATATGTTCAAGAATATTGCATTGAATGTAAGAATGGCGGTTTTGCCTTTTGTATCAGAAAAGATATTTGTTATTGATAAAAGCGAAATTACAGAGGCGGAAAGGCTCAGGTCGCTGATCGCAACACAAACCAATATCCTGGAGATGTACAAAAAGACCGCCATTGAACAATCCCGGCGTCTGGAAAGTTCGTCGGTGAATATTGCAAGATTTTTAGGGACCGTTACCAAAAAAGCCTGGTTATATGTCTCTCTGATATCCGTTTCAGGGCTATTTCTGTTTCTTAACTATCAGACTCATTTCGAGTTTGCACTACATCTGGCAGCCATACCCCTTGAAATTCTGCTGGGTGTTCTCTTGATTGAAAAGTTGTTAGAGAGGAAGGAAAAGGCGGAAAAATCAAAGAAATTCATGTATATGAAAAGCTATTTGTACCGGTCGAAGATGCGCAACTTTTTTCTTACTCATTTTCATGCACTCAAGTTTCCCGTGATAACGATATCGAAAATCAAAAATGCAAATCTCGAAGAGTTACAGCGGCTGCGCAGTGACGCTGATCACCTGGAGTATTTATCATTGGAAGCGATGGAACATATCATTACGGAATATACCCTGGCCTATCATGTATTTTATGAATTTATGGAGCGGGCAATTATTCACGACATAGACTCGAGTTTTGAGGACATGATTTACACCCTGCATTTTATTGAAGATGTTAAATTATTTAAACAAAACAATCCGGACAAGCTTTTTATTTATGAGGCACAAAAACAACGTTTATTAATGAAAAAAGTTAAAAAGGTATTCAGCGACGGGATAATTAAATTTTTAGACTATATGATTGAATTACGGGAACATAATCCGACCCTGTTTTACGATCTATTGACGGACTATGAGGTGTCTTCACAGAAGCAGGTAATCATGAGTGGAAAAAAAAAGTGAGAATAACCTCGTTGGGGTGGCATATAACGAACGGAGTAAATAACTATACCCGCACGTAGTATTGCGAGGGGGATGGGCAGCAGTAATCTTCCTGTGCCGGTCATCCCGGACAAAACAAGGTGTCTCATGGGTTTGCTTTGCTTATTCGCGCAACTTCTCAAAGACGGTCGTAATGACAAATTTCTTTTTGCAATTACTTGTAAGAATAGATTACCATGCAAAACTCTGGCAAAAGCTCCAAAAGAGCGACAGATAAAGTCTGCCGGTATTTAGGAGAAAGCGAGGTGAAATGGGAAATATAAAGGTAGTGAAATGTGATTTCTGAAAAACTCTTTGAAGGAAAAGGAGGCTATGATTATGAAGGTCTGCAGGAATTTTTATAAAAAAATATCATTATGTCTGGATTTTTGCCTTGTCTGCCATTTTCTATCTGCCACAAAATGCATCTTCTGTCTATGCAAAGTGCACGAAAGAAAACGATTGCTTTTCGTGTCACTCTTCCCAGGAATTAAGAGATGTCCATAAGACGTGTCAATATCTGAATCAGGGATGTCTTTCCTGCCACGAGGTTCCCAAAAATCTGACAGCATTATCGCCCAATTCTTCCTCTAATGGTAAGGGTGAAAAGGGTTCATGCGGGGGAGAAAAAGGATGCGGCGGCGAGGGCAAGGGCGTTTCTTCGGACATACAGATGGGACGCGAGGACTGGGAAAAGTTGCAACGGAGTGTCCATGAGACCGTCGAAAAATGCCTCGTAGGCAGAAAGTTCCTGGAAACGTATGGTCCCCTCGGTGTAGGGAGCCAGTGTGTTCCTGTTGATACCTTTGGAACACCATCATGGGCAACCGTAGATATGCTTGGTGAATCTGATAATGCCATTCGTGCGCTCAAACGTGAGATTGCGCACATACCGCTTATTTACAAAGATTTCTGGCTCTTCTGGCGGGACCTTGAAGCAAGCAAAAAGTGTGAAACACCTCTGGATATCAGCGCTGCAATCGGGGCTGCTGTCGCCGCAGCCGCAAGGGAAGACGATCTGATTTTCAACGGTCTGCCGGATATGAACGTGGCAGGATTGTTGAATGTGGATGGCCGTAACACCGTGAAACTGAGCGACTGGTCGGTAATTGGCAACGGGTTTCAGGACGTGGTATCTGCGATTGAGAAGTTGAGATGCACCGGTTTTCTCCTGCCGTATACGCTTGTCGTGAGCCCAAGGCTTTATGCGTTGCTCCATAAGGTGTATGAGCGCACGGGAAAATTGGAGATCGAAGCGGTAAAAGAGATGGTAAAAGGCGGTGTATACCAGAGCCCGGTGCTGAAAAAAGATGTAGCCCTGATTCTGGCAGCTGGCAGACAAAACGTAGATTTGGCAGTGGGCGGAAATTTTAAGGTCGAATATTGCGGACCAGAGAACCTGAACCATCGGTTCCGCGTAGTTGGCAGTTCTGTGCTCAGGATTAAGTGCCCGCAGGCGATTTGTACCTTGGAGTAAGTTACGTTCATGCACAGGAATTCCAAAGTTCGTATCATGGCAACCGGACAACCCCCTGATTCCCCTTTAATAAAGGTGGCAAGGGGGTTGTTTTTAACCAGCATGCTGATGTTCGCACGTCTTTTCCTTGTTTTTCAGAATGGATACGCAGAGATCCCTTATCTTGCAGGAACCGGTGGAGTCGTTTACCTGGAAATGGAGGCACGTCCGGTTGCCCTGGAATTGAGACCCGGCGTATTTTTCGATGCGTGGGGGTATTGCAAAAAAGGTGAAAAACCTACAGTGCCTGGCCCTACCATAAAAGTGCGGGAAGGGACCAAAATCAGGGTTCATTTTACCAATAAGCTGGCGGTGCCAGCCTCTCTCCATCCTCACGGGGTAAAATACACCGCTGCGAATGACGGTGCTCATATAGCAGGGAATCCTACCAGTACGGTAGAACCGGGACATTCAAGGACGTATGAGTGGGACACGAGTGGCACGCCGGGCACGTGGTTTTACCACACCCATGCCCTGGAAATGGGTGGAGATGAGGGTCTCTCGCGGGGACTCTGGGGTGCATTGATAATCGAACCAAAAGATGATATCACAAATCCACCTGATAAAGAGTTTGTTGTCTTCATGCACTCATACATGGTGAACGGGACTGAGTATGAGGCGTTTAATGATAAGTCCGGTGACATTGAATTTATGAACGGAGACAGTTCTGCGTTTCCCGGCTTGGTCTGGAAGGCAAACATGGGGGAGAAGGTAAGATTTCATGTGATCAATACAGCAGAGGAGATGCATACCTTTCATACGCACGGGCATCGATGGACCGATAAGGCAAGCGGGGAGTTGATAGACAATGTATCGCTGGCTCCGTTTACGTCGTATGTTGCGGATTTTACGGCAGGAGAGGGGGTTGGGCCGGGAAACTGGGCATTCCACTGTCATTTTCATGAACATATGATGAACGGCATGTTTGGAATTTTTGTTGTGGAAAAAGAGAAAATGAACGCCTGGATGTCTCCGGATACAGAGAGTCTCCCAACCCTTGATTCAGCGCCTGGTTCGTATGCATATCCCGATCCATCGCTCAAGAATCTGTATGAGGATTTTGTCGGGCTGAAGCAAGGTGATGGACCGTGGGGGGAATTTTACCAGCCGATACCGTTTTATATGTATTTCAATCCAACTCGGCATTACATTCCGCCTTCTGCTGAAAATTCAGACTATAAAGAACTCCTGAACAGATACAGGCCTGATCAGTGTGTCGAATGCCACGAAGAGTCTTCACCGGGAATTGTGGCTCAGTGGAAGGCCTCAAATCACGCTAATCCGAAAAAAAACCGGGAAGTCTCAGCAGAGACACAGGAGATTGAGGAATTAATCGGTAAAGAGTTAAACAACTGGGAACCGGGGACAAAGAATGGGGTGTATTGTTCCTACTGTCATGGTGATAATCACGAGAAATTGTTCATGCCTACCGTTGATAACGCCTGCGGTGCCTGCCATCCACGACAGGCGAAAGAATTTGCAAAAGGGAGAGATCTTGGCAGACCAAGCCATCCTCAGAGTTGGGAGGCTACGATGTCCGTTCCCTGGTATGTGGAAAATTACCGGCGAGGTGAGCGATATTCGATGATCGGCTGTGACCAGTGCCATCAGAATATGTCATCGTGTGACGATTGTCACAGCAAGCATCTCTTTTCCGTTGCGGAGGCTCGCCGTCCGGAGGTGTGCTCCGGATGCCATATGGGACCCGACCATCCTGATTGGGAAAGCTATGAACATTCCCGGTGGGGGATTATCTATAATATCTCCGGAGAGAAGTGGAACTGGGACAAAAAGCTCTCTGAGGTTATTCCCGGCGTTGATTATCCTGCGCCAACGTGTCAGTATTGCCATATGTATGTTGGAAATGGCCAATGGGAGATGAACGTAGAGACGAAAGGCATATGGCGTATGGGTATTATACCGCCCGCGGAAGTCGAGTTTAAATCGGGAATCAAGAATTTCCCTTATGGGATAAAACTGCCTCCCATAGACAAAAAACTTGAGATCTACTCCGCGGAAAGCAAGACGAAGCGCCGCTACTGGGTGGAGCTCTGTACGAAATGCCACAGCAGCAGATTTTCCAGCATGTGGCTTGATTCCCTGGATCAATACATGTTTGAATCGTGGAGGCGTATCGATGATGCACAGCGCGTGGTAGAAGAACTCTTTGCCAAAGATATGATTAAGCCGTCTCCGGAAGAAAGAGCTCCATTCCCCCTGAGCGATGTAATCGTCAAACTGCTCAGCCCCAAGGAACTGGGGCCGGAGGTGTACAGCCTGTTCAAAAAGACCAGCGGCCACTTGCCGGTAATTGGGCCTGTCCTTGGCGCCTATGCCATATTTAACCAAAAGGACGGGAATCCCAGCGGGGTAGAACAGGAGTATGTGGAGATGTGGTTCTGGAATCACCTGCAGGGTTACAAAGGTACCGCCCATGCACAGCAGGACATCAGCTGGTGGTGGGGTACTGCTCAAACGATGGGGAATCTGACGCGCATTCGGGATGGAGCAGTGAATTTACAGCGTTTAAAGAGCCTTGAAGAGGCAGTAAAAAAATAAACCGCAATATCCATAGTCTTTGTCATGACAACAAGGTCATCATCATAGCGGTCAAATTTATATCGCTCCTTTTCAATCTCCTTGCCGAAGATGTCACCGAACCCTTTCGTGATGTATGCCCAAAGCATTATCCAGAGATGTTTTTCGCCGAACCTATTGCAACATCTCCAACAAAGGATATTGCCAGTGCTTCATTGAGAACGGGCAGTCAGCACGAACTCATACGCCATGCCCATACACCCCAAAAGATTGTCCTTACCTCGTAACGCCGTCATACCCCTCACGGGAAATAGCTGTCCTTCTACGCATACGCCTGCCCATCGGCGGACAGGAATTGCCCCATGGTGAACGTAAATTTCTCCACGAAAATTTAGGCTCGCAGAGGGGATATTTTCAACCACGCAGGTATTCTATACTTCAAGGCACACCAGTCCCGGCCACAGGCGGATAGCGGTAATCTCAAGGAACAAGAGTTGCGCGCATATGCAATTCCTTAACCGGACAACACGGGGCTTTAGTAAAATATTTCCATTTTTTTCATTTTCCGAATGAGATATAATAGATATTAAATGACGATAGATTTGTCACTAGCGATGAAGAATACAAACCATGCGGTGCATAAATAAAATTGGTAATTCTAAAATCAGGAAAAGAGGTTCATATGCCGGCAAAGAAATTAAAAGATTTTTTGGACAGTCATAACATTAGGTACATTACGATCAGTCATTCCCGGGCTTTTACGGCCGAGGAGACGGCTGTGTCTGCCCATATTCCCCGGAAAGAATTGGCGAAAACAGTCATGGTGAAAATTGATAGAAAAATGGCGATGGCTATTCTGCCTGCTTCCGATAAACTAGATTTGGATCTTTTAAAGAAGGAGACGGGGGCGAAGCAGGTTGAAATTGCCGGGGAGAAGGAATTTAAAGGCCTCTTTCCAGATTGTGAAGTTGGAGCCATGCCCCCTTTTGGCAATCTTTATGGGATGGATGTCTTTGTAGCAAAAAGCCTGACTGAAGACAGAGAGATCGCATTCAATGCCGGTTCACGCCGGGAATTGGTCAGGCTTGCATACAAGGATTTTGAACAACTGGTACAACCAAGAGTAGTAAAGATATCTGTTGAAATAAAATAGGTTTTGTAAGAAGCTTTGTCGGTCTAAGCTTTTCCTATAATTATTAGAGGGGCGTTTATACGCTAACCAGCAAATACTTTCCTCATGCCAGGAGGGTTGATCGATGCAACACAACATTAAGAGTATTTTAGAAACGGCTATTTCTGAGGAGATGAAGGCAAGCCGCTTTTACTCAAATCTGGCCCTCCAGATGGAACAGAAGGGAACGCGTATTAAATTTGATGACATGGCTGCTGTTGAAATGACCCATTATAAGATGCTTGTCTCTTATTATGAGAAAAAATATAAACACGTACCCGTCGTGCAGGAAGCCGGGGAATTAAAGATTGTACATCCTGAGACCCCACCCAAAACGGCATCATTCGCGGATGCCATTAAGGTCATTATGGATACCGAATGGCGGGCATATGAATTCTACAAAAAAGCTGTTGAATCCTCGACAGAGGTTAAAGAGCAGGAAATGTTCGCCATACTTGCAAAGGTAGAACTATCTCATTATGAACTTTTCAGAACGGAATATAATTATACAACTGAAGCTACCATACGATTTGCCAGTGAAGATATCCCATGGATGATGGAGGTATCGTAGCCATACCCTTGTGAGGCTAAAAGCGAGATATTTCAAGGCATTATTTTAAAATTGGACAGCATTTCGAATTCCGTCGTAAGCGCTCAATTGAACGATTTTGTACTTTAGATTCGGCAGATTTTCATAAACAAAATTTGCAAAAGGGAATTTTTACCGGTGATATCATTATGAAACGTTTTCGTTGGCAGCTCAGTCTGGGTTTATCACTCGTTACCGTATCTGTGATCCTTTATTTTGTCCATTATGCAATTTTTCAGGATGCCCATCATATTTTCATTTTTTTGGTAGCAGATATTGCGTTTGTCCCGATTGAGGTATTGTTTGTTACGCTCATTATCCACCAGTTGCTCAATGAGCGGGAAAAGCGCGCTATCCTGAAAAAACTGAATATGGTTATTGGCGCGTTTTTTTAGTGAAATTGGAATGAGACTTTTACAGTATTTTTCTCAGTTTGATTACAACCTTGATAAGATCAGAAAAAATCTTGTGATAACGAATGATTGGACAGAGCAAAAATTTTTCAGTACCAGCAAAAGTCTGAAAAATTTTGACTACCGTATTGACAGCCAAAAAGGTAATTTAGAAGAATTGAGGAGTTTTCTTACAGGAAAGAGGGATTTTTTGCTGCGTCTCCTGGAAAATCCTAATCTACTGGAGCATGAATCATTCACAGAACTTCTGTGGGCGGTATCTCATCTGACGGAAGAACTAACTGCAAGGGCAGATGTGAAAAAGCTAAAGAACACCGACTATGCGCATCTCTCCGGCGATATAAAGCGGGCGTACCTGGTGCTCATCCACGAATGGCTGGAATATATGAGACATTTAAAAGACGAATATCCGTATCTCTTTTCCTTTGCCCTGAGAACGAATCCCTTTGATCCAACTGCGACACCTGAGATCAAATGATTGGATTTTTACCAATTTCGTTCCTTTCTGGTAAATACTTTTACTCACACAGAATACCTTCGTGTTGCAATAATTGCTTGCACTGTGTTGTCCTCTTCTCCCGTTCAGCTCCTGAGACATAAAACCTTACCTGAGCTTTTAAAGGAATATGAGGTTTTTCTGCGATGGCACTATTCAGCAGGCATTTATTCTGAAGCACGGATCGTAAGTGCCTGGCTGTCCCGCAATTTCCATCAATAATCGTAATATTATCCCCAATGGCATGCAGAATTTCCTGTTTTATCAGTACATAATGAGTACACCCGAGGACGATGGCAGAAATACCCACTTTGTTTATCGGTGAAAACAGATGGGAAAGATATTCTTTAACTTTCTGTCCCCAGGAATGATTTCGTTCAATGATCTCCACCAGTCCGTCACAGGGAACCGGGACGATCTCAGCACGATGTCTATAATGATACGCGAGTTCGGTGAATTTTTTGCTTTTTAACGTCAGAGGGGTAGCCATGACAAGGATTTTACCGGTAAGCCCAAGCTCCACGGCTGGTTTTAAGGCAGGCTCCATACCAATTACCGGGAAATGATACTTCTTTCGAATCTCGTTGATTGCAACGCTTGTGGCGGTGTTACACGCAACGACCAGGGATTTAATACCTATAAGAGCCAGAAATTCTGCAACGTTTACTGATAGAGACCGGACAACGTCCTCTGGTTTGTTCCCGTAAGGGGCATGAAGTGCATCGGCATAATAGACAAACTCTTCGTACGGCAGCGTCTTGATCAGCTCAGCGAGGACCGAGATCCCTCCTATACCAGAATCGAAGACCCCTATAGGTAATTTAGTTTCTTGCTTCTGCATGAAAGCAGTTATTATGAACACATAAAATTATGGGCGATGGGCATCCGCCTCCCTGATCCAAACGCCCTGGAAGTTACCTTGATGCCCGGGGCAGCCTGTCGCCTCTTATATTCATTTCTGTTTACCTTTCTGATAATCTCACGCACAACCTTTTCATCAAACCCCATCTGAATAATTTCATCGATGCCTCTGGTATCTTCCACGTATGCCTTTAAAATGCCGTCGAGCACATTATACGGGGGTAAGCTGTCCTGATCGCATTGATTCGGTCTCAATTCAGCAGAAGGGGGTTTGGTAAGGGAGTTATGCGGGATAATCTCCTTTTCCCGGTTGATGTACCTGGCCAGTTCATACACCATCGTTTTGGGGACATCCGAGATCAGCGCAAGCCCGCCGCTCATGTCGCCATAGAGGGTACAATAGCCCACGGCCAGTTCCGATTTATTTCCCGTTGTTAGGACAAGGTATCCATACTTATTGGAAAGCGCCATAAGGATATTACCACGGATACGCGCCTGGAGATTTTCTTCAGCAATACCGAAGGAAGTACCTTTAAATTCAACCTCAAGGGTTTTCCGACAGGTTGCAAATATCTCCTGAATGGGTATCACTTCATAGGTAATACCCAGGTTATGAGAAAGCGCTACAGAATCGTCGATACTCCCCTGTGAAGAAAATTGGGATGGCATAAGCGCCCCGATGACATTTTCTTTACCCAGAGATTCTGCCGCAAGTGCAGCGGTTACCGCGGAATCGATACCTCCGCTCAGGCCAATGATTACTTTCTGAAAACCGCATTTTATCACATAATCCCGAAGCCCAGCAATTAAGGCCATATGTACCGTTTCAATATCGGAATAGGTCCTGGGTTGAATTTGTACCGATGGGCTTTTTATATCGACCACCACCAAATCCTCCTGAAACGCGGCTGCCTGGGCAATAAGACTGCCCTGGGCATTTAATGCCACGCTGTTTCCATCGAAGACAAGATCGTCATTACCGCCCACCTGATTTACATAGACAAAGGGTACTTTGTGTTTCATAACAGCGTGGGTGAGCAGACGCAATCGGATCTTGTCGTGTTTCCCCACGGCAAAGGGTGAAGACGAGATGTTGATCAGGACATTTGCCCCCTGGGAGATCAGATTTTCAATCGGGTCTCTCTCATACAAGGGACGTGTCCAAAACCCTTCATCGTTCCACATATCTTCACAGATAGATATGCCGAGCATGTAATCCTTACATTTTACCGGTGAAATCTGATGCGCTGGTTCAAAGTAACGGCACTCATCAAAGACGTCGTATGTTGGCAGGAGTGACTTGTGATGGACCGAAATAATCTTTCGGTCCTGTATGAATGCCGCCGCATTGTGGACGAGTTTGCCATGACGTCGCTTGTTTCTGTCGACGAAGCCGACAATGGCAGAAATACCGGATACATGATTGACCACGTGGTTGAGGGCTTTTAGATTTTCATCGATAAACGAAGGAATATCGAGAAAATCCTTTGGAGGATAACCCGTAACGGCCAACTCCGGGAAAATAACAAGATCGGCATCCTGGTTCCTGGCACGTTCAAGGTAGGAGCAGATTTTTTGGGTATTCTTTTGAAAGTCGCCTATGGTTTGATTGATCTGTGCCAGCGCAATTTTCATGGTTTGTAATGTAATATGTAATTTCGTCTTTAGCAAACAAATTTTATTCTTAAGTCTCCGATATTAGGTTGGTCCCCTGTTCTGCCTTGAAAATCAAGATATTGTTGGTGTGATGACAATACTATAGTATTACTGTGTCAAAACTTCTTTTTTTGTAAGTTTTTTCACAACCCTATTCACCCCTTAACAGGCGGGACAGATTTTTTATGAGAGAAAGATTGCTTCGCTTCGCTCGCAATGACAACGTACAATACGTCATCAAAGACATAGTCTGTGTCATTGCGAGGGGTTTTTCCGAAGCAATCTCCCGTTTTCACAACAGAGAATTGGGTGCGGCTTTGCTGCGCTATGTATTTCCATGAATGCTATCCTTTTGAGCGAATTTTAGTACAAAATTAATACACATTAAAATACAAGAATGTGCAAAGGCATCAGTCCCTGGAAAACCTGAAAAGATTAGTCGCGTCCTTTCCCGGGAAAAACAGGAAAAAGCTTGCATTCTTCTTTGTTTTTGTTTTACTGTTGTTGTTTGCTGGGAACAAGGAACTTCCTGTCATTTCATTTAGAAAGGGAAATTATGGATGATAAAAAATCCTTTTGGACTACTTTACCTGGTATACTTACAGGAATTACAAGTTTAATAACTGCCATTGGGGGTATCATTACTCTTTTTTATCAAATAGGAGTTATCGGTAATAAAGATACTTCTATAAATAAACACAGTCAAGAAACTATTCAAACCCAAAGAATAATTGAAGAAGGCCTTAGTCAGCTTAATCAACAGGAACTTTCCCAGCGTCATGTTGAGCTTGAAAAAAAGCTACGCGAGATGGAAACGAAAATTAACGAGAAGGAACGTCAGTTAAATCAGACCGGAGAAATGCAAGTACCTTATGTAAACATAAGTGGTACTTGGCAAGGTACCGGAGGATTATCCTATATTATCAATCATAGCGGAAATTTTGTCACCGTACAGGAAGTAAATCCAATATATGGAATAACTGCAGTTGGTCAAGGTACTATTAATGAACAAAATATAGATGTTTGGTATACGACAGCTATGGGTACGACAGGGAGGGCTATTCTAAAAGTATCCGCCGATGGAAGACAAATAACTGGTACCATTACAGATCAAACCATGGGGATATCCACACCTATAGCTCTCTATAGATAGGTAAAGAATCCGCCCGCAGAGCAGGTGGATTTGAGTTACGTCTATAAGAGAATACGTTTGCCCTTCTGAGCATCATTGCACAATTTAGAACTGATTTCTGTCCTATGGAGGAATACCAATGTTTTCCCCTTTGCTTCTAAAATGCACCTTTACGATCTAAGAAAATGTTTGATCAAGGTTACAATACTTTAAATACTAAGTGAATATACCAACGCAAGGACGCCCATTTTTATGACAGATACCATGTTCCGTGTCAACAAAGAAGATAAGAAGCAGAACAAGGCGTTTTATGGAGTCTTCCAATGAGCACACAAGATATCCGCTGGATTCAGCGCTATAAACATTTTGCGCAAGCGTTTGAGCAGTTGAGAAGTGCCGTTGAACTCGCTGAACAGCGCACGCTTACCGAGCTTGAAGAACAGGGCATGATTCAATCTTTTGAATACACCCACGAACTGGCCTGGAACACCCTGAAAGATTTTCTTGAAAGCATGGGTATACGTAATCTCTACGGTTCAAAAGACAGCGCCCGCGAGGCATTCAAGAAAGGTCTCATCGAAAACGGCGAGGTTTGGATGGATATGTTCAACAGCAGAAATCTAAGTTCTCACACGTACAACAGGAACATTGCCAAAATAATTGTTCATGCCGTTCGGGAGAATTACTGCACGGAGTTCAAGCAACTTCTCGAAAGGCTGAAACCCTTTACCAAAGAGAGACAGGCATGAAGTTCGGTTTGAAGGAATCTACTATCGAACAGATTCAATCTGTGTTTGCCCGCTACCCACAAGTGAAAAAGGCGATCCTCTACGGCTCGCGCGCCAAAGGCAATTATAAAACCGGCTCCGATATTGATCTGACATTGATTGGTGGGGAGGCTTTGACCCTGAAGGTGCTTTACCGCATCATGGACGAGATAGACAACCTGCTCCTGCCCTATACCTTCGACCTGTCCATCTTTCACCACATCAGCGATCCGGACGTGACCGAGCATATTCAGCGGGTGGGGATTGTCTTCTACCAGTCAGCCGAGGAAACAACCCATGCCTGAGTCAATAACAATTGGACAAACTTCTCAATTCTGCCCTCCTCAAGTATTTCCTAAAATACCAATCCACGGATAACCTGAAACGATTCGATCTCGTTCTTTCCCCAGAAACAACCGAAAAAGCTTGACATTGCAAAACAGTAAATGATAATCTCTGATTGTCTTCACCAAAGATGTTTGCACAACTATGATCTATCCACTCATGTCTTGAGCAAAGGCGGTTGCGGTGTCCAAAGCCTGGTTAACCTAAGTTACGCATTTAAGAGCATAAGTAGCTGGTATACAAGGGTCTTCAAATATTTTCCTCACTACAAAGCTGTTTTTTTGAAGGTTATCCGCTTTCTTTTTATCGCCTGTGGATCAACTCCGAGTTTTTT
>AYTS01000182.1 GCA_002009475.1 Candidatus Brocadia carolinensis | reverse complement strand
CAATCCTCACTATTCATACACTACATCGCCGGCAAAAATTCTCGACCCGTATTATTCAACCACTTACGACTTGCTCACTATGCAAAAGTACCGCTTCGGCTACACTTTTTGCGTAAGTTCGGTTAAGGCCTGAATCTTGCACCAAACAGACCGCTACTGTGTGAGCGGTAAAATTTTATCAAATCAGCCTCAGGATTGCTGATTGATCGCCCTGCCAATTAGTTATACGTCTCTTTTCAGTTCTTTTTTTCTCAATAACACGGCTTCTTGCTCATATCGTACACCTCGTGCAAGAAATTTCTTGCACCAACGTCACGGAGAAAAAACAACTTGATTTATCCCCAGAACTCCGACATGTCTCGAAGGCAATCTCCTGCTGTCAAGCCAGGGTCTTGCTTGCCGGATACGTTCATCGAGATACCCCATGAACCAGAAAAGGCCTGCAACCCTGCTATCATGCCGGGAGTATTTCACCTCATGGGCATTCGAATGACCGGTAATCTTGGCCGCTATGAACAAAAGCTTTAAACGGGCAATCCGTATCGTATGGTCGATTACTTCTTTTGCAGCACAGGTTGGTTCCGATTTACTTTCTTCTGCCTGTCGCTCCTGCTCCAACTGGCTATGCCCGGCAAGCATCTTAAACGACCGCCAAATATTGTAGGAAAGCATTACGATTTGAAAGTACGCATAGTTACTCGCAAACTTGTTCGATACTATGGCCGCCAACCCTTCCCGCTTGGCCTCCCCTATTAGGTTCTCACTATCCGCCCTCTTGTCATACTCCTCTATCACTTTGTGGGCCTTTTCCCCCTTGTTCGTGACAAATACCCGGTAGATATACTTGTCCTCTTCAAAAAGCTTCAGTTGAACGGCCGTTCCTTCTCGTACTTCGTCTTCTGGTATGCGCATGGCAACAAAACGACACCCTTGTTTCCACCCCATCGGCTGATAGACACACTCATTATATTCAACCCTGTCTGCCTCTCGAACCTTGTACCACTTCGATCTATCAAAGGGTGGATGCATCCCTTATTACCAAAAATGAACTGATATCCTTCTTCAATTGCTACCTCCACACTCTCCCAACCGATGAACTCCCCGTCACCACGAAGGATTCCCTTCTTTACGTAACCAGGGAGATATTTCTTAAAACTCCGAATAACCTCTCCTACCTCCTCACTCCCCATCGTCTCGCCTACCCGTAGTTTCCCTGCAAAATACTCCCGCGTCTCCTCGATAAAACACAGCACCGGACG